>JBIIGJ010000116.1:0-9722 GCA_044236455.1 Pirellulales bacterium
CTAGTGGGCAGCACAGGATTCGAACCTGTGACCTCTACGGTGTGAACGTAGCGCTCTAACCAACTGAGCTAGCTGCCCGAAACCATCGCCGAATCATTCCGGTCGAACCTGAAATTCAACCTGATGAAACTTCGCTTCCGACCGCAAAGATACCCGAAGGATATCTCGCCGGGAAGGGCCGACAATGTCCTCGATGAACGACAAAACCGTCAGAAAACCACAGGACGACCGATTGGCGCCCGCTCGCTCCAGGGATGTATCGCCCCAGCACAACCCAGCAGGGCCACCACCCTGGGCACGCCCCAACCACCCTACTCAAACACGACCCTCTCGAACGTCACGAGAATCTGCCCGGTCTCGCGCCCACCAGCGAACGACTCCGGTACCGGCTTGTCGGCTGGCACAAAGCAGATCCGGCGGGTGGTCTCGTGCACCTCGTAGATGCCGCGGTAATGCGTGCCACGGGCGTTTTTGACCGAGCCGCGGCTGCCTTTGAGTTCGATGGTTTTCGGGCTGCTCGTCGGATCGATCACGCTCGTTCCCTCGGCGATGGCTTTTCCGTTGGCCAACAGACTCCATTTCCCGTCGAGCCCGTTGACGATTGTGACACCAGCCATCACCGGATCGGCATTCGTGTTGCCGTTGGCCTCGATGCTGACCACTCGCCACTCGCCAGCCAGGAGTGCGCGATCGGCCCTGATCGCCTCTTCCTTGTCCGCCGCCAAGACGACAGCAGATGGCGCGGCAACCGCCACGAGCATCACGGCCCTGAAGGCCCAGGCAAACTTGCGTGACACGATCATGCGCCGCCCTCACGCCGAGGGCGGATCAGCAGGCGGATCGAACCGGGGCGCCGAAACACTCGCGGCCCCGACCACCTCGTCGTCAAACCGCCGGGCCGGACGGGCCGGCCGTACTTCCCGCCCTTCGAGATGGGCCGACACGTCCAGATCACGGGAGATCGTGGCCCACTGCTTCCGCAGTTCGGCGATGCTCTGGCCCACCGACCGGCCCACTTCAGGCAGCTTCTTGCCGTAAAGCATCACCGCCAGCGCGCCAATCACCACAATTTCGACAGGCCCCAATCCAAACATGGATGCCGCTTTCAGGCTTCAGGAAAGAAGTGCGACCAACAAGCCGCCATTCGCTCAGCGATGGCTCTCGACACGCCCGGAATCATGGGATCGGTCGCCGTGACCGGCATTCCCAGAATGCGACGCGTGTGGATCGTCTTCGATGCCCTGCACGCCACGCTTGAATTCCACGATCCCCTCGCCGAGCGATCGCATCACTTTCGGCAACCGCGAGCCAAAGAGGAGCAGGATCACGCCGGCAACGATCATCAACTCGACCGTTCCGAGGCCCATGAATGCAAGCAGCGGCGTCACGTGATGGCTCTCCATGCTGAAGAAAGGTTCTGACAAATCAAGTCTAACCCCGCGGGTCTGTGGGTCAAATTCCTGTTGCCCGGAGAATGCCGATTGTGCCGGCAACACGGCGGACTTCACCGTGGCGGCTGGCCGGGCACCGTGGCCACGGGCGGTGTTCGCCGGTGCATCGGCAAGTGCCGGTAATAGATCTCGAGCGTCATCGCGGCCATGGCCGTCGAATAGACGCGGCCGCCGTGACCACCCCATACCGGGTCGGGATCCCAACTGCCGTCGAGCCCGCTCGACTCGCGACGTTGCAGCGGCAGGATCGCCGCCTGCAATTGCCTGTTCCACGCCTCCCACTGCGGCCCGCCGGCATGAAACGAAGCCAGCGTGGCGTAGTACCAGGCATAGGCGTTGGGGCTGCTGCTGTGGGGTGGCGTTTTGGCCAGGAGATCGACCGCCTCGGCGACGCAGGGGTGGTCGGCCGGCATGCCGAGAAATAACCGGCTCGCCAACGCCTCGGCGGTCATCGCCACACTCGGCCGCTCTCCCATTCGATAGGCCGCCAGGCCACCGGCCCGTCCCGACGAGACACTCTGGAGAAATGCCGCCGCACGAGTCTCCGCCGCCTCCAGACCGCCCACCCCGGCCTGCCGGGCACTGGCAAGCAGCATCACCTGCCAGCCCAACTGGCTCGTGTCTCCCTTGTCGCCCGCGGCATACCGCCAGCCACCGGTGGCCGGACTCTGCATTGAGAGCGTGTAGCGAACCGCCTTTTCCAGCGGCGGCCGCAGCGACGCATCACCCGTCATCGCGCAGCATTCCGCCACGGCGATCGCGGCCATGCCGTGGCAATAGAGCGCCGCGAAGAACTCGGCATCGCCCGCGAGTGAGCCGTCGGCCCGCTGCCGCTCCACGAGAAACCGCAGACCGCGAGACACGGTCTCCGAGTAGCCGCCGTCCTGGTGTGTGTTGCCCGCGCCCAGAAACGCCAAGAGCGCCAGCCCCGTCACGCCGTGGTCGCTCTTCGCCCCGGCACCATGGCGATGATGCCCCTGCACGGCTCGCTCCACGCCGCCGCCGTGGCGGGCGGCATCCCAACGCCCCTCGCTCGACTGCGCCGCCGCCAGCCAGACGAGCGCTGCCTGCACCGCCCGCTCGGTGTCCTGCGAGCCACCACGGGCCGCCGCGGCCGCAGCCCGCCGGCCCGCCACACGGTCGGCATAGACCGCCGGAACAGCACGGGTGACTAACGACGCGTCAGCCGCCGGCAGGGCAGGGGAGGGGTCCGTCGCGGGGGCAGCCGATGCCGCCTCCGCGGCCACTGTCTCCTGCTGCTCCGGTTCCACGAGTACGGTTGCTTCGGTGGCCTCGTCCCCTTTGGCCAGTTCCAGCAGCGGCACGTGATCCACCGGCGGAGCGATTGATTCGTCGGCCGGCGTACTGACGGTGGTGGCCTCCGCATCGGAAGAGTCGATGGAATCCGCCGCGTTCGAAGAGTTCGCATCCGCCGGCACCCGGTCCTCAGCCGGCTCCTCGGCGGTCACGACCAGCATCGTCATGGGTCCGCTCTCACTCTGCCCCCACGACGCAGGCGACAGCCCCCCGAGGCAGGTGCAGACCGCCGCCACCACCGCGTGCAGCACCACCGACAGCAGCACGCATTTCGGCAGCGTGTGCGACTGCAGCCACTTCGTGCGCACGATCACCGCGACGGCCCCTGCGCCGCCAACGGCCACCACCGCCCAGACGATTGCGCTCGTGTGCATGGCCGGCCACCATCACCTTCTGGTGGTGCCGCCGTTGCCCGCCTTCGGCCGCACCGAGATCGCCACCTTCGTCACCCCTGCGGTCCGGCAGGCCTCGTAGACCTCCGCCATACGTCCGTGCGGCACGGCATTCTCGCCGCGGATCATCACGGCGAGATCGGGCCGGCCTGCTCGCAGGTCCGCCAGCCGGGCCGGGAGTTCGGCGATCGCGACGTCATCGCCTCCCAGCCGCAGCCCGCCCGATGCCTCCACTTCCAGGATCTCCGGACGGCTGCCATCCACCGCCGCGGCGCTGCCGGCCTGAGGAAGATCGAGGTCGAACTTCCGCTCGTCGCCCGAAAACTTCGTGGCGCACATGAAGAAGATCGTGAGCACGAGGACAACGTCGATCATCGGCGCTAGGTTGGGCGCCGGTTCCTCGTCGTCGGAGAGTCGTACCAACGGCATGGCTCACCCCGCGGCGCGGCGTTTCCCTTCGCCCAGCCCCTCCTGCGAAATCTCGTCGATCACCTGCTGGCAGGTCTCGTCGAGCCGCATCGCGAGCCGGTCGACGCGGCTGGTGAAAAACCAGTGGAGCACCATGGCGGGAATGGCCACGAGCAGGCCCATCGCGGTCGTGATGAGCGCCTCGCCAAACCCGCGGGCCAGCAGGTCGGGCCGGCCCATCGCGCCGGCGCCGGCGACGTCGTTGAACGACCGGATCAGACCGAACACCGTGCCCAGGAGCCCCAGCAGCGGCCCCACCGTGGCCACACCGTTGAACACCCGCCGGTAGCGGCGCAGGTGGTTCACCTCACGCTCGCACGCATCGATGGCAGCCTGCTCGATCTCCACGGCCGGCCTGCCCCAGCGGCGAACGGCGGCCGCAAACACCTTCGCGGCCGGACTGCCGTTTTCCTCGCAGGCGTCGAGCGCCTCGCCACGGCTGATCTGTCGCGACTGCAACTGCTCGATGAACCGGGTGGCGAACAGCCGCGGCACGACCCGGCCGGTCCGCAGGCTCACCAGCCGCTCGATGCCAAACACGGCCAGCGCAAACGAGCATCCCAGGAGCGGCACCATCAGGATGCCACCGTCGCGGATCGTCGCCAGCAGGTTGCCCGTGGGGATGAGCGTGTCGCCCGCGGGGCGTGATTCAACGGGCGACGGTTCTGCCGCTGGTGATGGCGCCGCCGCCACGCGGACCGTGTCGCGACCACCGGCAACGGCAGCATCCGATCCGGCCCAGAGCCGCGGCCCCTGGGCCAGGCCGACCGCTGGTGGAAACATGCAGGCGACGGCGAGAACGAGCACCCACAGCCCAGCCTGACGGGCCGTCCGAGGCGTCTGCCGTGTCGTGCGCACTGAGATCGTTCGCCCTCGCGCCGTCATGGGTGGCAGGCCCGCCTGATCAGGCGGGCCGCGTGATTCCATTCCCTTGGAACCGTCCGCCCACCGTCGGAATCATCGTCAGACCGGGCCCCCACCAACGAGCCCCACCATCAAGGCCCCACCCACCGGCACATCCCGCACGGCTTTGTGCATACGAAGCAGTCATGGACCAGGGCGGGCTCCCCGAACACCGAAGCGAGCTGGCTTCACGCAAAACACGGCATCCTGCTGCTCCGACGGGCGGATGCCCGTCCTCAGTCAGCCGCTTGGCGACCGCAGGTCGCTGGTGCTGCGCATGGCATCCTGCCATGCCGATCGACGAGGGCGGGCTCCCCGAACACCGAAGCGAGCATCAGGCGCCTCGGCGTAGAAGGCCCACCATCATCCCCGACGCAACCGCCGAGCCGCCGAGCGAGCGGAGCGTGTTCGGGGAGCCCGCCCGGCACGCCCCCCTCGGCAGTCCGCCACTAGAAGTTGGCGTCGCAACCGGTGTCGACGTCGCCCACCATGTGCATGTGATCGTGGTCGATATAGACGACTTCCTGGCAGTCTTCGTCGACGAGCGTGTGGGGCACGGGCCAGCCGATCCGCTTCACTTCCTGGAAGTAGATCGTGCACTTGTAGTGGGCATGGTGGAGTTGGGCAGGCCCGGCGAGCGGGTAGTGGCGGGGCGGATCCATGTAGTCGGCGATCTTGCACTTCGAGATCCGCACGTGATTCCGCTGGATCTCGTAGAGGAACGGCCAATTGCCCTGCACGGGACGGGCCTTCTCCAGGGCCCGCATCACCTCGTCGTCGCTCGGTTCGTCGAGTGCCTCGCACGGACCGCCCGGCGGAATGGGGCCGAGCACCGGAACACGTTCATACCGCTCGTAGTTCCAGAACTGGTCTTCCTTCTGTTTCTGAATGTAGACGGGCACAGGAATCGGAATGGCCAACGGTCCGAGACTCGGTCCTTTGGCGGTAAGCCAGAAGCAACCGCCCTGCGTCGCCGAAACCACTGCCAGAAGCAACGCCAGCGATACGAACCGTGCTCGAGACTTCATGGACAAAACCTCCTGCAGTGATCTGGCGGCAGTCGGGAGACCGACCCTGCAGGATGTATCGACTTTGCGGCCCCGCAACTTGTGGATTTTCCGGATTGGGCAGAAAAGAGTGGCGGGCGCGGTTGACTGAGGGCTGAAAACAAAACGCCACTCCCCAGCGAGTGCTGGGGAGTGGCTCTGTTTGTTTCCAATCAGCTCGTACTGTCCAGATGCGGACTAGCGGTGATGGCTGTGGATATGCCGCTCGTCGAAGTCGAGCCACCACCACCCGTCATCCCATTCGAGCGAAACCCGTCTCCAGCCCAGTGGCACCTGCGGGTAGGGATAGAAGGGGCCGATGTACGGCCAGGCCGTCGGGGAATACTGGGTGGGATACTGGACGGCGGCAACGTTGGGGGAGGCGGCATAACTGGGCCACGCGTAGTTGGGCATGTTGGGACCGTCGCCCCGGCCGGGGATCGGAGGCATGCCGACGCCCGTGCCACCCATGGGCATCGGCCCACCGGCATACCCCGGACCGCCACCGGCATGGCCACCTGCCCCAGCGGGCCCGCCATTGGCATAGCCACCGCCTTGGGGGCCACCGACCGGACCGCCTTCGACGATCCTCATCGAACCCGGAACCATCTGGCCGTCTGCCACAGGACCCTCATATCCGCCGGGCTGAGGCAGATGCATCGGGTCGCCCTGCATGCCACCCCGCATCGCCGTGCGTTGCACAGGGCCTCGCATAGCCATTCTGGGATCGCGGCCCTGCTGAGGCCCGGGCTGGCCGGCAGGCGGCATGGCCCGTGCCGTCGACGTGGCGAACGGACGGGGATTGTTCGAGGTCTGACGAACCGCGGGAGCGGCCTGAGCCTTCGCCGATGGCGTCAGAGCCTGGGCGAGCTGCACCGAGGCTTCCTGACCGCCAAATGCGAGCAGGCCGCGAGAGGCAGGCTTGGTTTCGGCGGCAGGCTGGGCTGACTCAGACGTCGCCGTCGCAGCGGGCTGGGTGGCTGCGGACTTGGGCATCCCGACCACCCCCCACGCTGACGACGGCATGCCGAGCGCCGGAGTCCGAGCTGGAGCATCCGGCTGCTTGCCAATGGCAAGGCGATTGACCACCCGCTCCACACCCGGCGTATTCTCGGCGAGGCTTACGGCAGCAGCCAGCTGTTTCTGATCGGCAACCCGCCCCTCGAGCCAGACGGTGCCCGACTTTGCCTTGACGTTGACCCGGTATCCGGCCAACGAACCTGATTCCCGCAGCTTCGCGGCCACGGTCCCCGCCAGGTCATCGGCCCGTGCCGCCGGCAGAACGAACGATGTGCCGACCACGGCCATCACGAATGCGGATCTCAGAATGGACATGCATGGCTCCTTGGATCGATTCGACTGCGGCCTGTGGCTCAGAGCTGCTGAAGGCCCTTTCGGAAGGAGACGGGCACGAGTGCCGACCTTCCTCCCGAGTCTTTTCGGCGCACGACCATGCCGAAGAGGAGTTTTTTTCCGTCGCCAACGAAAACGCCGGTCAGACCGGCGAAGCCGCGCAGGCAGGGCAGACTAGGCAACGGAGATCGCCCGAACGCCACCGCGCAGCCCAGGCGGCACTACTGAAAGTCCATGATGGCGATCAGCGTCATGAGCGTGAGCGTCACGGCGCAAGCGGCACTCACGCCCGGCCCCAGTTGCAGACTCCAGCCGCAGAGCCCCCCCATGACGACAAGCGACAGCAGGCAGAGCCACTGCCCGCCCCGCTCATAGCGGGTGCCCTCGGCGAGCCTGGCGGAGGAGGCGGCCACGATACCCAGAATCTGCAGCAGACCCAGGGTACACAGCAGCGGACTGAGGGCGACAGCGAACAGCATCATGCGCGGACACTAGCGAATGGCCGCCCATGCCCGCAAAGCCAGTTTTTTCGCTCCGCAATGAACGCCATTACTTGCCCTCGAGCAACGCATCGACCTTTTTCTCGAGCTCAGTAATCACCACGTTGCGGTCAATGACTTTCCCCTCGGCATCGAGCAGGATCATCGTTGGCAGGGTCAAAACCCCCAGCTCCTCCGCGAGACGGCCGTCGAGCCCCCCCGCTTCATGGAGCTGAGGCCACGCGATCGGCTTGGACTTCAGAAACTTCTCCAACTGCGACCTGTCGGAATCGAGCGCGATCCCGACGACGGCAAACTTCTTCGGGCCATACTTCGCCGCCACCTCCCGGATCTGTGCGATATCCACCTTGCACGGCTCGCACCAGGTGGCCCAGTAATGCACGAGCACGGGAGTTCCACGCAGCGACTCAAGCGACACCTGCTTGCCGTCGAGCGCCACGCCCGAGAGCGACAGGGGCTTGCCCACACTCTCCAGCCGACGAGCCGCCCCGCGGGCCTTCCGCGCGGGCACGGATTCCGGGAAGCTCTTCACGATGGCCGCATAGCGCTCGAGCGCCTCCCGATCCTTGCCGGAAAACTCGTCGGCGATGCCCATCTGAAGCATTGCTTCAGCGGCGTCGGGCGAAGCGGGATACTGGGTGACAAAGGCCTGCAATTCCTCCAGCCACGCGGCCTGCACCTTGTCGATGTCGACACCCGGCTGCTGCATGTTGGCGGCATACCTGGCCTGGGCCAGGCGAAACATGACAAACCCGGCCAGTGATTCATCATCGGCCACGGCCTTGGACATCTGCTCCAGCCTGGCAATGCCATCGGCAAGCGAGCCATCCTGCACCCCGGCAGCCAGGGTCTCCGCGTATTGTCGCACCCAGAATGGCCGCTCGGCCACCTCGCTGGCCTCCACTACCTGGCCAAGAATCACAGCCTGCTCCCCAGCGAGCTGCGCGCGGCTCGCAGCATCGGCGCCAGCGAGCTTCGCCTCCAGATCGCGGAGCCTGGCCAGCAGGGGCTTGAGCTTTTCACTCGACTGGGGGCTCGCGTCGGACTGCTGACCAGAACTCGCCCGCGGCGTGAAGAAGCCGACCGCCTCGGCGACCTCGCCCTGCTCGCCCGACAACTGCGGCGCCGCCACCGGCCGCCATGCATCACCACAGCGCACCAGGGACCCCACAAAGACTTGGCCACTCCGCGGCCCATTTTCGACAATGGCCATCACGCTGTCGTAGGCAAGCACGTCTTTGACGACGCCATCGCTCCCGGCCGGCAGCGTGCCCGCCGGCTGGGGCGTCATCATCGTGCTCCACCTCGACTCTGGGCCGAGCTGCTTCTGGGCGGCGGCGAGGCGGGCGAATTCAGCGGGAGCCGCGGCCACGCGTTCGACCAATTCGGCCAGCCGCTGCCCCTCGAAGCCGGCTGCCTCCAGCTCGGCCTTGGTGGGCAGCAACCGCTGAAAAGCCACGGCATCGCGCGACTTGACGGCCTCCACCAGTTCCCTGCACACCTCCTCCGGAGAGATCGCCTTCCAGGAGTCGATCGCGCCGTTTTCGTCTTCATCGACGCCCCACCGGCTGCCGGCGGAATTGAGCCACCTGGACTGATCTACTTTGGTATTGTGGTTGGAGTCGATGTCACGAAACACCTCGATGCCGTCTTTATAATAACTCCAACGATCGACGACCCGATCGGCATTGGTGTCGGCAAAGACCCGCAGGATCTCGCCGTTCGTCCCGCGGACAACGAATGCCGACGCTCCCGCAGACTTCTCGGTCTTGATCGTGGCGTTCTTCGCCGCGTCCCCTTCCGGACGGTCGTAGTCGACGTCTTTTTGGCTGGGACGCAGTCCCAGGGCATATTCCACCGTGGGGCCGGCGGCCTCCAAAACGCCCACGAGGCTCATGAGCCCGAGGCAGCCTGCCGCCCAAACCGACAGCAACCGCGACCGAAAAGCACCGAAAAACAGAGCCTGGGGGGCAGCGACAGAAGTCCTCGACATGATCTCGTTCCTCTCTGGTTGGAGTATCGCCACAACCTAGCCGGAACGCCGTGCGGCGCCTGCCCCATTTTTCAGCCGCAGCCGTCGCCGCTCACGGCCGTGCCCCCTTTGAAAACGCCCCCAGTGCATCTACACTTTACCCCTCGACGCCGCCTCCCCTGGTGCAGACGCTCCGGGAGACGCCGTCAACCTTGGCGCGCGTAGCTCAGTTGGTTAGAGCGCTACCCTGATAAGGTAGAGGTCCCAAGTTCGAATCTTGGCGCGCGCATTCCGAGTCCGCGGTCCCGGCCGCGGAAGCG
>JBIIGJ010000096.1:0-13007 GCA_044236455.1 Pirellulales bacterium
TCCGAGTCCGCGGTCCCGGCCGCGGAAGCGGAGTCCGAGTCCGCGGTCCCGGCCGCGGAAGCGGAGTCTGTGTCCGCGGTCCAGCCCGGCAACGCCGGGCGATTCCGCATAACATCGCCATGCCACACACACTGCCCGGCACGATGCCGGGCGCAGAACCAGCGGCCTGCGGTCGCCAAGGCAAGGTCGGCAGGATGCCGGGCCTTGCCGTAAAATCGGGGACGTAGCTCAATTGGGAGAGCACCGCCTTTGCAAGGCGGGGGTTGAGGGTTCGATCCCCTTCGTCTCCATCTTCATGCCCGACGGGCCATAGGGACCGGCCGTCGCACCTCCGGGCGACCGGGTGCGGCGGCCACGACGCATCAGGACGTCACAGGGAGGCACAGGTCGTTGGCGGAACTTGACCACGTGACGGGACTGGAGCCGCGGGGAGCACTCGAGGCGTTCTTCCAGAGCCCAGCAGCCGCGTCGGCCCCGCTCGCCATCGTCATGTGCGACCTCGTCGGCCTGAAAGAGGTCAACGAACGGGATGGCTTCGGCGCGGGCGACGCCTGCCTCCGCCGCGGGGCCGATCGCCTGCGTTCCGCAGCGGCCGATGCCACCATCCTCGCCCGCCTCGGCGGCGATGAGTTCGTCGCGGTGTTCACCGGCCCCACCGCCGCGGACAACGCGGAGCGTGCCGCGACAAGCCTTGCCGGAGGCTCCTCACCCCCGCTACGAGCCGCGGCAATCGTGCAGGAAAAGGGGGAAAACTCAGCGGCACTCGTGGGACGGCTCTATGCAATCGTCCGCCGTTGCTGAATAATCAATTCTTTACCCCCCGGTTTCTCATCCTTCCTGCCCTCCGGCGGCTCCCGCAGCCGTTCCCCAGCCAATGTCAACCGCGCCCACCGTCCATGAATCCGCCGCCCCCACGGGCACCCGTCGCAACGACATCCGTAACCTCGCCATCATCGCCCACGTCGACCACGGCAAGACGACACTCGTCGACTGCCTGCTACGACAGAGCGGGCAATTCCGGGCCAGCCAGCTCTCCGGCGAACGGATCCTCGATTCCAACGATCTCGAGAAGGAACGCGGCATCACGATCCTCGCCAAGAACATCGCCGTCGAATGGAAGGGGACGAAGATCAACCTCATCGACACGCCCGGGCACGCCGACTTCGGCGGCGAGGTGGAGCGGGTGCTCCGCATGGCCGACGGGGCGCTCGTGCTCGTCGACGCGGCCGAGGGGCCGATGCCGCAGACCCGGTTCGTCCTCGCCAAGGCTCTGGAAAGCCGGCTCCGCCCCGTTGTCGTCGTCAACAAGATCGACCGGCCCGATGCCCGGCCGTTGGAGGTGCTGGACGAGATCCTCGGGCTGTTCCTCGAACTGGGGGCCGACGACGACCTCGCCGATTTCCCCTTCGTCTACGCATCGAGCCGGCATGGCTTTGCGTCGCACGATCCGGCGGTGCGGGAGGGCACGATGCAGCCGCTCCTCGACCTCGTCCTCGAAAAGATCCCGGGCCCGACCGTCGATCGTGACGCTCCTCTGCAGATGCTCGTGACCACGCTTGGCTGGTCCGACTATGTCGGCCGGATCGCCATCGGCAGGCTCGAGTCGGGCAAGCTCATCAAGGGGGCTCCCGTCGTTCGGTCGACCGCCACCGCCGGCCTCGTCAACGCGAAGGTCGTGGGGCTGCAGGTATTCGACAAGCTGGGCCGCGTGGACGTGGAGGAGGCCACCGCCGGCGACATCGCCGCCGTGAGCGGGCTCGAGGACGTCGAGATCGGCGACACGATCTGCGATCCCGCCGACCCGCGGCCGCTCCCCCGGCTTTCGGTCGACGAGCCGACGCTCTCCATGGTGTTTGGCGTCAACACCTCGCCGCTGGCTGGCAAGTCAGGCAAGTTCCTCACCACCAGGCATCTCCGCGACCGGCTCATGAAGGAGCTGGAGCGAAACGTCGCCCTGCGGGTCGACACGATCGAGGGTTCGGAGCAGTTTTCCGTCTCGGGCCGCGGCCTCCTGCATCTCTCCGTGCTGATCGAGACGATGCGGCGTGAGGGCTACGAGCTTTCGGTCGGCAAGCCCCGCGTCATCCTCCGCAAGGAGGGCGACAAGACGCTTGAACCGTTCGAAACGCTCGTCGTAGAAGTGCCACACGACAAGCTCGGTCCGGTAATGGAGCTGACGGGTTCCCGGCGCGGCCAGCTCGTGCACATGGGCTCGCGGGGAGAGTTTGCCCACGCCGTCTTCTCGATCCCCGCCCGAGGCCTGATCGGCCTCCGCACCCGCGTGCTCAACGCCACGCAGGGCACCGCCATCATGCACCATCGCTTCGAGGCCTGGCGCGAACTCGAGGGAGAGGTTGCGGGCCGTGCCAACGGCGTGCTCGTGTCGATGCTGCCAGGCAAGGCCGTGGCCTTCGGGCTCGACGGTCTCCAGGAACGGGCCGATCTCTTCATCGAGCCGGGCGACGAGGTCTACGAGGGGATGGTCTGCGGCGAGAACGCCCGCAGCGAGGACATGATCGTCAACCCGACGAAGGAGAAGAAGCTCACGAACATGCGAGCCAGCGGCAGCGACCGCAACATTCTTCTCAAGCCGCCGCGCCGGATGTCGCTGGAGGAGGCGCTCGAATACATCGAGGAGGACGAACTGGTGGAGGTGACGCCGGCCGTCATCCGTCTCCGGAAGATCCTGCTCTCCGAGCACGAGCGGCGAAAGGTCTCGCGACAAAAACCGCAAACCTGACGATCGCACGAGTCCCCCGGCTTCCGCCGTTCCGCCGACTACAGCTCGTAGACCTCTCCGGGCCTGACGAATTCCACGTTGGGCAGCCCCAGCGCCTCGATCTCGCGGGCGATCGTGGCCGCGTAGCGTGCCTTGCGGTGCACCACGATCCAGCGGACCTGCCGGGCCAGATCGCGGGGCAGCTTCTGGGTTTCGGCGGCAAAGGTCGTAGGACAGAGATGACCGGTGAGGGTGGCCAGATCGGCGAGCGACTGCGGGAAACTGACCTCCAGAAACACCGCCTTGACCCGATCGCACGACGCCAGATGCGTCCAGAACAGCTCCGTCGGCCCGGTATCCGACGGAAAGGCCACGACGGTCTGGCCGTCATCGACCACCAATCCAATGGTGTCAACTCCGTGCGACACCGGCACGGCCGTGACGGTGAGCCCCGCCCGGCTGATCGGCTGCAACAGCTCGATCGCCGTCGTGCTCATGAAGGCATTGTCCGGCCGCGACAGTTCGATGAAGTCGGGCCATACCCGGTCGTTGAAAATGTCGTTATGGAGAAAGTCGAGCAGTTCACGCGACGCCAGCACCTCCACGCTTTCCGGCCCCGGCTCGTAGACGTTTTCCAGAAACACCGGCAGCGTCGCGATGTGGTCGAGGTGTTCGTGCGTGATGAAAACATGCTTCACCCGCTGCTGACGCCGCAGATCGGCCAGGAGCCCCAGCGAGCCCGCATCGATGGCGACCTCGTCGTTGACGAGAAATGACACGAGAAACTGCAGATCCGACGAGGGAATGCTCGAGCTCAGCAGTTCAACACGCATGGTCTGTGGATCTCTCGAAGGGCCGCGGACTGGAGTGCGGTAGGGTACTGGCAGTTGGGAACGGGCGGGAGTTACATCGAAAAGAAATCGCGAATCCGCTGGAAAATGTCTTGTGATTCAAGCATTTTCCGATCGACCATCGTCATCGCCTGAGCCCGCTCGCCCAGACGCCGTTGCAGCGATTTCCCGAGCTCTTGCACGAGGTCGGGCTGCGCCGCGAGAAGCTTCCGAAACGAGTCGTTCCCCACCTCCAAGAGCCGGGATTCGACCAGGGGGGTGACCGTAGCCGATCGCGGCTCGCCGGTCATGAGCGACATTTCGCCAAAATAGTCGCCCGCCTCGAGCGTCGCCAGCAGGACGGCCGGCATGCCTTCCTGGAAAGCCGTTACCTCGACACGGCCGCTCATGATGACAAAGAGGCTCTTGCCCGCATCCCCCTGCCGGATCACCGGTTCGCCGGCGGCATAGACCCGCTCGTCGTTTTCTTCCGCCAGCCGGACAACCTGCTCCGGCGAAAGCACCGAGAGAATGCCGATCCGTCGCAGGCTCTCGGCACGGCGTTTGGTAACCGTCGACATCGGCTCGATCACGGGCGGCGGCAACTGCGTGAGCCGGAGTTGCTGCGTGGCAACCGGGAGTTCGATGCCCTGTCGGGCGAAGGCATACCAGATCCTGTCGCGGGCCATGCCGTCCACGCGGTCGCGCTTGTCGAAGTCGGCTGTGAAGATCCGCACCCAGTATTCGATGCCCCGCTCCTTGAAATCATTGGTGACCACCGAGGGAGCGGGATGTTCGAGCACACCGAAGCTACCCCGAACGGCATCGAGAATGACCTGCTGCACGCATTGCGGCGAGACCTCGTAGGGCGCCACCACGAACAGCGACCGGCGTGACCAGGGCTCGGGCTGGGTGAAATTGCGGATCGACGCCTGCGCGAGCTGCCCGTTGGGGATGATCACGTAGGCCTCGTCGAGGGTGATCACCTTCGTGGCCCGCCAGTTGATCTCCACGACGCGTCCGATGTGGGCGGGAATGGTGTCGTATTGGATCCAGTCGCCCACGTCGAACGGGCGTTCGGCATGGATGGCCAACCCCGCGAAGACGTTGCCGAGCGTGTCCTTGAGGGCAAAGCCGAGCACAGCCGTCAGGACCGCCGACCCCGTGAACAGGTTCTCGGCACGCACGCCCGCCTCGAAGAGGATCGCGATCAGTGCCGCCGCGACCGTGAGCAGCCGGAGCACGTCGAGAAAGATCCGCGGTATGGGCCGGCCGACGCGTTCCCACCCCGACACCACGACGAGCATCAGCACCGACTGCAGCAGCGATGCCAGCAGGAAGAAGCGAATGCCAAAGGCAGCCAGCCGCGGAGCGTCGACGGAGTCGGGAAACAGCCACGCCACCGCCAGTGGCAGGGGGGACAACAAGAGCAGGGTGATCGGGCCCCACGACAGCCACCGCCGGCCTCGGGGCGCCGAGAAGACGAAGAGCACCAACGCCACCACGGCCACGATCAGTTCGCGGCCAACCTCGGCGCTGCCCCCACCCGTCAAGATGGTGATGATCGAGCTGAGTCCGCTGCCGTTCATGCGTTCTGCGGTTCTGTTCGGATGCTGAGCGATGCCCTGAATGCGGCAGATTGTGCCCGGTTTGCGGACTGGCGACAAACCCCGAAACCCCGGCTTCCCTCGCAAATTCGCGATCTCCCCGAGGCCGGATGGACGCCGCGGAGGACTATTTTTATACTCTGGGGCCCGCGGGACGGTCCGCGGCCATTCCCCCATCCAGCCCGAGACGATCCGGAACACGCATGGTCAAACTGACGGTTCGCGAACGCGAAAGCATTCAGGAAGCGGTCCGCCGCTTCCGCAAACTGGTCGAGCGCAGTGGCATCAAGAAGGAGATGCGACGCAGGGAGTTCTTCGAGAAGCCCAGCGAGACCAAGCGTCGCGCCCGTCTTCGTGCAGAGCGCCGCACCAAGCGGAATCGTCTGCTCGGCGTATAAGCGTTGGCCAAACGATCCCGGCACGAGCCCGCCTGCACATTCGAAACCTGTCCCCACTTGGGCAGGCATTCGTCTTGAAGACTCTCGATGCTGAGGAGCCGGTCGGAGGCACGCGCAGGAGTCGGTGAACTTTGCGACTTACGAGCGATCCACGATTGCCCAAGAGCCTCCTGTAGCACACCGTAGGTGGGTCGGAGACCTCAAGTCCGCCGGCGACGAGCATGCCGCAGCCGGCGAACCAATGCGGGTATTCAGCACCCGCCCCTTCCGTGAGACAAGGTCAAAACCGTGCCGCACGACGAAAGCTTCACGCCCCCCAGTCGAGAGCCACGTCGAGCCACGGGGCGTCGTGCGTTGGCCAGCCGGTACTGACCCGGTCGACACCGGTCCGGGCGATCTCGGCCACCGTGTCGGGACGAATGCCTCCCGACGCCTCGAGCACCACACCTGACCGCATCGCGTTTCGCGTGGCCACGCAGGAAGCCAGCTGTGACGGCGTCATGTTGTCGAGCAGGACAACGTCGGGCCCGGCCTCCAACACGGCTTCGAGCGAACGCTCGTCGTCGATCTCGATTTCCACCACCATTGTCTCGGCCCGCGATGGCGGAAAGGTTTCCGCGACGAAGTGGCGGGCCCGCCGCACGGCTTCCGCCGGGGCAATGCCCGCGGCAGCCAGGGCGGCCAAGTGGTTGTCCTTGATGAGGATGGCGTCATAGAGCCCCATGCGGTGGTTCCAGCCTCCCCCCATGCGGACGGCGTACTTGTCGAGCAGACGCCATCCAGGCACGGTCTTCCGCGTGTCGTAGACGCGGCAGGGGGTGCCTGCCACGGCATCGACGAGCCGGCGGGTGGCGGTTGCCACGCCCGACATCCTGCCGATGAGATTGAGCAGCACGCGTTCGGCGGCGAGCACGCTGCGGGTGGACCCCGCGACGACCGCGACCCTCGCGCCGGCCTCGACGACCGCGGCATCGGCCACCAGCGGGCGCCACTCGAGCCCTGCGTCGGCCACTCCCGCCACGATCCCGGCCGCCGCCAGCCCCGCGATCACCCCTGGCTTCCTCGCCACCACGTCCAATTCACTGCGGGCCGAGCGGTCGATCAGGCCAACGCTCGTCCAGTCGCACTCGTGGCCCAGATCCTCAGCAAACCAGTCGACGGCCCGGGCAGCCACATGGGCGGCGAGGTGCTCATTCCACTGCGACTGACGAAACTCGCGGGTCTGGGACGACATGGGCACTCCTGCGGGGCGGGCCGGTATTCTACAGCGTACGGGAGGCAATGCGGCTACCATGGTCGTGGCGGTCTTCCGTGCCCGCGGCTCGGGCTTCCCGCAGTGGCTCTTTGATCCTCAATCCACATGGCACCGCCCGACACATCCGCTTCGCTACTGCCCGGGCGATCGCAGCCCCTGATCGCCCTCGTTGTGGCCACATGCCTGGCCGCCGGGGCCGTCTGGTTCGTGTCGGCGGGCGGTCTGGCCGGGAGACTGGTCCATCACGACACGGCCCCGGCCGTCGACAGCCGCTTCACGGTCAACATCAATGCGGCCGGCGAAATCGAACTGGCCCAACTGCCGGGACTGGGGCCGACGATGGCCCGTAGAATCATCGATCACCGCCGGGAGCGCGGCCCCTTCGCCTCACTCGATGCGCTGCTGGACGTGCCCGGCATCGGCCCGGCCACGCTCGCTGCGATGCGGCCGCACCTGCGGCCGATCCGCCAGCCAAAGCCCGTCCCGCAACCCTTCCCGGTTCCCTGACCATCAGGCCGTCGATGCCATGACGCTCAATCCCGATGTGTTCGAACTCGTCGCCCCCTACCAGCCGGCGGGCGACCAACCGGCGGCGATCGACGCACTCGTCCACGGCATCGAGGAGGGGCGGAAGTCACAGGTCTTGATGGGCGTGACGGGCTCCGGCAAGACCTTCACGATGGCCAACGTGATCGCCAAGGTCGGCCGACCGACGCTCGTGCTCTCCCACAACAAGACGCTCGCCGCCCAACTCTATGCAGAGTTTCGCGACTTCTTCCCCCACAACGCCGTCCACTACTTCGTCAGCTACTACGACTACTACCAGCCCGAGGCCTACATCCCACAGCGGGACATCTTCATCGAGAAGGATGCCGCGATCAACAAGGAGATCGATCGGCTCCGGCTGGCGGCGACGAGCGCCTTGGTCAGCCGGCGGGACGTGATTGTGGTGGCCAGCGTATCGTGCATCTATGGTCTCGGGTCGCCGGACGACTACCGGGCGATGGTCGTGCGACTGGCCAGCGGCATGACGCTGTCCCGGGAGAGCCTGCTCGAAAAGCTGGTGTCGATCCAGTACGAGCGAAGCGACATGGCGCTCGAGCGCGGCAAATTTCGCGTGCGTGGCGACACGATCGACATCTGGCCCCCGTATGACGAACTCGCCACCCGCGTGGAATTCTGGGGCGACTGCATCGAGTCGATCGCGATCACGCACCCCACCAGCGGCGAAGTGGCCGCAAAGAAGGACGAAACCTACTTCTATCCCGCCCGCCACTTCGTGATGCCGGAGGATCGGATCCGCGCGGCGGTGGGGGAGATCAAGCGGGAACTGGATCAACGGCTCGAGGAGCTGAAGTCGCAGGGGAAGCTGCTCGAAGCGCAGCGGCTCTCGGCGCGGACGCGGTTCGACATCGAAATGTTGATGGAAGCGGGATTCTGCCCCGGCATCGAAAACTACTCCCGGCCGTTGAGCGGTCGGGCCCCCGGCAGCACGCCCGAAACGCTGTTCAACTACTTCCCCAAGGAGTTCCTGTTTTTCGTCGATGAATCCCATGTCACCGTGCCGCAGGTCCGCGGCATGTACGCGGGCGACCGCAGCCGGAAGCTGACGCTCGTCGACCACGGGTTTCGGCTCCCCTGCGCCCTCGACAACCGGCCGCTGATGTTCGAGGAGTGGGAAAACAAACTCGACCAGACGGTCTACGTGTCGGCCACGCCCGGAACCTGGGAACTCGACCGCACCGGGGGCGAGGTGGTGGAGCAGGTCATCCGGCCCACCGGGCTGCTCGACCCGGTGATCGAAATCGTGACGGCGAAGCAGCAGGTGACGCACCTGCTGGGGGAGATCGAGAAGACGGTGGCGGCTGGGCATCGCGTGCTGGTCACCGCACTCACCAAGAAACTCGCCGAGGATCTGGCGGCCTATTTCCAGGATCGCAAGGTCCGTTGCCGCTGGCTGCACAGCGAACTCGACGCCTTCGAACGCGTCGAACTGCTCCAGTCGCTGCGGGAGGGCGCCTTCGACGTGCTCGTGGGCGTAAACCTGCTCCGCGAGGGGCTCGACCTGCCGGAGGTGGCGCTCGTCGCCATTCTCGACGCCGACAAGGAGGGCTTTCTGCGGAGCGAGACGTCGCTGATGCAGACCATCGGCCGGTCGGCACGCAACGTCGACGCCCGTGTGATCCTCTACGCCGACACGGTGACCGAATCGATGCGGCAGGCCGTCGACGAGACGCTCCGCCGCCGCGTGCTGCAGGAGGCCTACAACGCGGCCCACGGCATCACTCCCACGACCATCCGCAAGGAGATCCGGGCCGGGATCGAGTCCGAGGCCGCCTCCCGGGCGGTGGCCTTCGAGGCGGTGGGGCAGGGGGAGGACTCGCAGCGACGCGCTGCCGAGTTGCTCGAGCACCTGGAGGCGGAGATGATGCAGGCGGCGGCCGAACTCGATTTTGAACGGGCCGCCAAGCTCCGCGACCAGATCGCCGACCTGCGGGACGGAACCACCAAGACGAGGAAGGGCGGGGCGCGCAGCCGCGGCGCGAAGGGTGGTTCCTCCACGGGGCGGATTCCCCGCCCGAAGCGATGACCTTTCGGAAAGCGCAACCAATGCCAGACGGCAAGCAACACCAGGCCGAACAGCCACCCGACGCGTCCCAGATCGACACCGCCTCGCTCTGGCAGGCGATCTGCCGCGTGTCGGGCGACTACATCATCGTCATCGACCGCACCGGCACGATCCGCTTCTGCAACCGTGTTGACGACGGCTGGTCGCCCGACCAGGTGATCGGCCGCAGCATGGCCCAGTTCACCATGCCGGAGTCGACCGAACAATTGCATCGGGTGATCGAGGAGGTGTTCACCACCGGCAGGGAGCGGTCCCTCGAAACGACCGTGCGCCGGCCCGACGGCAGCCTCAACTATTTCTCGCTGCGGCTGGGCCCCGTGCTCGTCGATAGCCGCCCGGTCGCCATCATCGTCTGCTGTGAAAACATCCTGCCGCTGAAGACCTCGGAGAAGACGCTGCAACACGAGCGGAATCTGCTGCAGAAACTGCTCAAGATCCAGGAACGGGAGCGGCAACTCGTCTCCTATGAGATCCACGACGGGCTCGCCCAATATCTGGCCGGGGCGATGATGCACCTGCAAGCCGGCGACCATGCCGCGGAAGGTACGACCGAGAACCGCGAATTACGCGAGGGATTGCGGCTCCTGCGGGCGGCAGCCGACGAGGCGCGTCGGCTGATCAGCGGCCTGCGGCCGCCGGCCCTCGACGAGTTGGGGATCATCGAGGCGGTCGAAACACTGGCGGCCGATGCCCGCACCGAGGTGGCGCGGGTCGACTTCACTCACAGCCTAGGCCCCACCCGCCTGCCACCCGATGTCGAAACGACGATCTTCCGCATCGCGCAGGAATCGCTTTCAAACGTCCGCCGGCATGCCCAAGCCGGAGCCGTGAGCATCTGCCTCGAACAGCAGGGGGCACGCGACGTGCGGATCGTCGTGCAGGACGACGGCATCGGCTTCGATCTGACCACGGTGCCTGACGATCGCTTCGGGCTCGAGGGGATCCGCCAGCGTGCCAGACTGCTTGGCGGCGAGCCAACGATCACCAGCGCGCCAGGCCACGGGACGAGCGTCACCGTCACGCTGCCGATCGCCCCCAAGGAAACGTTCCCACCGCCCGGCTGACCGGGAAGCGGGGAGGAACCATCGGGCCGAACAGTTCGTCGGACGGCAGCCGCCGCGGCTCAAGCCGCCTTGCGGAGGCCGTCGCGGGCGTGGTCGAGCGAGCGGCCGAGACGGCGGCGGCCCGGGGCAGCGGCGATCGGCGACGCCTTCGAATCAAGGATCGTCGGTTCCTGCGGCGCATCCCGGTGGACGCTGAGCCGTTCCCGGAGCGACTGGGCCAGTGCCGGCCCCAGGTCATCCCCCTGGTTCCGCGTGCCGACATCCTCAACCGCGTCGGCCAGCCCCAGCACGACCGCCTGCCGCACACCTTCCCGTAACCACTGAAAGAAGCTCATGTTCGATTCCCCCTTCCCTCACCAGATTCACGGTCCCTCACACTCTCGCCACGAAAACCGGTCCTGCCGGCCATACCGTGGCTGCCAGTGGTATCGACCGCTCACGCCTTGGGCTGCACGGAAGGCCTGCCACGGACGGCTCTCGGACTCTGGGAAGACTCTGCCGGCGGCCGGGCCGCCGCCAGCCGACCGACGCAAACCAGGCACATGTCGTCGCTGCGGATCTGACCGGCCGCATGCCGCTCAACGTCGACGAGAATTCGGCGGCCCAGTTCGCCAGGCCCATCGGCCGGGCCTGCCAGGATCGCTTCCAGCCGCTCCAAGCCATAGAGCCGCTGCTCGTGATCCATGGCCTCGCTGATACCGTCGGTGTAGAAGACGAGCGTGCTGCCAGCCGCCAGGTCGAGTTCGCACGACTTGTACCCGCGGGTGGCGTCGAGCCCGAGCGGGAGGCAGCCCAGATCGGTGCCGATCGTGCGGACGTGGCCCGACGCCTCGCGGAGAAAGACGGGCAGATGGCCCGCGCTCACCAGCGTGACGTGGTGCGAACGCGGATCGAGCACCGCCACCACCATGCTCGCAAACCGATCGTCCCAGCCACCGCGTAGAAAACTCTCGTTGATCAACGACACGGCCTTGGCGAGGTCACGCTCGCTGGCGAGGCAGTAGCGGATGTCGGCCGAAAGCGCTGCCATCACGAGGGCCGCAGATACTCCCTTGCCAGACACATCGGCCAGCACGAAGGCTAATCGCCCTTCCGACAGCGGCACATAGGCGAAAAAATCCCCCCCCACATGCTGTGCCGGCTCGTAGAAATCGAACACCTCGTAGCCTTCGATCTCCGGCGGCCTCGTCGGCAGCAGCCCCTGCTGCACGCGGTGGGCCAGTTCGAGGTCCCGCTTGATCTGCTCCTGCTGCACGCGGCGATCATGGGCGACGGCCTGCCCCACGGCCTGCGCCGCCTGGCCGGCCATCCCCGCCAGCACCTCTAGGTCGGCCTGATCGAAGCCGTTGAGCACGTCACGCGAATCGACTTGGATGACGCCGAGCACATGGCCGTCGCCCCCCAGAAACGGAACGCACATCACCGAACGAATCCGACAGTCGACGACGCTTTCGCTGGCATTGAATCGGCTGTCGGTGGCCGCATCCGCTGAGAGAATCGCCCGCCGCGACTGCACCACCCGGTCGATCAACGACAGGCTGAGCCGGAGCGGGCCCGCCTGAGTCTGGCCGCGGGTCTTTCTGGCGCGGAGCAGCAACCGGTGCGACGATGGATCGGCGAGGAGCACGAAGCCCCGTTCGGCGCGGGGAAACACCTCGAACAAGCCATCGAGGAGCCGGGGCAGAACCTCGTCGAGGGAAAGCGACGAGCCGATGGCTCGGTTGAGCTCAATCACGGCCCGAAGTTTGGCCTCGGCATGCTCGCCGATCGCCGCGTCGCCCGCCGGTTCGCCGACCGCCAACTGCGAGACGATCAGGGAATCGTGGTCGCCACCCTCGACCACCTCGTCAAACAGCGATGTCTGGGAGCCAAAAATTGAACTGGCGCCGGGATCCAGCTCCGGACTGACGCGCGGAGGCCGGGTCCCGGAAGCGAATACCAACACCTGCTCGCAGATTTGAATCCGGTCGCCATCGGCAAGCTTGTGCGCCCCGGTCAGGGCGCGGCCGTTGAGCAGCGTGCCGTTGCGGCTGCGAAGGTCCTCGACGCTCGCCTGCCCTTCCAGAAGCGTGACGGCCGCGTGCTGCCGACTCACGGCGGAGGCGTCGATGACGATGTCGCAGGCCGGATGGCGGCCGATGACCACACGACCGGAGCGGAGGGCGATGCGTTCGCCGCTGCGGGGCCCGGATTTCAGTTCAAGAAACGCCACTGAGTGCTCGCTCTGGTGCGAAGCCCACGGAAAGGGGTGCCGGAATTGCCACTCCCGAGCCCACGGAGTAATCTCTCCGCTGTCGGCCGGCCGACAGCATACCCGGATCGCCCCGATCCGGGTTGTCTGATCTGGCGAGAGCGATTCGGATTGGTCAAGCGGCCCGCCGACAGGGACCCCTCCTTTGGGGAATGGTGTAACGGTAGCACGACTGGCTCTGAACCAGTTAGTCTAGGTTCGAATCCTAGTTCCCCAGTTTTAGACCTCATGCGCCGGTGGGCTGGCCTTGCAGA
>JBIIGJ010000158.1:0-6459 GCA_044236455.1 Pirellulales bacterium
CACGACCGCTGAAACCAGTTCGGCAACCGGGCGATCTCGTGCCAGCTGCCGGCATACCGCGCGAGATCGACGTGCGGCACGGTCGGCAGCGGCTGTGCGGAGGCGACCTGCGGGGCAAGCGACAGGCCCAGACAGGCGGCCAGGCATGAACAGAGCCAGCGCAGGGCATGAAAAGGCGACGATGACATGCCGGGAACTCCTGGAGAGACTCCTCCAACCACGATGTGGCGAACGGGTGCAGCCATCTCAGGGCGACGGCCGGTCGGGGCCGCTGACATTCACTTTCAGCGTGCCGGAGCATCGCGCACCCGGCGGCACGTTCACCTTGAGATGGAGGATGCCGTCGCGATCCGCTGGTTTTTCGTAGCTGCCACCCACGGCAAACGGCCGCGGTGGCCTGTCATTCTGGCCGCCACCGGCGAACTGGCCCGCCGAGCCGGCCGGCGTGATCACGCCCATGACCGCGCCCAGCGGCACGTTGGCCACGAGATCCTGGGCGGGGTTGGCCGTCGGCAGGCCCTCGGGCCCCAGCGATGTCAGCGAGACCGTCAGGTTGTAGTCGCCGACGACGCGAATCCGCAGCATGCGGTCCTTCGCGACAACGCCGATCGGCTGCCAAGATTCGTCCGTGGCGAGTTCGACCTCGAACTCGTTGCTCTCGATGATCTTGGCGTTGAGTTCCCCGAGCTTCGCCTTGATCGGCTCGTTGCGCGGATCGAGCTTCTGCAGCGATTCGAGCAAGGTCTTGGCCCGCTCGAACTGGCCGAGGTTTTCATACGACAGGATCAGGTTCGTCGTGTCGCGGAGGAACGACTCGCGGACCTCGTCGAGCCGGGCATCGAGCCGCTTGACCTCGAGCGGGTTGATCTTTTTGCCGGCTGGCTTGGCCGCACCGCCGGGCTTCGCGGCCGGCCCTTGCGCGAGGGCCAGATGGCCGGCGGCGGGCAGGATCGCGGCGAGCAGGGCCGCCATCAGCCGGGTGCGGCTGGCTGTCATCGGATAAGCTCTCCGGCCGGTGCGGGCTGGACGGGAGGAACGCCCGTCGCGGGGCCGCGGCCATCGACCCGCTTGAGCAGCCGGAACAAGTCGCTGTCGGTCGTGAGGATGAGCGTGCTGTCGCGGCCGAGCGTCGCCTTATAGGTGTCGAGCGTCTTCACGAAGGCGTAGAAATCGGCCGCCTTGGGACTGGCCGTGTAGGCGGTCGCATAGATTTCGGAGGCCTTGGCGTCGGCGGTGCCCTTGATCTCCTGCACTTTGCGGTAGGCCTCCGACTGGATCCGGCTCAGGTCCTTGTCCTTGCGGCCGTCGATCTTGGCCGCTTCGCCGGCGCCTTCGGAACGGAACCGCTCCGCGATCTGCATCCGCTCGGAAATCATGCGGTCGTAGATCTTCTCGATCACGCCAGACTTGTAGTTGAGCCGTTTGACGCGGACATCGAGCAATTCGATGCCCCAGAGGCCGACCTTCGGACGCGCAGCCGCGAGGATCTCCCGCTCCAGTTCCTTGCGGCCAAACTCGATCGGCGGCAGCGTGCCCACCGCGGTGCCCGCATCGGCCAGTGCCGCATCCTGCTCCGGCTGCCGGGCCTTGTCGGACCGCACCACTTCGATCAGGTCGTGGCGGGCGACGACGTTGCGGGTTTCGCTGCCGATGATGTCGTCGAGCCGCGACAGGGCGCTCCGCTCGTCCCGCAGGCTTTCGAAGTATTTGAGCGGATCGGCGATCCGCCAGCGGGCGAAGGTGTCGACCACGACGTAGAGCTTGTCCCGGGTCGTCATCTCGTTCGGCGGCCCGTCCCATTCGAGGATCCGCTTCTCGAAGCGATTGGCCGTCTGCACGAACGGCAGCTTGAAGTGCAGGCCGGCGCCCGGCGCGGCCGCGTTGATCGGCTGCCCGACGGGCCGGCCGAACTGCGTGATCACCACCTGCTCCGCCTGGTCGACGGTGTAGGCGCAGCCGAGCAGGAAGACCGCGGCGGCCACGGCCAGCAGGCCGCCCAGCGGCGAGAAGAGCGTGTCGGCGACCTGTCGGGCCAGCTGCAGGAGCGGATGGTTGATGGGGAGGTTGTTCATGGTTTTCAGTGGCGGGCGTGTGGGCGGCGGGCGGGCTTACGGCTTGGCGGCATCCAGCTGTCGCAGGTTCATCAGCGGCAGGAACTGCTTTGCGTCGGCGTCGAGGATCACCTTGCCACCGAGCTGCGGCAGCACCTCGGAGATCGTTTCCAGATAAAGCCGCTGGCGGGTGACGTCGGGAGACTTCTCATACTGCTCGAGCAGGGCTTTGAAGCGGGTCACGTCCCCCTCGGCCTCGTTGACCCGCTTGAGCGCGTAGCCCTCCGCCTCGCGGAGCTTCTTCTCGGCCTCGCCGCTGGCCCGGGGCACGACCTTGTTGTATTCACCATTGGCCTGGTTGATCATCTGCTCGCGCTCCTGCTGGGCGCGGTTGACCTCGTCGAACGACCGCTGGACGGCCTCGGGCGGGTGCACGTTCTTGAGCTGCACCTGCTGCACGCGGAGGCCCATGCCGAGTTCCTGGACGAGCGATGTCAGCTTCGTGATCGCGTCGTTTTCGATGCCCTGGCGGCCGACCGTCAGCACCTCGTCCACCGTGCGGTCGCCCACCACCTCCCGCATCACGCTCTCGGCGAGATCGCGGAGCGTGGGGCCCGGCTCGCGGTGGTTGAAGAGAAACTGCTCAGGGTCGCTGATCTCGTACTGCACGACCCACTCGACGTGGGCGGCGTTCAAGTCGCCCGTCACCATGTCGCTCTCCCGGTTCTGTTCGGCGGAGGAGGCGGCTTGGTCGGGATTGCTTGCGCCTGCCGACCCGAAGCCGAATTCCATCTTGAGCTGCCGCTTCACCGGCAGAATCGTGACGGTGTCGATGCCGAAGGGGAGCTTGAATCGCAGGCCCGGGCCGACGGTGCCGATAAACCGTCCAAACCGCTGGATCACGCCGACGCTCTCGGGGCCGACGGTGTAGACGCCGCGGGCCAGGCCCGAGACCAGCAGGAGGCTCGCCGCCGCCAGGGCGAGCCATTTGATGGGCACGCCGCCGACCGGCAGTCCGGGGCCGCGTGGTTGGTTGGGAAAACGCGGAAATTGATTCATGGGGGCAAAGAGTCGGAGGGGGGCCTGGAGGCAGGCCGAATTGTACGCCAATCTGTAATACACTCGGGAGAGTCCGGCGTCGAATTCGTGCCCCTTCAGGAACTTCCAGCATGTGCCTCCATCACTGGTTTCCGGCCGCCCTTCTGGCCCTGCTCACGGTTGCTCCCGTCCATGCCGCCGATCAGTGGATCGTGGTCGAGGGGGGGCAGGGGCCCGGGAAGGGAAAGCAGGTTGTGCTTGTCAGCGGCGACGAGGAATACCGCAGCGAGGAGGCGCTCACGCAACTGGCGAAGATCCTCGCCCGGCACCACGGTTTCACCTGCACCGTGCTCTATGCGATCGATCCAGCCACCGGCGAGATCAGCCCCAACAAGGTCGACAACATCCCGGGGCTCGAGGCTCTGCGGAAGGCCGACCTGATGGTGATCGCCACCCGCTTCCGCGACCTGCCCGACGAGCAGATGAAGGAGATCGACGATTATCTCCGGGCCGGCAAGCCGGTGGTCGGTCTGCGGACGGCAACCCATGCCTTCAACGTGGCCGAAGGAAAGAACTACGCGCACTACGGCTGGAAGCAGACTGGTGAAAAAATGCCGCAGGGCTTTGGCCGGCAGGTGCTCGGAGAGACGTGGATCAACCATCACGGCCACCATGGCCATGAGAGCACCCGGGGCCTGATCGCGCCCGACGCCAAGGATCATCCGATCCTCCGCGGCATCAAGGATGGCGACATCTGGGGGCCCAGCGACGTGTATGGCGTGCGGCTGCCGCTGCCGGGCGACTCGAAGCCGCTCGTGCTGGGGCAGGTGCTCGAGGGCATGAAGCCCGACTCGCCGGTGGTCACAGGAGAGGATGCCAAGAAGAACGAACCGATGATGCCGGTGGCGTGGACGAAGACCTACAGCATGAATGGCGGCCCAACCGGCCGGGTGTTCACGACCACCATGGGCGCGGCCACCGATATGGTGAGTGCCGGCACGCGGCGGATGCTGGTGAATGGCTGCTACTGGGCGGCGGGGCTCGAGAGCCAGATTCCAGCTGCATCCAACGTGGAGATCGTGGGCAGGTTCGAGCCGACGCCTTTTGGCTTCAACAGCGCGAAGAAGGGCATCAAGCCCGAGGCTATGCGGTAGTCGCCGAGGGCGATCCGGCGCGGAGTCCCCCGGCTTCCGCCGGGGGCTTCCTGTCAAACGTGCGGCACCGTTGGCGGTTGCATCACGCGGGTCGGGAAGCCCGAAGCGGCAGCGACGGGAACTTGCTCGTATGCCGCCATCCCGGAAACCTCATGCGTTGCCAGGCGCGAGTCGCTTGGCAAACCGCCGCATGGCGGCGAACACGAACTGGCCCGGGTGGAGGAGATCGGCGAGCACTTCAAGCGAGTCGACGAGCCGCGGTCCAGGTCGGTTGAAGAGGTTGTGGCCGTCGATCGCGAACACGCGGCCCTCGCGGGAGGCTCGCAGCCGCTCCAGATGTGGCCGCACCGCCAGCGAGCCGGCTTCGATGACCACGCGGTCGAGTGGGAATCCGCACGGCACGAGGATCACAACATCGGGATCGGCGGCGGCGACATCGTCCCACGAGATCCAGTGGGAGTGGTCGCCTGCCTTGCCGAGCACATCCACGCCGCCGGCCAGGCGGACCATCTCCGGCACCCAATTGCCCGCGGCCATGGGTGGGTCGAGCCACTCGATCACGGCGACGCGCGGCGAAAGCCGCCGGTCTCTTTCAGCCATAGCCTGTACGCGACAGGCCAGCGAGGCGATCCGCGCCCGGAGCCGGGCCACGAGTTCGCGGGCCTGGGCCAGCCGGCCCGTCGCCTTTCCGACGGCGAGGATGTCGGAGAACAGGTCGGCAAGCGTGGCGGGCGAGAGGGCCAGCACCCGCGTGTCGACCGCCGCCTTGCGGACCGCGGCCTCGACGTCGGCGGCCGAGATCGCACAGACGTCGCAGGCCGCCTGCGTGAGGATGAGATCGGGTTTGAGCGCAGCGAGTGTGTCGATGTCGAGCGAGTAGAGGGCGGCGGAGCCGCCGGTGGTGCAGGCCGCACCGGCGGCGGGCTGCGGGGCCGTTGCGGCCAGAGCCCGGCCCACCTGCTCGACCTGCTCATGGATCGTGCGGCTCGGGGCCGAGGCGTCGATGCGAGCGGCCGTCAGGGCGGGCAGGCTGGCCACGTCGGCCGGCTCGTCGCACTCGTGCGACCGTCCGACGAGATGTGTCTGCAATCCGAGCGCCGCCACGATCTCCGTGGCGGCCGGCAGGAGCGACACGATCCGAGAAGAGGGGTGGGGAGGATATTCCATCGTCGGAACCGTAGAATGCATCCCCGCATTCTACAGGCTCCCCAGAAAAATCCCCCGGAGATCCGAGCCATGCCCAAGCCATCCGCTGTCCATGATCCGGCCGATCGGCTGACAGAGGCCGCCCGGTTCCACGACTATCGCTATGCCTCCAATCCGATCGCCGACGGCACGCTCGGGGCGATCCCTGGTGCCCGGTTCGGGGCCGACCTGCACGAGCAGGGGATCACGCGGACGGTGCCCCTCGACACGAGCGCTATCCTCGGCTGTCCCGGGCCGGCCACGTCGCCGGGCCTCTGTGCCAATTTCGTGCATGTCTGTCCCGGCGACGGCCACATCACCGATGCCAATGCCACGAGCCAACTCTTCTTCGTGATGCGTGGCACGGGCACGACGCGGGTGGAGGGACATGGCGGGCCGGCGGGCCATGGCCACGAGATCGCCTGGCAGGCCGGTGACCTGTTCACGCTGCCGGCCAGCAGCCGGGCTACGCACGTGGCGGGCGACGACGCCGCGCTCTACTGGGTGCACGACGAGCCGCTGCTGCGGTATCTGGGCGTGGAGGCGACCCGGCGGCAGTTTGCGCCGACGCTCTACAAGCGGGAGTCGATCCACGAGGCGCTCGAGGCGGTCATCCACGATCCGTCGAGCGCCCATGCCAACCGGCTGAGCGTGCTTCTGGGCAACCGGCTCTTCCCGCAGACGATGACGATCACGCATATCATCTGGGCGATGTTCGGCCGGCTGCCCGTCGGGGCGGTGCAGGCCCCGCACCGGCACCAGTCGGTGGCGGTCGATCTGGTCGTCGACGCGAAGCCGGGCTGTTACACGCTGGTGGGGAAGTCGCTGGGGCCGGACGGCCGGATCAAGGATGGTGAGCGGTTCGACTGGCAGCCGCACGCAGTGTTCGTGACCCCACCGGGCCTGTGGCATTCCCACCACAACGAGTCGGGCTTCCCGGCCCACATCCTGCCGATCCAGGACGCCGGCCTGCACACCTATTTACGCACGCTCGACATCCGCTTCGCCCGGGCCACCGCGGGGGGCGGCAG
>JBIIGJ010000090.1:0-14293 GCA_044236455.1 Pirellulales bacterium
ATCGTCGGCCTCGGCTTCGGCGCCGAGTTTATCCCCATCCACCAGAGGCACCCCCACGCCGAATTGGTCGCGATCTGCCAGCGGTCGCGGGGCAAGCTCGACCAGGTGGGCCAGGCCTACGGCGTCGAGCGGCGGTACCACGACTACGCCGATCTCCTCAAGGACAAGGAGATCGACGCGGTCCACATCAATTCGCCGATCCCCGACCACGCCGCGATGACGCTGGCGGCCCTCGAGGCGGGCAAGCACGTGATGTGCACCGTGCCCATGGCCACGAGCGTCGAGGACTGCAGAAAAATAGTCGACCTCGCCGCGAAGACGGGGCTCAAGTACATGATGGCCGAGACGGTCGTCTACGCGCGGGAGTTTCTCTTTATCAAGCAATTGGCCGACCGGGGCGACCTCGGGAAAATCCAGTTCGTGCAGGCGAGCCACCAGCAGGACATGGACGGCTGGCCGAACTACTGGCCCGGCCTGCCGCCGATGCACTACGCCACGCACTGTGTCGGGCCCTGCCTGGCGCTCGAGCGGAAAGACGCCGAGGAGGTGAGCTGTTTTGGATCGGGGAGGATCCGCGAGGAACTGATCAAGCACTACGGTTCGCCGTTTGCCATCGAGAGCGCCCATGTGAAGCTCGCCAAAAGTGACGTCGTGGCTCGGGTGATCCGCTCGCTCTTCGACACGGCCCGGCAGTACCGCGAGAGCTTTGACGTGTATGGGTCGAAGGCGAGCTTCGAGTGGCAGCTCTGCGACGGCGAGGAGCCTGTGCTCCACACGGCGAAGAAACCAGAGTCCGAGATCCCGAAGCGTGTGTCGGTGCCCGACTTCGCACATCTGCTCCCAGAGCCGATTCAGCGGTTTACGACCGGCGGCGTCTACGACGCCGACGACCACCAGCACCTCTCGTTCACGCAAGGGGGCGGCCATGGCGGCAGCCACCCGCACCTCGTGCACGAGTTCGTCACGGCGCTCGTCGAGGGCCGCGACCCCTATCCCAATGCGAAGCAGAGCGCCAACTGGACCTGCACAGGCATCCTGGCGCATGAGTCGGCGCTGAAGGGGGGCGCGATCATGAAGCTCCCCGAGTGGACATACAGCACCTAGAGTGCACAGGCCCCGGCTTCCAGATGCGGTCGGGCCCACGAGGAGGAACGATGAGCCACCCGGCGGGCGTGACGGTGTTCGTGGTGTTGCTCGTCTGCGCTGGAGCGGCCGGCCGTAGAGAGGATGCCTTTGCAGAAGAACCGGTCGACCATCCCGTGATGACGCAGGCTCCGGTGGGGCTAAAAGGCTTCGACTACGCGCCGGCGCAGGTGCCGTTCTACGACCCGCTCGCCACGCAGTGGGCCGCCTTGGCCGAGCCGCTCTCGCAGATGCAAAAGCCGCTCGACCCGGAGGAGTCGCGGAAGCATGCGATCACACCCGAGGGTTTTCATGTGACGCTGTTTGCGTCGGAGCCGCTGCTCAAGGGCAAGCCGCTGGCGCAGGCCTTCGACGCCGACGGCACGCTCTTCGTGGCCGAGAGTGTCGATTATCCGAACGACCTCGTGGAGTCACCGAAGGAAGACCCTACGGCGCCGGTCGCAGGCCACGACCGGATCGTGACACTCGTCGATACCGACGGCGACGGCCGGGCCGACCGCCGTGAGGTGTTCGCTGAAAAACTCTCGATCCCCACGAGCATGCTGGCCCATGAAGGCGGCCTGATCGTGGCGCAGGCGCCGCACATGCTGTTTCTGAAAGACACCGACGGCGACGGCACGGCCGATGTGCGGAAGGTGCTCTTCAGTGGCTGGGGCACGAGCGACACGCACGCCGGCCCGAGCAATCTCACCTGGGGCTTGGATGGCTGGGTCTACGGCATCGTCGGCTACTCGGGATTCAGCGGCCAAGTGGCCGGCGAGAAGCTACGGTTCGGCGCCGGCTTTTACCGGTTCAGGCCCGACGGGTCGAAGCTCGAATACCTCCGCAGCACGAACAACAACTCGTGGGGATGCGGCTTCAGTGAAGAGGGTTTGCTGTTTGGCTCGACGGCCAACGGCAATCCCAGCGAGCACATGCCGCTGCCCAACCGCGTCTATGAACGGGTCCGCGGCTGGAGTGCGACGACGCTCACGGGGATTGCCGGCAGCCCGCTGATGGAGCTGGCGCCGAAGGCTTTCGCCCCGGGCGAATCAGTCGCCATCCGGCAGGTCGATCATCACGGCCGTTTCACCGCCGCCGCCGGCCACCGGCTCTACACGGCCCGGGTCTATCCCAAGGAATACTGGAACCGCACGGCCTTCGTCTGCGAGCCGACCGGGCACATCGTCGCGGCGTTCCAACTCATGCCGAAGGGTGCCGCCTTCTCCAGCCGCATGGCCTGGGATCTCGTGGCCAGCGACGACGAGTGGACCGCGCCTATTTCTGCCGACGTGGGGCCGGACGGCCAGGTCTGGGTGATCGACTGGTACAACTACATCGTCCAGCACAATCCCACACCGGCCGGATACGAGACCGGCAAGCGGGGGGCGTATGTCACGCCGCTCCGTGACAAGACGCACGGGCGAATCTGGCGGGTCGTCCACGGTCAGTCACCCAGCACGAGCCGGAAGACGCTCGCCCAGGCGGGCCCTGCAGAACTCGTCGTCGCGCTTCGCGACGACAACATGTTCTGGCGGGAGCGGGCCCAGCGAAAACTCGTCGAGCGGGCCGCGGGCCGAGCCGATGGCGGCCGCGATGTCGTGCCGCCGCTCATCGAGCTCGTCCGCGATGCGTCGGTGGATGCCATCGGTCTCAATCCCGGGGCGATCCACGCCCTCTGGACCCTGAAGGCCTTGGGCGGCCTCGAAGGCCCGCAGGCCGATTCGCTCGCCGTCGCGACGGCGCATTCGGCGCTTGGGCATCCGTCGGCGGGCGTGCGGATGAACGCGGTGAAGGTGCTGCCTCGGGATCAGGGCTCGCTTGCCACGCTGGCCGGGTCAGGCGTGGCGGCTGACCCATCGCCGCTTGTCCGGCTGGCGGTGCTCGAGGCCCTCGGCGAATGGCCGCCCTCCGCCGAGGCGGGAACACTCGTCAATCACCTGCTCGCCGATCCGCGGACGCTCACCGATCCAGTGCTCGCCGATGCCGCGACGAGCGCGGCGGCGGTGCAGGCAGCGACCGTGTTGCCGAGCCTGGTGTCGGCCGAGGGATCGAACGCAAAGCCCGAGCCGCGGCGGCTGGCACTCATCGAGCGGGTGGCGGAGCACGTGGCCCGCGGGGCTGATGCGGCGGCGGTCGGCACGGCGCTCGTGCAGCTTCGTGATGCGCAGTCGGAGGTGGCAGCGGCGGCGCTGGCGGGCATGGCCCGTGGCTGGCCCAAGGGCACGGCCGCGGCGCTGGGGGCCGACGCGGAGGCGGCGGTTGCCTCGCTCATCGACACGCTGCCGGCAGCCTCGCAGGGGCAACTCGTCACCCTCGTGCAGCACACCGGTTCCAAGGCGCTCGACTCGAAGATCGGCCGGATCAGCGAGGCTTTGTTTGCCGAGATGGATCGGGCGGAGTCGCCCGAGGCGAGTCGGGCGGAGTCGGCTGAACGGCTCGTGACGCTCCGGCCGGCCGATCCGACCGTTGTGGAGGCGATTCTTTCCCGCGTGGGCGGCCGTGCCAGTCCTGAACTCTCGTCAGGATTGATCGCGGCCCTGGGGAAATCGACTACGGCGGAGGCACCTGCGGCCATCCTCGAACGGCTCGCCTCGCTCACGCCGCAGGTCCGTGAGGCGGCGGTGCGAACGGTGCTGGCCAACCGTCACTGGGCGGCACAACTCGTCGAGCGACTGGAAAAGGGCACGGTCAGCCTCGGTGACATTCCGATCGTCGACCGGGCCAAGCTTACCGAACACCCCGACCGCGGCGTCCGCGATCGGGCGAAGAAAATCCTCGCGGCCGGCGGCGGTTTGCCGAATGCCGACCGCCAGAAGGTGATCGACGCGATCCTGCCCGCCGTCAGGGCGGGTGGCGACGCCGCCCGCGGCAAGCTGGTCTTCAACGAACAGTGCGGCAAGTGCCATAGGCATGCGGGTGAGGGTGGCAAGGTCGGCCCCGACCTCACCGGCATGGCCGTGCACCCGGCGCACGAACTGCTCATCCACATCCTCGACCCCAACCGTTCCGTCGAGGGCAACTACCGGGCCTATACGGTATCGACCGACGACGGCCGCGTGGTCACTGGCCTCCTGGCCAGCGAGAGCAAGACGGCCATTGAACTGGTCGATGCCGAAGGCAAGCGGGTGGTCATCCAGCGGGACGAGATCGACGAGTTTCAGCCGTCGCCCAACTCGCTCATGCCGGTCGGGTTCGAGAAGCAGATCAAGCCGGAGGGCTTTGCCGACCTGCTCGCCTTCCTCACCGACCGAAGGCCGGGCGGGGTGCCGTGATACAACGGAGCCATGCCCACTCTTCCCCGACCCAACCGCCGCGTGGCCGTCGTCATCGAGGCGTCGAATGCCTACGCGCGGGGCCTGCTCGCGGGCATCCATCGCCACGTGCGGGAGCATGAGCCGTGGACGGTCTTCCTGCCGGAGCACGGGCGGGGCACGCCGCCGCTGGAGGCGCTCTCCAAGTGGGTCGGCGATGGGGTGATCGCGAGGATCGAGACGGAGGCCACCGGCAAGGCGGTCGCGAAGCTGCGGCGGAAGCTCGGGATTCCGGTGATCGACGTGAGCGCGGCTCGGCTCGTCGCCGACCTGCCCTATGTGGAGACCGACGACGCGGCGATCGCGGCCCTCGCGGCCGACCACTTCCTCGAACGCGACTTTCGGCACTTCGCGTTTCTCGGGGACGACCGGTTTCAGTGGAGCGACAACCGCTGTCGCGGCTTCGTGGAGGCGGTGGCGGCGAACGGTTACGAGGTGGCGGTGTTTTCCAGCCGCGGCCGCCGCACGATGGCGCCGGCCGACGACGACGCGGCGGTCGAGGCGTGGCTGGCCGGTCTCCCCAAGCCGGTCGCGCTCCTGGCGTGCTATGACATTCGCGGCCGGCAGGCGATCGATGCCTGTCGGCGGACTGGGATCGCCGTGCCCGACGAGGTGGCGGTGCTGGGCGTGGACGACGACGACGTGCTCTGTGGCCTGGCCAGTCCGCCGCTCTCGAGCGTGATCCCGGATGCGATCGGTGCCGGTCGGCGGGCGGCCGAACTGCTGGAGCAGTTGATGCAGGGAGAGTCGCTCGAACGGAGCGAGTGGCTCTTGCCTCCCTTGGGCATCGTTGTCCGCCAGAGCACCGACGTGCTTGCCATCGACGACCCGCTCGTGGTGGCGGCCGTGCGGCAGATCCGCGACCACGCCTGCGATGGCATCAAGGTGGCCGACGTCGCCCGGGTCCTCAAGACCACGCGGCGGGTGCTCGAGAACCGGTTCACGAAACGGGTGGGCCACACGCCGCACGAGGAGATCGCCCGGGTGCAGTTTCGCCGCGTCGAGCAGCTGCTGCGGGAGACGGCATTGCCGCTGGCCACGATCGCCACGCGGGCCGGCTTCCGGCACACGGAATACATGACCGTGGCGTTCACGAAACGACACGGCATGCCCCCGAGCCGCTGGCGGCAGCAGAGACGATGACTGTCGCGACTACCGCACGTCGAGCAGTTCCACGAGGAAGTGGAGCGTGGCGTTGGGGGGGATCGGGCCGCCGGGCGTGCCGCGAGGGCCGTAGCCCAGATTGCTCGGGATCACCAGTTCGATCATGCCGTCCTTCCCCACCAGCTGCATGCCCTCGGTCCAGCCGGGGATCACCTGATTGAGCCCGAACTCGATCGCCTCGCCCCGCTTGTAGGAGCTATCGAACACTTTCCCATCGTCGAGCCAACCGTGGTAGTTGACCTTCACTTTGTTGGTGGCCTTCGGGCTCGCGCCGGTGCCCTTGCGCAGCACGCGGTATTGCAGGCCCGACGGCGTGGTCGCGAACGTCTTGGGAGCGTCGGCGTCGAGCTTGCCGGCGCCGGCGGGGAGCTGCGGATGGGGGACTTCGGCGGGTTCAGCGGCCACGGTGGTCTCCAGAAAGAAGGGGGTGAGAGTGAGTGTGAGGGCGCACAGGGCGAGGGATACGAGGGCGGACAGACGCATCGTGTGGGCTCCTGAAGGGGTGAATCGGACGGAGTATACAGGAAAGGGCCCCGCTATTTCGCCAGCATCTGCTCGATTTCGTCCGGCAGAATCGGGACGTGGGCGCAGAGATCCACCGGACCTTCTGCCGTGACGAGGATATCGTTTTCCAGGCGGATGCCGATGCCCTCCTCGGGGATGTAGATCCCAGGCTCCACCGTCACCACCCAGCCGGGGGCCAGCGGGCCATTGGGCGGCGCGAGGTCGTGCACGCCCAGGCCGAGCGAGTGGCCCAGTCCGTGCATGAAGTATTTCCGGCAGGCTGGCTCCTCGGGCGTGTCCTTGGCCACCTGCTCGGGTGTCAGCAGGCCGAGCTTGAGGAGTTCCTCATTCATCTCAAGCTGCGCCGCCCGCTTCCAGTCGCGGAGGAGCGTGCCGGCGGTCGTGCGGGCGATCGAATGCTGCAAGACCCGCAGCACCGCCTCGTAGACCGCCCGCTGCCGCGGCGAGAATTTCCCATTCACGGGATAGGTGCGGGTGAGATCGGCGGCGTAGTTGGCGTAGGACGCGCCCACGTCGATCAACACCAGGTCGCCGTCGCGGCATGGCTGGTCGTTGTCGTTGTAATGGAGCACGCAGGCGTTTTTTCCTGCGGCGATGATCGGCTCGTAGGCCATCCGGCCGCGGCGTCGGGTGAACTCGCCGACCAGCTCGGCCTCCAGTTCGTATTCCATCACGCCCGGCTTGAGCACCGAGAGCACGCGGCGGAGGCCACCGTCGGTGATCTCGACGGCCCGTCGCACGAGGTCCACCTCGGCGGGGCTCTTCACCGCCCGCAGCTGCCGCAGGAGCGGCTGCAGTCGTTCGTAGCGGTGGAGCGGGTATCGCAAAAGGAGCGTGCGGGCCATCCGCAGGTCACGCTGTTCCACCTCGGCGTTCGACCGTTCGTGCTCGTTGGTGTTGAGGTAGACCTTCTCGCTCTCGCACAGGAGCGTGTGCAACACGCTCGGCAGGTCGGAGAGCCAGCGGACCTTCGCGATTCCCGAAATCTCCCTCGCCTGCTCCTTGGAAAGCTTGTGCCCCTCCCAGGTGGTGAGCAGTTCGTTCGGCTGGCGGACGAAGAGCATCTCCCGCTGGGCCGGGTCGATCGCGTCGGGCGCGAGCACGAGCACGCTCTCCTCCTGCTCGATCCCCGTGAGCCAGAAGAGGTCACTGGCCGGATGGAGCCTGAGCGTGCCGTCGCCCGTGGTGGGCAGCAGGTCGGCGGCATGCACGATCACGAGGCTCTGCGGCGGCAGGAGCGCCACGAGTTGCTGGCGGTGCGAGACGAACAGGGACGGATGGATCGAGGCGTGGCGCATGGGATAATAAAGCTCCGCGGGAAAGCAGGATCGTACACTGGCGGCCCACGCCGTCCCACCAACCACCGCCTCCCAGCCCAGCAATAGCAGCCCAGCAACAGAAGGTCCGCTCCCTTGTCATCGAGTGCCCTCCTCCGTGATGCCGAACCGGTGCTCATTGCCGGCCAGTGGCGTGCCGCTGCGGCCACCGGCACGTTTCGCGCGGTCGATCCCACCACCGGTCTTGAGCGGCCGCAGCACTGGCCCGTCAGTGGTTGGAGCGATGTCGAGGCGACGCTCGACGCGGCCGTCGGAGCCGCAGCCACATTGGCGAGCCTACCCGGCGCACGCCTCGCCGACTTCCTCGAGCGGTATGCCGACCGGTTGGCCGCCCGGGGCCGCGACCTCACGGCCGTGGCGCATGCGGAGTCGGGGCTCGACGTCACGCCGCGGCTCTTCGACGTGGAGTTGCCACGGACGCTCGACCAGTTGCGGCAGGCCGCCGCCGCCGCCCGCGAGGGCACCTGGCGGATGGGGATGATCGACTCGACGCGGAACATCCGCTCGGCGGCCTTCGGTCTCGGGCCGGTGGTCGTGTTTCCGCCGGCAAATTTTCCGCTCGCCTACGGCGCCGTCACGGGTGGCGACTTCGCGGCCGCGATCGCCGGCGGCAACCCCGTCATCGCCAAGGCTCATCCGGGTAATCCGGGCGTGTCGCGGCTGGCGGCCGAAGAGGCGGTCGCGGCGGTGCACGACACCGAACTGCCCCCAGCCACCGTGCAACTGCTGCATGGCATCTCGCTCGAGGACGGCGAACGGCTTGTCGCGGATTCACGAGTCGGCGGTACCGGTTTTACCGGCGGGCAGGAGGCGGGCAAGCGGCTCTACGCAGCCGCCGCCGCGACGGGACGCGTGATCTGGGTGGAGATGGGCAGCATCAATCCCGTCGTCCTCCTGCCGGGGGCTCTCGCCGAACGCGGCAGTGAGATCGCAGGCGAACTGACCGCGAGCGTCACCGGGTCAGCAGGGCAGTTTTGCACGAAGCCGGGACTCGTCTTTTTGATCGACGACAAGGCCACCGCGACGTTCGCCCGCGTTGTGGCGGAACGGTTCAACGCGATCGGTGCCCAGGTGCTCCTGGGGCCGGTCGGCCGCGACCGGCTGGTGGCGGCGATCGCGCACCTCGAGAAGGCGGGCGCGCGGGTGCTGGCCGGCGGCGGCAGTGGTGACGGCCCGTGCAGCCACAGGCCGACCCTGCTCGAGGTGCCCGCCGCTTTCCTCGTGGCCCGACCGCAGGCACTGCTCATCGAAGCCTTCGGCAATGCGACCGTGCTCGTGCGGTGCGCGAGCGTCGGCGAACTTTTGGCGGCGCTGGCCTGCGTGCCCGGGGCGCTTGCCGCGAGTGTCTATAGCAGCAGGGAGGGCCGCGATGACGCGATCGTCGGGCCGGTCGCTGCGAGCCTCGTGGCACGAGCCGGCAGGATCATCGAAAATCGGATGCCGACGGGCCTGGCCGTCACGCCGCCCATGCAGCATGGAGGGCCGTGGCCCTCGGCTGGGCCGCCGTTCTTCTCGGCGGTGGGCATGCCGTGGTCGATCCTGCGGTTTGCGCGGCGGATCTGTTTCGATGGCTGGTCACAGAACCGGCTGCCTGAGTGTCTGCGGGACGAAGTTCCCGAGGGCCAGCCGTGGCGGTTTGTCGACGCGACATGGACCCGCGGCGTCTAGCGGAACGGCAGCGACGGGACGTGCCCGCGGCGTTTCAGCGGTAGTTGCTGTCGCTGAACTGCCTGACCCGCTCGGCCGCCCTGATCGCCTCGACCTTCACCTCTTCGCCGACGACACGGGCCCGGTCCTGGTTCACCGAGATGCTCGGCAGGCCGCCGGTCCAGGAGACCGTGATCACGCCCGTGGCGATCAGCGCCGGCACCAGCACGAGCAGGAGTCGCGAGCCCCAGCGGGACTTCGCCACCTTCTGCACCGGGGCAGGGAGTGGCAGCGTGGAGGTGGCCAGTCCGACCACCTTTTGGGCGTAGGTTTCCTTGCTGCGTTTGCGTGCCATGATCTGCTCCTGACAAAACGTGAACCGAACCTGCTTCCGTGTCGGCAAGGAAGGATCGGTCTTTCAGGGCGATGACGATGAGCACGCAAGCCTCGGGGCGGCACGGGCTTCGACAGGTACGCAACCCCCCCAGCCTGCCAAGCCTTGCCGTGAAGTCAGTCTCAGGCGAGCACGGCGGTGATCGGCTTGCCGCCGCCGCCGATCTTGAAGGGCCGGCCGTTGGGAGCGTGAAACTCCTTTTCATACGGCAGGCCGCAGGCCGCGGCGATCGTGGTGTTGAAGTCGGCGACCGAGACGGCGTCCTTGTCGGGCCGGAACCCCTGCGCGTCGCTCTGCCCGTAGACCGCGCCCCCCTGCACGCCCGCGCCGGCCAAGACGCAGGAAAAAACACCCGGGTGGTGATCGCGGCCGGCGTTCTCGTTGATCCGCGGTGTGCGTCCGAATTCCGTGGCCAAGACGACGAGCGTCGAGTCGAGCAGGCCGCGCTGCTCGAGATCCTCCAGCAACGTGCCCATGGCCCGGTCGAGCTGCGGGCCCTTCTCGTCCATCTCCTCGAACACGTCGCGGTGCATGTCCCAGCCGCCGAACTCCACCTCCACGCACCGCACCCCCGATTCGACCAGCCGCCGCGCCAGCAGGCAGCCGAGCCCCACCTTGGAGTCGCCGTAGCGCTCGCGGAGTGCGGGCTTCTCCTGGGTGATGTCGAACGCCTGCAGGTCGACCGACCCCATCAGTCGGACGGCGTCTTTATAGAGCTGGTTGTAGGCGTCGAGCTGCCGGCCGGCGTACCGCTGCTTGAAGTCGCGGTCGATGCGATCGGCCAGCTTCAGCCGGCGGTCGAAGTTCTCCTCCGAGAGGTACCGTGGCCGCGTCGTATTTTCGAGGCCCTTCAGCGGATCGGCCACGGGGACGGGCGTGAGCGAGGGATCGAGGAAGCCGGCGCCGGGATGGTCGTTGCCGTTGCCGACGAGCACGTAGCTCGGCAGTGTCTGGCTGATCTTCCCCATGGCGTGCACCGCCCACGCGCCAAAGGCGGGATGGCGGATGCTGTTGATCATGGGGTAGCTCGTCCGCATCAGGTACTGCCCCTGCTCATGGGCGCCGGTCTCCGTGGTGAGCGAGCGGACCACCGCCAGCCGGTCGGAAAGGCCGGCGAGTTTTTCGAGATGCTGCCCGAAGACGACACCCGGCGTCTTCGTCTGGATCGGCTTCGTCTCCCCCTGTTCCTCGCGGCCGGGCTTGGGGTCGAAGGTGTCGAGGTGGCTCATCGCGCCTTGCATCATGAGATAGATGATGTTCTTGGCGCGGGCCGGCGTGGTGTCCGCGGCTTCCAGGTGGTTCGACAGGCTGGGCATGAGACCGACGCCGAGCGTGGCCCGTGCGATCCTGCCAAAGGCCTCGCGGCGGGAGAGCGTATCGAGCCAGTGTTGATTGTGCGTCATATGCCGGTGCTCCCGGAGCGTTGCCGTTACTGGATGAAGATGAATTCCCGCGTGTTGAGCAGCGCCCAGATGAGGTTGCCGCAGCCCGTGGTCGGCGCGTCGGCCGATTGAATTTCCTGGATGGCAAACGAACGATCCTCGGCCGAGGGCCGGTGCGACAGGATCGAGAGGAAGATGACGTCGACCGCCTGTTTGGTCTCGTGCGACATCACCTCGTCATGGATCGCCGAGCCGCGGATGAGCATGCTGTGCGTGATCGGGCCGTTGAACATCGAGAGGATTTGAGGCACCGTCGCGACCGTTCGGCCCCCCTCGATCGACTCGCGATCGCTCTGGCCGAACTGCCGGAGGAAGTGGCCCAAGGGCAGCGGCGTCGGCAGCTCGCTGGCCCGCACGAGCACCTGACCCTGGTAGCCATACTGCTTCTGCAACTGGCCGATGTACCGCTTGCGGCCGTAGGTGTCGCTGAACGTGTCGTAGGCCTTCTCGACGTCGGCGTAGCTGGTGCTGGCGGCGGCGAGGTCGATGGCCGCCACCTTCGCGAACGCGCCGGCGGTGGGCCGCTGGAACGCCCACTCGTTGTGGGCGACGAGGATGAGAATCGAGTCCCAGAGCTGCTCAGCCGTCATTCGCTTGAGTGCCGGACCGGTGAAGTGAAACGGCGCCGGTGAGGTCGGATCGTGCAGCACGGCCCGCCGCTGGTAGGCGTCGGTCGAGACGAGCACACGGACGAACTCACGCATGTCGAAATCGAGCGTGAGTATCAGGTTGGTAAGGTGTTCGAGCAGATCGGGATTCGAGGCTGGGTTGCCCTCCCGGAAATCGTCGTGGGGTTCGACGAGCCCCACGCCCATCACCTTCCGCCACAGCCGATTGGCGATCGTGCGGGCGAACTGGCGGTTGTCACGGGAGGTAAGCCAGGCGGCGAACTGGCCGCGGGTGTCTTGGGTTCTGGCATCTGCCGGGATCTCGCCCCAGAGCACCGTGGGGCTGACGGCAGCCAGCGGCTTGTCGTCGTCATACTGGTAATCGTGTGGCAGGAGCAGCTTGGCCTGATGGTAGGTGATGCTCGTCAGGTTGGCGTTGATGAACAGCCGCAGGCCGTTGTCGACCTTCTTCTCGCGGACCCGCTGGTTGGCCTCCTGCACGATTGTGCGAACATGGCGGACCGCTTCCCCGTTGGCGGCGCGGGCCTCCTTCGCCGCCTCGCGGGCCTCGGCCTTCGTCTGCCCGGACTTCTTGTCAGGGAAGCCCGCCAGCTTCGTCCGCGTGCCCGATGTGAAGGCGGCCAGTTCGTAGAACTGGTGCTGCGTCCAGGAGTCGAACGGATGATCGTGGCACTGGGCACAGCCGATCTGGGTGCCAAGAAACACCCGCACGGTGTTGTCGATGTAGGGGAGCGGCATGCCGCGGTCGCGGAGCTGGAAGCCGACGGCTGGATTGCCGCAGAGCGTGCCATCGGCGGTGAGCATCTCGTATACCCACTGGTCGAACGGTCGGTTGGCGGCGATCGACCGTTTCACCCAGTCGAGATAGGGTTCGAAGAACAGGTCGTTCTGCGGCCGCTCGCAGAGCCGCAGCACGTCGGCCCAGAAGTTGTAGAAGTGGCTGACGTAGTCGGGGCTCTCCAGGAGCGAGTCGATGAGGTCGGCCCGCTTGGTCGCCGACGTGTCGGCGAGAAACGCGGTCGTCTCGTCGAACGTGGGAATCCGTCCAGCCAACTCCAGATGGATGCGGCGGACGAACTGGGCGTCGGTGAGCGGAGTGCTGCCTTCGACCCCGTGCACCTGCCAGCGCTGCTCGAGCAGGCGGTCGATCGTGTGAGCCGCGGCCCTGACCTCCTGCCGTCGCCCGCGATCGATCGTCGCCACCTCTATGACCGGCCCTGTGGGCTCGGCCAGCACCGCCGCCGGCAGCGTGATCGACGGCTGCTGGCCGCGGCGTTTACTTGCCCGCTCGGCGGCACCGTTCGCGGCGTCGGGCTGGGCGGCGCTCGCGGCGAACGCCGCCAGCATCACAAGGCAGAGGCACGAGATTGCCAGGCGCATGACGTTCCCTAACTGTTGGATCCGCATCACGATGCCTTGTGGTGGTGCCGCACTGTGGGTTCAACGGCGGGCTGTCCAAAAGGTTGTGCCGCCGCTGCGATGAGGATCAGCCGCTAGGAAAAGCCTGCTTGAGCCGCCGCAGGGCCTCTTCCAGCCGGGCCGTGGGGCAGGCGGTGTTGAGCCGGATGAAGCCGGGGAACCCGAAATCCCGGCCGTCGGAGGGGCCGAGGCCAGCCGCTTCGCAGGCCGCAAGTGGGTCGGCGACGCCCGTGCCGCGGCAGTCGATCCAGACGAGATACGTCGCCTGCGGCACGGCGGCGGAGAGGCCGGGAATCCCCGCCACGGTGTCGAGCGCCATGGCACGGTGCCGCTCAAGAACCGCAATCAATTGCCGTCGCCAAGCGTCGCCGTGTTTCCACGCCGCCTCGGCCGCCGCGTAGCCCAGCGGGTTGACCATCGGCACGAGGCCCCCACCGGAGGGCCGCCAGCGGCGGCGGAGGTCGGGGTCGGGCACGATCGCCGCGGCGCAGGCCAGCCCGGCCAGGTTCCAGGTCTTGGAGGGCGCCGTGAGCGTGATCGCCCGCCGCGCGGCGGGGTGATCGAGGCTCGCGAAGGGAATATGCCGCAAGCCGTCGAGCAGAAGATCGGACCAGATCTCATCGGAGATCACCGTCAGGCCGTGCCGCTCGGCCAGGTCGGCCAGTCGCAGGAGTTCATCCCGGCCAAAGACCGTGCCCGTGGGGTTGTGCGGATGACAGAGCCAGAAGAGTTTTGATTTTCCAGTGAGCGACGCTTCCAGGGCATCCCAGTCGATGGCCCATGCCGTAGCCGACTGCACGAGCGGCACGCCGACCGTGCGTCGACCCGCCCGTCCCGGGAGCGTGAGAAACGGTGGATAGACCGGTGTGAACGTGAGGATCTCGTCGTCGGGGGCGGCGAGCAGTCGGGCTGTGATCGCCAATCCTGTCACCACGCCCGGCGTGCCGACGATCCAGTTGGGATCCGGACTCCAGCCGTGGAGCGACTCGAAGTGCGCGACGAGTGCCGGGGCGAATCCGGGCGTGTCGGCCGTGTAGCCAAACACACCGTGATCCACGCGGTCGCGCAACGCGTCGAGCACCACCTTGGGCGCGCGGAAATCCATGTCGGCCACCCAGAGCGGCAGAATGTCTCGGCCGTCCCAGCGGTCCCACTTCTCGGAGCCGGTGCCGCGCCGGTCGGGGCAGTCGGTAAACGCGTCGTCGGGGGATGATGGATGCATAGAGGATGTTGTACCTTCGCCGCCGACTTTTTGCGGCGCGATGGGGTTCCGTGGGCCTGCAGGCCGCAGCCGTCGTCC
>JBIIGJ010000139.1:0-7774 GCA_044236455.1 Pirellulales bacterium
AAATCAGTAGCGGTAGATCGCCGCCACGCCGCTGTTCGTGGGCATCGCGCTTTGCTCCACCGCCACGACGCCGCCGCCATGCAGCAGCACCGTCTCGGCGACCGTGCCGAAGAGATCCGCGGTGCGGATCGCCGGCTGGTCGCCGGACCGCGACAGATCGGCGGGCATCTCGCCGTTGCCGGCAATCGCACCGCTCGCGGGATCGAGCCAGCCCGGTTCGAACCGGTCCTTCTCGATCAGGAGCGTGGCGACCCTGCCCGCGACCGCGGCCCGCGCGATGTCGGAGAGATCCCCCGAGCCCAGATCCCGCGACCGGGCCTGCTCGAAGGTCTGCACGTCGCGGGTGATCCTCACCGCGCGGGCGGCCGCGAACAGCGGCGCCACGAGCGCCGGCAGTTCCTGCGTCGGCAGCAGATGGACGTCCTTGTTGATCCCATCGTCGAGCAAGAGCCGGTTCTTCGAGAGCCTGCGGAAGCGGGCCGCCAGCCGCGGCAACGCCACCAGCACCAGCGGTAGCCCCGTGTGTTTCGTGACCCGTTCATGGACGACTTCGTCGACATACCGCAGGAAGATCTCGGTGTCGGCATCGATATCGTCCTGCTTGGAGCCTGCGCCGCCGTGCACGATGGTGCCAGCGGCCATGCCCGACGGCCCCATGCCTCGCTGCACGCGATGCGGCTGCAACGCCTCCTCGTCGACAGCCTCGCCGCGGGTGACATCCATCCCGCCGGTGCCCGCAGGGCCCACGCCTCCGGTGAGCAGGTCGTGCAGCGGCACGGGGTCGAGCCGTTCGACGCCAGCTTCCGTGGCCAGCCCTTCATACATATGCGCGGCCCGACTGGTGAGCGTGAGCAGGTTGAAGCGGTCGATCGAGGCGGCGATCCGCAACAGCGGCATCGTGTGAAACCGAGACGTGACGAGCGCCAGCGGCTTGACGGGCCGCTGCAGCAGAAACACCTGGGCCGTGCCATCGGCGGCGAGCACGGCCAGGCCGTCGCGGGTGTGCTGCCAGAACTCCCGGTTGGTGTGGAGTTCGTGGAACGGATGGACGAGCCGGAGAATCGTCTCCGGGGGCTGCGTGGCCGAGAGCGCCATCTCGAGCGCCGCCACCAGATGGCCAAAGGCAGGGAGATCGACCGTGTTGTCGGGCACACGCCGGTGGGTCGGCAGGTAGAGCGACAGGCAGGGGGCCGGATGGGAGTCAAGCAGCCGGCGAACCGACTCGAGCGAAATCTGACCGATCGATACCGGATTGCCAAGCACGCAGGTCGCCATCAGAAACTCCGCGGGAGGAAGGCCACTCAGAGAGGCGTTCCGTTGCCGCGGCCGGGCAGTTGCCCGACGATCCGTGAGGTGTTCGCAGGGCAGTGTTCGCGAGGCCGCGTGCGCGAGGCAAATCGGCGTCTCTGCCGGCGGACGGGCCGTTGGACAGGTTCAGCGGATGCCGCTGCGGCCGCTAGCGCTTGAATCGGGAATCGTGTTTGTTGCCGCGCGAGAGCGTGTAGGCCAAGAGGTCGAGCACCTCGCTCTCGTTGAGCGGATCGAGCAGGCCCCGGGGCATGAGCGACTCGCTCGACGGCAGGATCTCCTCGATGTCCGACCGCTTGATCTCGGCGAACTTCGTCGCATCCTCGGGATCGGTGACGATCGTGATCGTCTCCGGCGACTCGCTCACGATCCGGCCGGTGAACACCTTGCCGTCGGCCGTCTGCACGATGCTGGCTTTGTATTGATCCGACACCACCTTGCTCGGGTGCACCATCGCCTCCACCAGATCCTTGAGCTGGAACCGGCCGGCCGCCTGCGTGAGGTCGGGGCCGGTGGCACCGCCGTCCTCGCCAAAGCGGTGGCAGACCACGCAACGGGCGGCGGCGAACGTCCGCTGGCCGCGCTCGAAGTCGCGGCCCTTGGAGAGGCCCTTGTCGCCGTCCTGCCCGGCGGCGGCCAGGATATCCTCCACCGTCCAGGTGCGGCCCGGGCCCTCGGGCTTCGGCAGCGGCGGCGGCGTGTAGGGCTTTCTCGCGCCCAACGTCTCGAGTGCCAGCTTGTCGGTGTCGCTGTAGCCCGCGAGGCTCTCGTTCTCGATGTTCATGAGAAACTTCCGGAAGCTGTTGCCGCCGGCCCACTGACGTGCCCGCGTGAACCACTCGTGGTAGCCCTTTCGGTCGGCGAGGGTCCAGGCGTCTTTCTTCGTGATGGTGCGGAGCGCGTAGGCATAGTGGACCTGCAAGAGGTCTGACCGCTTTTCGAGTGCCGCCCGCACGGCGCTCCCATAGCCCGCGTTGCGGGAGATCAACTGCCGCAGGTCGTCTTCATTGGGGGCGAGATTCGTCGAAGCCGCCGAGCCGCTCGGCGCCGCGAGCATGCTCACGAGCTTCGTCACAATCCCCGGGCTCCGCACCGCCACCAACAGACTCGATAGCTCGCGGTCGAGGTCGAACGACCCGGAGGGAAACAGCGGCGCGAACCGGGCAGCGATCCGTGCCTTGGCCTCGGCCGAAGGCTCGCCCAGCCGGATGAGGGCCAGTTCGTAGGCCCGCACGAGGTCGATCCTGGTTGCGGTGTCGAGCGCGGCAAGATCGATTCCGTCGAGCGCGGCGAGCAGGGACCCTTGCGCCGATGGTTCGGCCTGATGGGCCACGGCGATCGCCCCCGTGATCCGTCCGAGGGGCTCCTGCACGGCGAGCACCTTGTCGTGCCAGAGTGCGATCGGCTGATGTTCGAGTGCCACGCGGGCGGCGTAGCGGATGAATCGGTCGGGGCTCGACAGCTGCGGCAGGGCGAGGCTGACCGCTGCAGCGGGGTCGGCGGCCCGCGCATGGAAAGCCTCGAGATCGTGCCGCAGCTTCCGAGTGTCGGCGTGGGCGGTGCTGCGGGTATCCACCGGCGCGGTCGGCTCGGGGCCGGCGTAGGTGACGCGGTAGAGTTCGCTCTGGCCGCCCCGGCCGCCCACGGCGAAGTAGATCGCGCCGTCTTTGCCGATCGTCATGTCGGTCAGCGGCAGCGGGGTCCGCGCCACGAACTCCTCCTTCGTGCCCCTGTAGGTTGCGCCCTCGGGCTCGAGGTGAATGGCGTACATCGTGCCGAACGTCCAGTCGCAGATGTAGAGGGCCCGCTGGTACTTTTCCGGGAACTTCGTGCCGGAGCCGAAGTCCACGCCCACGGGTGAGCCCGGGCCGATGTCGATCAGTGCCGGCAGGCTGTCGGGATAGCAGGCGGGCCACTTGCCCGTGCCGCTCCGCCAGCCGAGTTCGCTGCCGCTGGTGGCATGGTTGACCCGCGTCGGGCGATACCACGGTGAGCCAAAATCCCACTCCATGTCGGCGTCGTAGACGAACAGTTCGCCGTCGGCGTTGAAGGCCATGTCGTAGGCGTTGCGGTAGCCGCCGCTCCAGATCTCCCAGGTCTTCCCCTCGGGATCGGTGCTGACGACGTAGCCACCCGGCGCGAGGATGCCGGCCGCATGGCCGTTGGCATCCCACATCCGTGGAATGATCAGGTCTTCGTCCCAGTTGGCCGGCAGGCGGCTCGTGCCCACTGGCGGCAATTCCACCCGCCGCTGCGCGGAGCGGATGCCCGCCATGGTTTGTGGCTCAGTGAGGTTCTTGATCTCAAACGGCGGCTTCGTGTGGTTCCCGCAGACGATGAAGAGTTTTGTTCCGTCGGGTGAAAGCCGGATGGCGTGCGGACCATGTTCGCCGCCGCCGTTGAAGGCGTGGAGCTTCTCGACCTTGTCGAGCGTGTCATCGGCGTCGGAATCGGTGACGCGGTAGAGCCCGCTGCCGGGGCCGCCGTTGCAGACGACGTAGAGACTGTCGAACGCCCAGAGCAGCCCCTGCGCGGCCGTGATCGCGACGGGAATCTTTTCCACGATCGTGGGCCCCGAGCCGTCGAGCGGGGCAGGGGTGATTCGCACGAGCCCCTTGTCGCTCTGATCGCTGGCGATGAGCCGGCCCTTGGGATCGGTCGCGAGGCAGACCCACGAGCCAAGCGATTCCTTGGGCACGACGAAGAGCCGCTCCACCTGGAAGCCCGCCGGCACATGGAACGGCTCGCCGGCCGGCTGCGGTGATGCCTGCTTCGCCGCCGCGCCGCCAGCCACCGGCATCCGTTCGGCAGGCTGTTCCCAGCGGGTCTGCGCGATGGTCGCCGCCGGCTCGGCCGACGCAGGGTCAGCGGCCGTGGCCGACAGGGAGACGAGCGTCGTCAGCACCAGTGCCGTCATCGCCCCGACACCACGGGATGAGAAGAACGCTACGACCGATAGCTGCTGATGCATGGCAACCCTTCGAAGTGGGAGAGCGAACGCGCGAACCAGCAGTCCGATCATATGTTCGGTATCGGCGAATCCAAACAGCGCTTCCATGCACAGGCCGATGCCGTCGTGGAGCGGTTACTCGCGTGAACGTTTTCCGCCGCAGCAAGGGCGGCAATCAGCCAGCCGGCGTCGAAGACACGCGCGGCTGAGTCACTGCTGTCCCTGCGGCGCGGCTGGCTCGATGGGCAGCTGCGCCTCGGAGTATTTGGCAAAGCCCGGCACGAACGGGCTGTTGTAGGCGAGCGTCCGCAGGTTCCCCGCCGCCTTCCACTCAGGGTGTTCCGTCAGCCAGGACTCGAGTTGTGTGGCGCCCCGGTCGAACGTCGCCTTGTCGTAGCCGCCGCGGAGACCGATCGACACGACTGTGATCGCGGGAATGTCCTCGACGACGACGCGAGGATCCGCCGGGTCGGCACCTGCCGCGCCCAGCGACGGCTTGGCATAGAGAAACGCCATCGCGACCGGCTCCTTCCCCGCGGCCTGCTGCCACGACATCTCCACCGGTGCCGTCATCGCGATCTCGTTTCGCTCGATGTGGCGAAAGAGCTTCATGAACATGCCGTTGCCGCCCCCCTCGGCCCGCACCCGCGCCAGGCGATGGGCCGGGTAGGTCTTCACGATCACTTGGTCGACTGGCCCGGCCGCGGGAAACCCCTCCGGCAGTTTCGCCTCGGAAAACATCCACGGTCGTTTCACGTCTGGCTCCTGGCCACGGGTTGCCGTGCTCGCCAGCATGCCCGCGGCGGCGGTCAGGACGAGCAACAAGGATAGCGATCGCGCCCAGACCGGGAGCCGTCGGGACGGCAGCGCCTGGGTAAGGGGAGGCCAGGTGATGGGACGATTGTGGCGCATGGGGAAACCCTTTCGGGGTCGGCAGCGTTGCAGTGGGTGGGTGACAGGCCCGTGTCCCCGGGGTCACAATCATACTGCCTCATTCCACCTGAGGCGCCGCAAGGCACGACCGGTATCCACGAGTCGGGAGAGTTGCATGGCTGGGAATCCATCGCCGCGCGGGCCGGTTCCCGGCTGGGCAGTGTGCGTGGCGGTTGCGATGGTGTGCTGGGGCCGCGGAGTGCCGGCCGCCGAAACGTCGCCGTCGCAGCGACGTCCAAACCTCGTTGTCTTTCTGGCCGACGATCTCGGGGCCCACGATCTGGGCTGCACCGGCAGCAGCTTCTACCGCACGCCGGCGATCGACCGGCTGGCCGCCTCCGGCATGCTCTTCACGCGGGGCTACGCGGCCGGTCCGGTCTGCTCGCCCACCCGCGCGGCGCTCATGACCGGCCGGCATCCGGCCCGTGTGAAGATCACGAACTTTATTGCCGGGAGCCGGCGCGGCAGCCTCTTGCCTGCGGACTATCTCCACGCCCTTCCCGCGAGCGAGGTGACCGTGCCGAAGCTCTTGCGCGACGCGGGCTATACGACCGGCATCTTCGGCAAGTGGCATCTGGGGCCGCCCAAAGACATCCCATCGCACGGCTTCGACGTGACCGCTTCGACGAACGTTGGCCCCGGCGGCGGTCCGACGGACGACACCCATCATGCGCGGGCGATTGCGGCCGAGGCGTCGGCATTCATCACGGCTAACCGCGACCAGCCCTTCTTCTGCTACGTGCCGATGCACTCGGTGCACGTGCCGCTCAAGACCCGGGCTGACCTGCTGGCGGAGGAGCGGCCCCGTGCGACTGCCCTGCCGCCACCTGCCGGACCCCGCGAGGTCGCCGAGGGTGATCGCATGGCGCGGGCGGTGCAGGATCATCCCGTTTACGCCGGCATGATCCGCGAGATGGACGAGACGGTGGCCACCGTGCTTGCCGCCGTCGAAGCAGCCGGGCAGACCGACAACACGCTCGTCATCTTCACCAGCGACAACGGCGGCCTCTCCACGGCCGAGGGCTCACCGACCTCGAACCTGCCGCTGCGTGCTGGCAAGGGTTTTCTGTATGAGGGGGGCATCCGTGTGCCGCTGGTCGTGCGGTGGCCGGGGATCGTCGAGCCGGGCACGACGACCGACGTGCCGGTCACCACGCTCGACATCGCCGCCACACTGCTGGATGTTGGTGGCACGACGCGGCCGGCGGAGGCTGTGCTCGATGGCACGAGCCTGCGGCCGGTGCTCGCTGCCGGTTCGCTGCCGGCCCGGGACCTCTGTTGGCACTATCCCCACTACGCCAATCAAGGAGGCCGGCCCGCCGCTGCGATCATCGCCGCCGATGGGCCGAGCCAGGGAAATGAAAACCAGGGAAACGAAAAACTGATCGAGCACTTCGAGGACGGCCGCGTCGAGCTCTTCGATCTGGCGACTGATCCGGGCGAGCGTCGTGATCTTGCCGCCGAGCGGCCAGAACGGGCCGCCGCCCTCAAGGAGCGACTGGCGGCATGGCGGACCGGCGTCAGGGCGGCGATGCCATCTCCGAATCCGCAGCCGGTCGATCCCTTCGGGCCCGAAGGCGAGCCGAGGAAGCGGTGAGGGGTTACACTGTTCGTTCCCGGCGTCCTGCGGGTGTCTATCAGGAGACGAAGCATAATGGTTCTTGGTCGTTCATTCGTCGGGGCGATGCTCGCCGTGTGGGCAGTCGCCGCGTTCTCTCCGCAGCCTGCTCGGGCTGACAACTGGCCCAGCTGGCGTGGTCCGGCGCTCGATGGGGCCGCGTCGGGCCGGGGCTATGTCTCCTCCTGGAGTCCGACCGAGCACGTGCTCTGGCGGGTGAAGCTGCCGGGGCTGGGCGCCAGCACGCCGGCGGTGTGGGGCGACCGCGTCGTCGTCACCTGCGCCATCGACGGCAAGGATGCCGCCATCGGCTTCGATCGCAACGGCAAGGAGGTCTGGCGGCGTGAACTCGGCGAGGTCAAGCCGGGCAAGCATAAGAAAGCCACCGGCTGCAACTCGTCGCCCGTCACCGACGGCCAGCATGTCTGGGTCTATTATAAGAGCGGCGAACTGGCAGCCCTGAACCTCGCCGACGGGGCCATCGCCTGGCAGACGAACCTCCAGCAACAGTTCGGCGAAGACACGCTCTGGTGGGATCTCGGCACCTCGCCCGTGCTCACGTCCAAGGCTGTGGTCGTCGCCGTGATGCAGACTGGCCCGAGCTATCTCGCCGCGTTCGACCGCACGACTGGCAGCCTGCTCTGGAAGCACGACCGGATGCTCGACGCGCCCGAGGAGGCCGCACAGAGCTATTCCACGCCGGTCGTTGTCGCGGGGAATGCCGACAAGGGCGAGCCGGCGGAGATGCTCGTCGTGCTCGGCGCCGACCATGTGACGGCCCACGATGCGGCCTCAGGCAAAGAGATCTGGCGGGTCGGCGGCCTGAATCCGACGGGCCACAAATTTTTCCGCTCGATCGCCTCGCCGGTGGTGGCCGGCGATCTCGTCATTGCACCCTATGCGCGGGGGGCGACGATCACCGCGATCCGCCGCGGCGGCACGGGCGACGTGACCGGTTCTCACGT
>JBIIGJ010000009.1:0-60661 GCA_044236455.1 Pirellulales bacterium
CCCGGCCCCAGAGGCGATGCAGCCCTGTGCGGTTGCTACGGCTGCGCCTCCGCAACCGCACAGGGCTGGTCTGTTGGAGGGCAAACACCTAACTTAGAAACTGGCGACTTTCATGGGGGCAGGTCACACCCGGCGGGCGCACAGCGGTTCCGCCCGATTCCTGACCACGAGGTTCGCTTTGATTCCTGTCATCGAGCATTCCAGCCTGCTGACGATTCTCTACTGACTGCTGATGATCCCGATCGCCATCGTGGTGCCGTTTAAGGGGGGCAGGTCACACACGACGTCCTCAAAGTGGTGGTCACGAGAAATAAGGTAGTGCTGCGCCGCCACTCTTCGGCAAGTGCCTCAGCCACTTTGCAACCACGTGGGAAGGATATTTCTGATCCCAATCGGTCGCACACAACGGTGGCAGCCCCCCCTCCAGGACGCGTGGCTGTCCATATGCCGAGCTTTTGGGAGAGTGCTGTCGGAGGAATCCGCTGCCAATCTCGACAATATTGCAGGAAAAGCGGTCTCGAAGCCTTGCGGTCCCGTCGCCGCGGGGCAGATGACTCTGATCGGCCCGTCTCCGCTTGCCGATTCATCCCCCACTGCCTAGGATACGCCAGCGTCAGGGGAGTCGCTCAGAGCCTTTCGGGGTGGAATCATCCGTTGCCAATGGCTGGCTGGATAGGGCTTGCCAATTGAACTGGTGATTGTTGCCGAGATAGTGAGGCGGCGGCATTTTTTCAACACCACATTTAAAACAGGTGAAGCGATGATTGAAGGCTTCTGTTTGCTTGGGTCGGCGATGCCCGACCTGTCAGTGTTTCAATACAACGCGGTAGACAACATCTTTTCGATGACGGTCGCGACGATGGGCGCGGCCGCACTGTTCTTGTACATGTCCCGGGCGCACGTCGATCCGGAATACCGGCCGGCTCTGCTGGTTTCGGGCATCGTAGTTTCGATCGCCTGCTACCACTACTTCATGATTCGCCACAGCTGGCACGACGCCTACTCGCTGGTGGACGGTGGGTACAAGGGCACAGGCGCCGCCTTCAACGACTTCTATCGGTATGCCGACTGGATCCTGACGGTGCCGCTGCTGATGGTCGAACTCGTGTCAGTCCTCCGGCTGCCGGCGGCCAAGGCAACGAGTCTGCTGACACGGCTCGTGATCGCGGCGGCCTTGATGATCGCGCTTGGCTATCCGGGCGAGGTGATCGCCGACCCGGCGAGGTGGTCCGAGAGGGTCGTGTGGGGTGGGCTCTCGTCGATTCCGTTCTTCTACATCCTCTACGTGCTCTGGACCGAACTGACGAAGTCGCTCGACAGCCAGCCACCCGCGGCCCGCAAGCTCCTCGAGGTTGCCCGGCTGGTGATCCTGATCACATGGGCGGTCTACCCGATCGCCTATGCACTTGGTGGCACGCCCGATGCCCTGGCGGCGAAGGCCGGGACCGCTAGTGCCGCCAGTGGCGTCGTTGGTGCCAATGGTGTCGTCGGCCTGCAGATTGGATACGCGATCGCCGACATGACCGCCAAGGCCGGCTTCGGCGTGCTGATCTATCTCATCGCCAAGGCCAAGAGCACGAAGACTGCGGCAGCTGAGGCGTATGCCACCGTCTGAGCGGCGGGACCCTCTGCGAAAGAAAAGTGTTTGACATGCACGCGGCCTCGGTAATCTTGCTCTGTTGGGCGATGATCGGGGCCGCGTGCTTTTTTTCTCAGGCCATGGCCGGTGTCACAGCTGGCGTTTTGGCGGTTCTCGTGGCGTTGATCGGCCTGCCGCACGGCGCGGCCGACCATCGCTTTGCCCGGCCGCGGCTCGAACCGGTTCTGGGAATGGCTTGGCTTCCGGTGTTTCTGGCCGGGTATCTGGGAGTCGCGGTGCTGGTCGTGTGCGGCTGGTTCGTGGCGCCGGCCGCCACGATCGTGACATTTTTCCTGGCCTCCGCCTGGCACTTCGGCCAGGAAGAACCGCGGCTTCCGGTCGGTCCGCGGCGTCTGCGGCCGGTGTTCCAATTCGCACGCGGAGGGCTCGTGATCTGGACGCCGCTGGTGTTTCACGCCAGTGACGTCGCCGCGATCCTCGGTCTGGCCGCGCCGGGGGGCGCGGGCCTCGCCATCCAGAATGCCACCGGCCTGCTGACGGCTTGCTCGTGGATCATGCTGCCGTTCGCGGCGGCCGCCTGGACTCTCCAGGGCCTGGCGGCCTGCGGACGCACCGGGCAGAGCCGGCGGGTCTTGCTCGCCGACAACGCGCTCGTCGCGTCATTGGTGGTGCTCTTTGCCGTCGCGAGCCCGCTCGTGAGCTTCCCGGTGTATTTCTGTGGCTGGCATTCGTCGCGAGGCCTCGAGCGACTCCGTAGGGAACTTGGAGAAAGTTGGCCGGAACTGGCCAAAAGCCTCGCGCCCTTGACCGTCGGGGCGATCGTCCTGGTCGGGCTGGCAGCTTGGCTCGTGCTCGGCGGGGCGGGCTGGAATGGCACACTCATCCGGGCGACTTTTGTCGGCTTGAGCGCCGTGGCCGTGCCGCATCTGCTGCTGCACGGCGTCGCCCCGCTGTGCGAGGCGTACGCCCGGCGGCGGACGCAGTCGCTGCACTTTCGAGCCCCGCACGACCTTGGGGACCCCCGCATGACCTTGGGGAGCCCCACATGACGTCGCTCCCGGAGTTCGACTACGGAATCGTGGGCGGCGGTCTTCAGGGCTGTCTCTTGGCCCATGCCCTGGCCTGGCACAGGCCGGAGGCGACCGTCCTGCTCCTCGAACGGGCCGACGAACTGTGCGGCAATCACACCTGGTCGTTTCACGAGACAGACGTCGCCGAGCAGGCGAGAAGCTGGTTCGACCCGCTGGTCGCCCACCGTTGGCCCGGCTATCGCGTCAGGTTTCCGACGCTGTCGCGGCGGGTTCAAATCGCCTACGCGACGATCACGTCCGACCGCCTCCGTGAGGCAACGCTGTCGCTGGCAGGTGGAGCGTGCGGCCCGGCTCGCCCCGGCCGGCTCGTCGTTCGCACAGGCGAGTCGTGCGAAATCCTCTCGCCGACCGCCGTGAGACTCGGCGGGACCGCCGACGTTTCGTGCCGCGCGGTCATCGACTGTCGCGGCCGGGCGGAGGCAGGGTCACCAGGCGGAGCGGGCTATCAGACCTTCATCGGACATGAGTATGAGACTGCTCGGTGCTGGCCGGTATCGGAACCGACGGTCATGGATGTCCCGGCTGAGCAGGCCGCGGGCTTCGAGTTTCTCTATGAACTCCCGCTCGGTCCTGATCGCGTGCTGCTTGAATACACCCGGTTCCATGAAGAGCCGGCCTGTGACGAATCGCGAGCCGCCTCGCTGATCTCGGCTCGGCTGGCCGAGGCTGGCGCGGGATCGGCGAAACTGATCCGAACCGAGCACGGGTGTCTCCCGATGCCGTATGCAGCCGCAGCCAGGCGCGAGGGTCCGTCGCCGGCCGGCGGCTATGCCGGAGACTGGTACCACGCCGCCACGGGATACTCGATGCCGCTGGCCGTCCGCTTCGCGGAACTCGTCGCCCGGGCCTGCCCAGACCGGGTCGCCGCGGAGGTCGCCTCCGCGGCCGCGGAGGATCGGCTGCGGCGAGGATTCGCCCGCTTTCTGAACCGGCTGCTCTTTTGCCTGGTCAGGCCCGAACACCGCTGGAAGATCTTCCGGCGGTTCTACCGTGTGCTGCCGGAAGAGCGAATCGCCCGGTTTTACGCCCACCGGTTCACGTTCACCGATGCGGCTCGGATCATGATTGGCTGGCCGCCCCTCGGCCTGGCGCCAATTCGTTTCGCAAGGTCGTTTGTCTCGCTCCCGGGGGTGCTGCCAACATGACTCCAAATCTCCTCGGCTTCGCCGGCGCGACGCACCAGACCGCCCGCACGAGGCACGGCTGGTCCAAGGCCCTCCAACTCGCCCCCGACCTCTATCCCGGCGTGGGCGGCAAGCGGTTTCGGGCCACCCTGCTCGAGCGGGCCTACGAGTTCGCCGGCGGCCGTGGCGCGGCTCCCGCGCTGATCGTCGATGCGGTCGAACTCCTGCACGCCGGATCGCTCGTGATCGACGACTTCGAAGACGACTCGCTCACCCGCCGCGGCCAGCCGGCGCTCCACCAGGTGATCGGGCCGGCCCGGGCCGTCAACGCAGGCAACTGGATGTATTTCCGCGCTCTGGAGCTCGCGGCAGCCGCCTTGGACGATCCCGCCCGGTCGGCGGCGCTCGTGGGCAGGTTCATCGCGGTTGCACGGCAGTGTCACGAGGGTCAGGCGATCGACCTGGCCATGCGGATCGACGAGGTCACGCCGCGGCAGGCCCAGGTCACGGCGCTGGCGATCTCGCGGTGGAAGACCGGCCGCCTTGCGTCACTGGCCGCGTGGTGTGGGGCCAAAGCCGCCGCGGGAGACCCGCAGACGCTGCAAGCCGTTGCCGCCTTCGGCTGCCGAATGGGCATCTGCCTGCAGATGAAAAACGACGTCGACGAGCTCTGCGAGCTGCTCGACGGGTCGGATCGGTGCGACGACCTCCGCAACCGCCGCGTGACGTGGCCCTGGGCCTGGGCCGCGAGTGAGCTGTCGGCCCGGCAGTTCACAGCCTGGCAACGCCGGCTGCGGCAATCGGATGAGCAGCGGGCAACGTTTCGACCGCTCGCCAAGGATCTGCTCGACGTGACCCACCGCCGGGCGGCGGCTGCGATCAACGCCCGGCTCGACCGGGCAATCGACAGGCTGAACGCCGCGACGGGCGGTGCCCGTGAAGCCGGCCCGCTGGCCGCGATCTGCGACGCCCTGCGGATCGCCAACGAGCCGACGAAAGCGGAGGCTCTTCCGTGAACATGGCGACCGTCGCAGTGAGGCAACCGCCTCGGTCAGGCACAGGCTTGCACCGGCGGGCGGCCGTGATCGGCAGCGGCTTTGGCGGCCTCGCCGCCGCCATCCGTCTGCAGTCGATGGGCTTCGAAACGGTCTGCTACGAGGCCCACGACCAGCCGGGAGGCCGGGCTGCCGTCTACGAGGATGGCGGCTTCATCTTCGATGCGGGGCCGACCGTGATCACCGCCCCGCACTGCCTGGAGGAGCTCTTCGAGCTCTCAGGCAGGCGGATGGCCGACTATGTCCGCCTGTTACCGGTGACCCCGCTCTATCGGCTTCAGTGGAGCGACGGCGTGACCTTCGATTACGTCGCCGACGAGGCGGGGTTGATTGAACAGGTCCGGCGTGTGAACCCCGCCGACGTCGAGGGCTACCGTCGCTTCGCCGACTACTCCCGGCAGGTGTTCGCCAAGGGATACCAGGAGCTCGGCGCCGTCCCCTTCCTCCACTTCACCGACATGCTCCGGGCCGCCCCACAGCTGGCCCGCCTGCGGGCCGACCGGAGCGTCTACGCGACCGTTTCACGATTTGTCAAAGACGAGCACCTCCGGGAGGCGTTCAGCTTTCACCCGCTGCTCGTCGGCGGGAATCCGCTGGAGACGAGCTCCATCTACACGCTCATCCACTGGATCGAGCGGAAGTGGGGCGTGTTCTTTCCCGAGGGGGGCACCGGGGCGCTCGTCCGCGGCCTCGTGCGGCTCTTCCAGGACCTCGGCGGTACGCTCAGACTCGGAGCTCCGGTCGATCGAGTCACGCTCGAGGCTGCCGGCAACGCGACCAGGCACATCATCCACGCCTCCGACGGTCCGCCGGAGGCGTTCGATGCAGTCGTCTCGAACGCCGACGTCCACCATACCTACGCCAAGCTCTACCGTGGGGTCGCCGCAGCCGGCCGCCGGCAGCGGCGGCTGGAGCGAATGACCTGGTCGATGTCGTTGTTTGTGTTGTACTTCGGCACCAACCGTCGGTATCCGAACCTGGCCCACCACACGATCCTGTTCGCGCCGCGGTTTCAGGGGCTCTTGCGGGACATCTTCCATGGCCATCACCTGCCCGCCGACTTCAGCCTTTATCTCCACGCCCCCACGATCACCGACCCGGGCATGGCCCCGGCCGGATGTGAGTCGTTCTACGTGCTCAGCCCCGTGCCGCACATGGGCAACGCGGCGATCGACTGGGATGCGGTGGCCACCAGTTACGGCGACGCCATCCTCGAGTCGCTCGAGCAGCACCTCCCGGGGCTGCGCAATGCAATCGTGACCCGTCGGCACTGCACGCCCGCCGACTTCGCGGGGAGGTTCAACGCCCATCACGGGTCCGCCTTCTCCGTGGCGCCGACGCTCACCCAGAGCGCCTACTTCCGCCCCCACAACCGCGACCCGGACATCCCCGGGCTCTACCTCGTCGGGGCGGGCACCCATCCGGGTGCCGGCGTGCCCGGCGTCGTCAACTCCGCCAAGGCCACCTGCGACACGATCGCGGCCGACTTCCATGTCGTCGCCAGTTAGCAGCCCGACTGCGGGGGAGTCGATCCGACGGCACAGCCGCTCGTTCTCGTTTGCGAGCCGGCTGCTACCCGCCGGCAAACGGGCCGACGTCGAGCGTCTCTACGCCTGGTGTCGGTGGTGCGACGACGGCGTCGATACTGCCGCCTCGCCGCAGCAGGCGGTGGAGTTCGTCGAACAGGCCACGCAGGACGTCCGCCGGATCGCCGGCGGAAAAAGCCCGGTCGCCGCCGAGAGCCGCTGGCTGGCGGATATCGTCGGCCGGCACGACCTGCCACTCGAGGCGGCCCTGGCCCTGCTCGATGGGATGCGGTCGGACCTCACAGCAGCGGCCGGTTTGCTCGAGGCCGACCTCCTGCGGTACTGCTTTCGGGTCGCTGGGGCTGTCGGCGTGCTCTTGTGTCCGATCCTCGGCCTCGCGGATCGCCGCCTTCTCCCCCACGCCGCGGCGCTCGGCATGGGCATGCAACTGACCAACATCGCCCGCGACGTCGCGGAAGACTGGCATCGGTCTCGCTGCTACCTGCCGCTTGAATGGACCGACGGGCTGCGACCCGGCGGCGGGCCGCCTGACCCGCGGCAGGTACGGCGGGGCGTGCAGACGATCCTCGAAGTCGCCGACGGCTACTACTCTGCCGGGGAGGCGGGCATCAGCGGGCTCGATACCGATTCCCGCCTGGCTGTCCGGGCGGCGGCGAGAATCTATTGCGCGATCGGGACTAAGATCAGAAGGCGAGGCTTCGAGGTGCTCGACGAACGGGCCCGGGTATCGACGCTGGAGAAGCTCAGGATCTTCGCCCGCGCAATGCTCACCCCTGTCGGCGGCAGCCGGCCGATGCAGCTTGACGACTCGGCCCGGCAAGCCCTCGCCGCGGCAGAACGACTGCTCGCGGAGTATGGAATATCGGTTCAGGGTTAAGGTTATTCAAAGCTCGATAAACAAACATGGAGTCTTGTCATGAAGTGGGATGCCTGGAGCGTTGTGTTCACCGGTCTGTCGCTGACGAGCGTGACGTCGGTCGTCCTGTTTGTTCTGGTCGCAATCAACCCGAAAGACGCCGCGTATGGCTCGAAGCCGCTATTCTACGCGGCCGGCTCGGCCATCTTGGCGTTGGCCTTCAACCGGGCTTCGGCATGGGCGGCCCGCCGGGCTGAGCGCTTCGTTCCGTGAATCGCCAGCGCTCGATCGCGGTGAAGCAGGCGAACACCCCGAGCACGGCCAGTCCGTAGAGCATCGCGATCAGTGCCAGCGCCACGTCGTAGGGCTTGGGCGTTGAGAGAGAGACCCGCAGGAGGACCGTCGAGATCACAAAGCCGGCGTTGCGAAAAACGTGTTCGTAGCGGTCGTAGTAGGCCAGCGATACGATCAGCAGGAAGACGTCGGTGAAGATCATGAACTCGAAGAATCGGGGGAAGAAGAAGAGATCGACATCGATCGGCGGCGGTGCCAACACCACCGGCAACCGCTCGATCAGCCTGGCCCAACTGGCCAGATTGACAAGCGCCAGGGTGACCAGCACGACCAATAGCAACACGGCCACGGCCTTCTTGAGCTGGATGAAACCCTCCAGGTCACGATGCGTGGGCATCTTCGGTGTCACGTGCCGCAGCAGGTTGAAGCCGGTCACGATCAGGAACATCAAGACGGCCCCTGCCATGTCGAACAGGACGACCTTGACCGCGTCGGGCTCCGCCAGCCAGTTTTCCAGGTCGTGGAAACCGCCGATATCCTTGAAGACTCCGCGGACGACGATCAGCGAAATGATTTGGTATTGCTTGGCGACTTCTCCGGTATGCGAAGCGGCCAGGGCGAACACCAGGAGCATCACCTCGTAGAACAGGATCACGCTGAACGGAGTGTAGACGGCGTGGAGCGGGCTCTCGTTGATTCCCTCGAACAGCGTTTGTGGCAAGTCAGGAAACAGCCGGGCGATCCCAATCACGCTCAGGTGCACGAGAAAGCCGACAGCCGCCCCCATCACCACCATCCGCTCCAGCCAGGCCCGCACGGCTGGGCTGTCGAGGGCGTCGAAGATGTCGGCCAGCCAGCGGCAGATCGAACGCAGCACGGCAATCTCTCCGAGGTGAGCGATCCGCCGGAGCCGTCGACGCCGGTAGCGGTCTTATTCTAGGCAGCGGCCCCTGCCGAGGGCGGGCATGCTCCCAAAAACCCCGGGGCGGCCCCGGTGGCGACATTGAGGCCGGCAAACAGGCTTGCCATGCCGTAGCGGTAGGTGCCGTGCGTCCGCCGCTCCGGAAGAACACTTGGCCGAAATCGCGTCGCATTTCTCGCCGCAGCCGGACTCGGCCCCCTGCTTTCCCGAACGAAACCGCGTTTGTTCGGTTCCTGTCCCCGCCATTCACGACACGCCGGCACTGCCATCCATAACCCCGGTGGGCTGTTTCTTTGATGGGCCGCGGCATCCTGCCGCTCGTCGCGCACGCCCGCTGGACAGCGGCGCTATCACGGGCGGCGAAGAATCGCGGGCGCGAAGACCGCGTCGTCCAGATTCACGTTGAGCGTCACGTTCGTGTACGTGAATTCTGCCGTCAATGGCGGCTCTTGGCCGGGCGTTTCCGGCCAGTCGTAGACATCAAAACGCACGGGCACGTGCAGTTCGGAATCGATCGACATGCTGGCGCTGAAAAACTGCAGGCCGTCGCGGCGCAGCGGGTGCGTGATCCGCAGCATCTGGCAGGGGCGACCGTTGATCCTCGCGGTCGTGATGTGCTCGACGATCGTGTTGTCGCCGGACGGGTCGGCTACGACATCCTGCTGCAAGGTGCGGATCGTCCGGTCGAGGAGATGCGAGAACCCGATCTCGTTGATCGGCATGAGGCTCTCACGCCTGACGCTCTCGCCAAACGGATCGATGTCGATGACGACGTAGCCGAAACGTCTTCCGCCCTTGCGGACCAGCAGTTTGTTGTCGTTCTGGCCGGCGACAAAAAGGGCTCGCCGGCCCTCGATGTGGGAGGGGCCGAGAAACTCGAGGTACACACTGAGTGGCTGCGTCACCTGCGCGCCCGCATGCGATTGTTCACGGACGCGCATGTCGATGTAGTAGTAGTCCTGCAACTCGCCGTCGATCCGCTCACGCTTGGTGACCCGGCATGTGAAGTCGCGCACGGTCTGCTGCAGGTAGGCTCGCTCCTCGTGCGCGAATTTCAACACCCGAGCGAGTGGATGGTCGGCCACCGGCCGCGGGCCGGCAACGGCCGGCCGATAGGCTTCCGCCGCGGTGGCGGAAGCCGGCGTAGCGGCGGCAGTGCCAGCCTGTTGGGCATGAACGCCCCGGAGCCCCGGAACAGGCAGACTGAACGTCAGCAGAAACGCCACACCTGCGTTAAGCCATCGTCGGGACATGACATGATCCTTCGAGCAGGGACCCCGAACAACCAAATCATACCAGTTGGTGATCGAGGTTCTAGCAAAATCGTCAACCTGGGGAGGCACCAGCGCGGCCGCACAGCCTGCCCGTTCAGCCCATCCCCTACCGATTGTCGAGGTGACACGATTACACCGTCAAAGTCGGCCGACACCTGGCGAATGGTGCGTTCCACGGCGGCTGCTGCAAGCTGTTCGACGGTCATTGCGTAACCGACTGGCTGTTGGCGGGTTGGCCGACCGGCGGTGGCTTGAGCTCGTTCTCTCGCTGCTTGGGCATGACCTGTTCAGCCGGCTCAGTCTTTCCGCGTGGCATTGGTGAGCGGTGGCGTTTCAGGCAGGCAGGTCACTGTCGATCTTCTGGCAGCCGGTAGACCCAATAGGCGAGGGGCGCAAGTGCCAGCTCAGCAACCGTGTAGATCACGAGAATCCTTGACGGCAGTCCATCGGCCAAGAGGCTGACCAATCTGCCGCTCACGAGTCCTGCCGCGAATATAAACGTGGTGAGGCGCACGACTTGTCTTGGGCTTGAATCTGTTGATGCAACCTTGACGGCCGAGCGTGCTCCGATGAGACTCGGCCGTTAGCGACTGCCCCCGCTCGACCTGGATACAAGGCCCACACTGATAGCGACCTCATGACCACACGAGCGTTCTTTCCTCTTCCGTATTACGCACGCAAGTACCTCGGCTTTTTGTGGGGCAAGGGCGTCACGGACAATGACATTTTCTGGAAACACTTTTTTCGGCTGAAGAGACATCTTCCAGTGACGCTGATTGACGAAACCGAAGCGATGCTGCTGGTGGAACTCAAGGCACCCGAGCCCTGGAAGGCCTACATGAGGACTGCCCCCAGCAGCGACGTGATGGTCTTCCGCCAGCTGTTTGAAAACAAAGAATACGCACCGCTTGTACAGCTGATACAACAGCGACATCAAGAGCCGTTGCTGATGGTGGACGCAGGCGCGAACGTGGGCTACGCGACTCTCTTTTTCAAACAGCATTTTCCGCAACTGCAGGTTATTTGCATCGAACCAGATGGCGGCAACATAACCCAGATACAAAAAAACGCAGCAGTGAATGGCCTTACCGGTGTGCACACAGAACAGGCCGGCGTCTGGAGCCACAACTGCTGGCTGGAGCTGAAAAAGGACAAGAGCAAGGGGCAGGAGTGGGGGTTTTATGTGGTCGAAAGCGAAGCACCAACCGCATTGAAAGCAGTGGAGATCGTCACCCTGCCGCTCGTCCAACAACACGGCTGCATTGATATTCTGAAAATAGATGTTGAAGGAAGCGAAGCGGCGATATTTGCCGATCAGCACAAAGCCGCGGCCCTGCTATCCATCAGCCGATTCATCGCCATCGAGATACACGATGATCGAGCCGACCGCAAACATATTCACGAGCAGTTGTCGGCCAATGGATTTACCTTTCGTGAGAGCGGCGAGCTGACGATTGGGTGCAACGAAAGGCTGATGACCGCCGGAATCGGATAGGTTCTGAAAAAGCTGCGTCCCCTTTTCTGAACCCCATGGGGCCAACCGCTATGGATCATGTTGATCCTTTCTCACATGAGTTCGCCGAATCCCTCGGGAAGGCAAGCACGGCCGACGAGCAGCTGGCTATCCTGCGGTCTCATTTCCATGTGGACCTTGCGCGAGCGGATCACCAATTCGATCAGGAAGCCTTCTACTTCATCGTCGGAGGCGGAAGCAACTACCTCATCCAGACGCAGTCGCCGGCGATCGTGGACGGACACCTGCACTTCCGCTCCTGCCTGCACGACACGCCCATGAAGCCGCTCGCGATCGAGCGTCTCCAGACCGCGATCGAGCGAGAGCGGGTTTATCTGGTGCAGCCGAAACCGCTCGACATGGCGGAACGCGATCGGATCCTCGACGTTGGCGCCCTCAGCCAACTGGTCGATGCCGCCCAGCGCTGCGGCGTGGTGCCCGGCATCTCCACCATCATCCAGGTCCGCGACTGCGAATTCCGGCTGGGCCGGCACCGTCAGGCCCTGCAACTGATCGAGTCGCTGTATCAAAGCTTCACAGGAAGGGTCACCCAACGCAGTCAGCAACTGGCACGGGAGGAGGCGGACATCGCTTCCGGCCGGCTCAAAATGTCGCCCAAGGAACTGCAGGCCAAACGGCTGCGAGACAATCAACAGACGCAACACATCGAACGCGCTCGCACGAGATTCTCTCGTGTGCTGGAGGGGCTGCGGACCCTCGTGCACCGCGGCATGTAGCGTGCGCCGTGGCAGGCGTTTTCCTGCCTGCGTACCGCGCTGCCGATCCTCCGTATATGATCCCCGCTGCTTCAGGCAGAACACATTCGATACACACTCAGGCACCCCATGCTTCACGTGAAGGCGGCACTGACGTTGGCCATTGCGGTCTGGCTCGCCACGATCCCGGCGCAGGCGGCCGACGAGATCCCAGGCCGCACCGCATCGCCGCCCGGCAGCCTGTCGGTCATGTTCGTGGGCGACATCATGCTCGACGGGGGACCGGGCCACGCGATCGCGTCGGGCCGCGATCCGTTTGCAGCCTGCGCCGCCCTGCTCATGAACGCCGACTTCACGATCGGCAACCTGGAGTGCGTGCTGGGAAGGGGCGGGAAACGGGTCCTCAAAAACTACTCGTTCCGGGCCGCCAAGGATTCACCCACGCTGCTCAAGCGATATTTTTCCGGGGTCTCGGTGGCGAACAACCACAGCTTCGACTTCGGGCCCGAGGGGCTCGTCGAGATGCTGGCAATCCTCGACCGGGAAGGCATCCCGCGGTTCGGCGCTGGAGCGATGCTGGCCGAGGCCCGTCGCCCCTTGATCCTCGAGAAGAAGGGGGAGGAAAACGGCCTCCGCATCGCGCTGCTGGGTGCCAACGGCTATCGGGCCGACAACTACGCGCCGGGAGAGACCACCGCCGGTGTGGCACCGCTCCGCGAGGCGGAGATCCTGGCAGCGATCGCCGCGGCACGGAAACAAGCGGATGCGGTGGTGCCCTTCGTGCACTGGGGGCCCGAACTCGTCGCCCAGCCCCGCGAGGCCGACATGGCGCTGGCGAGAAAGATGATCGATGCGGGAGCCAGCGCCGTGATCGGCAGCCATCCGCACGTCACGCAAACGATCGACATCCATCGCGGCGTGCCGATCATCTACAGCCTCGGCAACTTCGTGTTCGACTACTTCCCGGACGATCCGCCGCAATGGACCGGCTGGGTCGCGAAGCTCACTTTTGCGAAGAACCAGCCAGTCGGCCTCGAAACGCGGGCGGTCGTGCTCGACCCGGCCGGCCTGCCCAGCCCGGCGCGGGAGGACTAGGTCGGAGCGGGAGGACTAGCCCGGCGCGGGAAGACTGGGCCGACATTTCGCGGCATGCAGCCCCGCCGAACATCGCCACGGTCAGCACTACCGAGACTAGGGCCGTGCGACCACCGGCACCTGCCCGGGAGACGCGAGATAGGCGACGAGATCCCGCACCTGCTCGTCGGAGAGGCCGTTGAGCAGTCCCTCGGGCATCACCGATTCGTTTCGCCTCTGGACCTCCTCGACGTCGTCGCGGTCGACCGTGGTCTCCCCTTCCGGCGTGCGGAGCGTGAGCGTGCGGGCATCCGACGCGGCCAGGGCGCCCGAGAGCACGCGGCCGTCGCCCATGATCACCTGCGTGAGCCGCCAGGCCTCGGGCACCGCGGCACTGGGGTCGAGCACGTTCATGAGCACGTAGTCGAGTTCCGCGCGGCCGGAGCCGGTGAGCTCGGGCCCCACCCTGCCCCCTTCGCCGAAGAGCATGTGGCAGGTGCCGCAACGGGCCTGCCAGACAACACGGCCCGCGGACCGATCAGCGGACGCCAGCACAGACGGCCCGAGTTTTTTCCGCCACGATTCGATCGCCTCACGGCGATCAGCCGGCGTCTCCCGCACCGCGCCCCACAGCCGCACGAGCCGCTCGGCAAGGGCCGCATCGGCGGCGTCGTGCAGCGACCGCGCCTGCGTGGCCGAGAGATCAGACGCCGGCAGCTTCTTCGACTCGATCGCGTTGAGCACGGCCGTCGCCCCCTCCGGCCGGCGCACGACCCAGTCGAGTGCGGCAGACCGATCAGCCGGAGTCAACCGGCCGAGACGCTCGACCACCCGCTGCGTCGCCTCGGGCGTGGCGCAGCCGGCCAGTGCCCGCGCGGCCTCCCCGCGCACGCTGCGATCATCGAGCAGCTTGGAGAGCACGGCCGCGGTTGAGTCGGCGGCTGCCGCGCCGCCTGCCGCCTTCCCATCACCAGCTGATTCGCCGATCGCCGCGATCGCCTCCCGCCGCGCTTCGACCGGGGCCTTGCCATCGACCGCCACCGTCTTCAGCTCAGCGATCGATCGCTCCTTGACGAGCAGTGACGCGACTACGGCAGCCGCCTGCTTCGCGCGGGCCGTGTCGCCTGCGGCGTCGGCCTGCCGTCCGATCGCGGCGATCAGGTTCTGCACCGCGTTGCCGAGGGGCGTCGGCAGCACAACCCGCCGCCGGCCCCGCAGCGACTCCGCCATGCCGTTGAGGACGTCGGCCGTGCCGCCCGCAGCGGGCGTCTTTGCCTGTGATTCGAGCAGTGTCGCGAGCGCCATGGCCGTTGCTTCGTTCCGGTCGCAGTCGAAGGCCAGCCGCCGCGCGATCAGCCGCCGCAGCGTGGGCATGCTCGCCGTGGCCGCCAGCCGCGCTCCCCGCGCGGGATCTTCCGCGACCGGCTCCCGCAGGCCATACCAGAGCAGCAGCGACAACTGATTCCAGTCGGCATCATCCGGCCGCGTGGCCATCACCTCGGCGACATTCCACCGCCAGGCGTGCGGCATCCTGCCCATGCTGCCAGCCAGATGCAGCCGCACGAGCCCGGAGGGATCGTTCTTCGCCACATCGCCCTTGACCAGATCGACGAGGGCCGCGCCGAGCCACTCTGGCTGGCCCGACGTCGTCCCGCCGGTCGGATCATCGAGCAAGAGTCGAACCGCCCAGGCGCGGACAGACGGATGCCGGTCGGCGAGCCGTTCCCGCAGCCACTCGGGATCGGCCGCACCGATCGCATGCGCGGCCCACAATCCCCGGAGCCGACGAGTGGGATCGATATGCGTTTCGGCGAGGGTGCGAAGCGATTTGGCGGCGGCCTTGAGGTCGCAGCCCACCGCATGGCGGTCGGCAAGCACCTGCCGCGCCTGCCGGCAGAACCAGTCATTTGCGTGGAGCTGCAGCGCCACGAGTTCGTCGTCGCGGGCGTCATGCAGATCGGCCGTGATGTTGCTGTCGTCCCGCGGCTGGTCGCCGTAGAGCACGGTATAGATCCGGCCCGACGTGCGGTGCACGCCGTCGTGGTCGTGGCACTCTCCCTTATCGGTCCAGTCGGCGATCCAGACTCGGCCGTCCGGGCCGGTCACCAGTTCGATCCCGCGAAACCAGGTGTCGAAAGCCTTGAGGAAGTCGGCGTCGTGACGGCCGACGATGCCCCGCGGACCATACTCGAGCGCATCGACGTTCACCCGTTTCCCGTGAGTGTTGCACATGAAGATCTTGCCGCGATAGGCGGCGGGAAACATGTCGCCGAGATAGATCATGCCGCCGCAGTGCGAGTGGCCGCCGCCGAGCGCGTCGACGGCCGGATCCTGCCGCCCCTCCGTCTCCCGCGACTTCTGCCAATCACCGCCAAGCCAGTGGAGATGGTCGGCACACTGCGGCAGAAGTTCGTAGACGTGCGGTTCCGGATCGACGCCGTACATCCGTTCGTAGTGCGCCCCGGGAATCAGGTGCCAGAGATGGCCGATGACGTTGTTCGTGAAGACCATCTCGCCGAAGTCGTCGTAGTCGAGGCCCCAGGGGTTGGTCGTGCCGCGGGCCACCATCTCGAACCGCCGCGTCCGCGGATGCAGCCGCCAGATCCCGCAGTCGACGGCCGTCCGCTCCCCATCGGGCGCGCCCGGCCGGCCGACCCGGCTCGTGGCTTGGATGCCGTGCCGGCCGTAGAGCCAGCCATCGGGCCCCCACCTCAGCCCGTTGACGACGTTGTGTGCCACCTCCTTCGCGTTGAACCCGTCGAGCACCGGCTCGGCGGGGCCGTCGGGCACGTCGTCGCGGTCGCGATCGGGCACGAAGAGGAGCTCCGGCGGGCTCGTGAGCCAGACCCCGCCGTGGCCGAGCTCGATGCCGGTGAGGTTGCGGCCCCTGTCGAGAAAGATCTTCCGCGAGTCGAACCGGCCGTCGCCGTCGGCATCCTCGAAAACGAGCACGCGGTCGGTGCCTTCCTGCCGCCATTCCGGATAGGAATAGTTTTCGACGACCCACAGCCGGCCGCGGCTGTCGGTGGCCATGGCGATCGGCTGCGCCACATCGGGCTCGGCCGCGAAGAGCGTCACGCGGAATCCGTCCGGCACGTCGATGCCGCGGACGAGCTCGGCCGCCGCCGGCGGCTCCTCGCCGGGCCGCTGGGTGTTGACCGCGTGAGCCGAAGCCCGCCCAGGCAGATCGTCAGCGGCGGGCTGCTGCGTCAGTGCCGCCACCGCGATCCCTGCGGCGACGGCGACGGTGCTGAGACGGCGCATGGCAACCATGATTTCCCTCGCGTGACGACACTACCCGCCGGATGCGGCCCGGGCCGCTGATTCGAGCTGCAGTTCGGAGAGCGCGTTGGAGGCGGCACGCTGCTCTGCCTCCTTCTTGTTGCGGCCCCACGCCGGCGGATACCGACGCTGACCGATCTGGGCCGACACGTGAAAACTCTTGCTGTGATCGGGCCCCGCCTCTTCGACCACCTCGTAGGTGGGCGTCACGCCGTAATCCCGCTGCGAGAGCTGTTGTAGCAACGACTTGTGATTCAGCCCCTGCTCACCCGAGGCCACCTTCACGATCTCCGGCTCCAGCATCCGCGCCACCAACGCCCGCACCGGCTCGAGACCGCCATCCAGATACATCGCAGCGACAAGCGACTCGAAGAGGTCCGAGAGCACGGAGGCCGGCACGGGACGATTGAGCGCCAGCCCCTTGCCGACGATCAGAAAGTCGATCAGCTGCAGCCGCTCCGTGATCCGCCCGCACGTCTCCCGGCTCACCACCACCGATTTGATCCGGGTGAGATCCCCTTCGAGGGAATCGGGAAAGAGCTGGTAGAGCGTCTCGCAGACGATGAACCCAAGGATCGCGTCGCCGAGGAATTCCAGCCGCTCGTTCGACGCCAGCCGATGCTGGGCTCCCGAGGCATGGGTGAACGCTGCGACAAGGAGCGACGGGTCGCGAAATTCGTAGTTGATCCGCCGCTGGCACTCCGCCACGTCGATGCCGCCTTCGGACCTGTCGCCCCACTCCGCCCGAGGCTGTCCGCCCCGCTGGTGGTTGTTTCGCTGCTGGTCCGTTCGCTTCATGCCGTTGCTGCCATGCCCGCGTGCCTTCTCCAGGCCAAAGGTACGCCTCCGCGCCGCGGCCTGTCAACGCAACACCCCGGAAAAGCCCGGCAGAAACAGGGTTTCGGCAGGCCGGCGAACCATCCCGGCGCTCCCCCCGTACAGACAGTTCAGACGCATGACGAAGCCGGTGCCAGCGAGGCAGCCGGCATGGATGCGTTTGCCGCCGCGCGGCCTCAGGCATGCCGCCTGCAGCCTCCGCGCCAGAGAGTCGCGTGCCTACAATCCACGAAATCCACAAAGAAAGGTTGTCCCTCCTCATGAACATTATTCGCTCCATGTCCCCTTCCGGCGATTCCCTCGCGTTGCGACTGCACCGGGCCTTCCTGTCCCTCGCATTGCCGACGGCCGCCGTGCTCGGCATAGCCGCACACGCTCGGGCCGATGAGACGGCCGCAACGGCCGAGGCCCTGATGCACGCCAACTCCCTCTCGAAGGCGTTCCGCCACGCCGCGGAACAGGCTATCCCCAGCGTGGTGGTGGTCCGCAGTGAGACGAAGGCTAAGAAGGTCGCGTCTGGCCGCGGGCAACGGCAGGGGCAACGGCAGGGGCCGGAACGCGGCGGTGAGAATCCCTTCAAGGGCACGCCGTTCGAGGACTTCTTCAAGGATGGGATGCCCGAGGGCTTCGAGTTCAACCAGCCCGAGGGCGGCCAGGCGCAGCCGCGGTCGGGCGTCGGCTCCGGCGTGATCGTCGACAAGGACGGCCTGGTGCTCACCAATAATCACGTGGTCGCCGGCGCCGACACGGTGACAGTCGAACTCCCCGACGGCCGCGAGTTCAAGGCGGCGGAGATCAAAACCGACCCCGACAGCGACCTCGCCGTCGTGAAACTGGAAAACGCCCACGATCTTCCGGTGTCGAAGCTCGGTGATTCCGACAAACTCGACATCGGCGACTGGGTGATCGCCATCGGCAATCCCTTCGAACTCGAGACCACCGTGAGCGCTGGTATCATCAGCGGCAAGGGCCGCGAACTCGGCAGCATCCGCCGAGCGAAGTTCCTTCAGACCGACGCCGCCATCAACCCCGGCAACTCGGGCGGGCCGCTCGTGAATCTCGCTGGCGAGGTGATCGGCATCAACACCGCCATCGCCTCCAACACCGGCGCCTACCAAGGCGTCGGCTTCGCGATCCCGATCAACCTGGCCAAGTGGGTGAGCGGCCAGCTCATCGCCAAGGGATCGGTGGAGCGTGGCTACCTCGGTGTGTCGATCGGACCATTGAGCAACGAGATGGCATCGAAACTCGGCGTCAAGAGCCGCAAGGGCGTGCTCGTCACCGAGGTGATGGAGGGCACGCCGGCCGCCGAGGCGGGCGTGCAAGAACTCGACGTGATCACCGCCTTCGACGATGTGGCGGTCGACGGCCCCCGGTCGCTGCAGGAAGTCGTGGAGAAGTCGGCCATCGGCAAGCCGCACAAGCTCACCGTGCTGCGTGACAGCAAGACGATGTCGCTCTCCATCTCGGTGAAGCCGCTGCCCGACAAGGTCGCGAAGCGTGACGGCTCCGGCAGCCGAAAGCTGTCCACAGAGGATGAGGAGACCTTCTACTCGGAGTCCTTTGGCATCGAGGTTCGCGATAAGGCGTCGCTGCCAGAGAACCTCTATGAGGGCTTCGACGGCGTCGTCGTCGACCGCGTCGACAACGACGGCGTGGCGGCCGAGGCCGGCATCGGCCCGGGCGTCCTGATCCGCAAGGTGGGCAAGACGCCCGTGAAGACGATCGCTGACTTTGCCGAGGCGATCGACCGGGAGTCCCCTGTGGAGGGCGTGGTGCTGCAAGTGCGAACGCCTCGAGGCAACAGCGTCATCCTGCTGAAAAAGGGGCTGTGATTCCCGCCGGCTCCGGTCGTGGTTAGAGTGATTGCATGGCAACGCTTGGCGTCAACATCGATCACGTGGCCACGATCCGGCAGGCCCGCCGCACGGTTGAACCCGACCCGGTGTGGGCCGCTGCGCTGGCCGAACTCGGCGGGGCCGACGCGATCACGGTCCACCTCCGCGAAGACCGCCGTCACATCCAGGATCGCGACCTCGAGGTGCTCAGGTCCACCGTGCAGGTGAAGCTCAACCTCGAGGCCGCGATCGCGGCAGCGATGATCGACATCGCGTGCCGCGTGAAGCCCGATCAGGTGACGCTCGTGCCAGAGAAGCGCGAGGAAGTGACCACCGAAGGTGGCCTCGACGTCGTCACCCACCGGACCGCGACTGCGGAGGCGGTCCGCCGGCTGCATGAGGCCGGCATCATCGTCTCGCTGTTCCTCGACCCGTGCCCGCGGCAGATCGACGCGGCCGTCGACCTCGGTGTCGCCGCAGTCGAACTGCATACGGGCTGCTACGCCAACGCCACGACCGATGCTGAGCGGCATGCCCAGCTCGTGGAATTGTCGCGTGCCGGCGTGATGATCCGGCAGGCGAAGCTCCAGCTCAACGCCGGCCATGGCCTCACCTACCGCAACGTGGTGCCGGTGGCCCGCCTCGAAGGCATGGGCGAACTCAACATCGGCCACTCCATCGTGTCGCGCGCCGTGCTCGTCGGCTTCTCCCAGGCCGTCCGCGAAATGAAGGCGCTGCTGTAGGGGCCGCCATCCGGCACGGGCAGCTGTACAGTCACCCGCATTGGTTCGCCGGCTGCGGCATGCTCGTCGCCGGCGGATTCTGCTACGGGAGGCTCTTGGACGAATCGCGCATCGCTCATGAGTCGCAGAATTCACCGGACTCCTGCGCGTGCCTCCGACCGGCTCCTCAGCATCAGAAGATTGGGGTGCCGATTGCGGAATCCGTGAGGGGCTGCCTGTGTCCTGAGAGCCGGCGTTGCTGACCAGCGCAGGCAGGATGCCGGAGCGCAGTCAGCATCGAGTGAGCGTAGGCAGGATGCCGAAGCGAACGTCCGGCGACAGGGCACGGGCAGCCCCGAACCGTCGCCAGTATCCTTCTATCGGCCCGCGAAGGCCGCGGGGTCGTCGAGCACGAACAGGTGGCCGTGGTCCGCGGTCACGATCACGACCGAGTCGTTCCAGGCGTCGTGCCGCTCGATCCACTTCACCACCGCCTGAAACGCCGCGTCGCCGCTCTTCACCGCGCCGATCGCCGAGTCGATGTCGTTGGCGTGCGAGGCCCAGTCGACGTCGCCCGCCTCCACCATCAGCCAGAAGTTGCCGCGGCTGTGCAACACGTCGAGCGCCGTGCGGGTCATGTCGGCCAGCGTCGGATTCTCGGTGAGATCGGCCTCTGAGTAGGGTTTCAGTGGGCAGTATTTCTTGCGGAGCCGGTCGGCCGACGCCTGCTGCTCGGGCCGGCAGCCCACGGGATCGAAGTCGCCGTCGGCCGTCTGGTATGGCAGGTTGCCCTCCGTCACGCCGAAGAGCCCAAAGAGCCGGAGCTTCCGCTTGATGGCGTCTTCCGCCGCGACGGCCAGCACCTCATCGCCTGCTTGGCCAAAGGTGCGCAGGGCCAGCCGGTAGCGGCCCCCCTTCCGCGCATCGATCGCGGCGAGCGTGGAGTCGGCGACGTATTTTCCGCCCGGCTCGAAGTTCGCACCCTGATCCCTGTCGCTCGCCATGTCTCCCCGCACGCCGAAGCCCGCGCCGATCAACACGTCGAGGCCGGCGAGCGGCTCGGTGCGATGGGCGATCGAGGGCTGGCCGAGCATGTCGCGGGCGATGTCCTGGTAGTCGTCCCGCGTGACATTGTTCGCATAGCTGCAGGCCGGCGTGGCGTGCGATATCGGTACGCTCGTCACCGCACCGACGGCATAGCCGCGAGCCTGGAGCGTGCGGGCGATCGGTTCGAGATGGCGTCCCGTCACGTCGACGTTGATGGCGTCGTTGTAGGTCTTGCGACCGGTGCACAGCGACGTGGCCGAGGCGGCAGAATCCGTGAACGCATGCGGCCGATTGCGATCGCGGCCGATCAGGTAGCGGAAGTCCGGAAGCGGCGCCCAGGGGGTCTGGCCACCGCGGCGGTGGTCGTAGCCGCCCGGCGTCTCGCCGCCGGGATTCTTCACGGCCTGGGCGTCGACATCGACCTTCGTGCCGTCGTTGGCCGGGCTCGTCACGCAGAAGCCGAAGTCGGTCGGCGCGCCGCGGTAGTCCTGAAATGAGAGTCCGGTACCGCGACCGGAGTCGTAGGCCACCCTGCCCCGCGCCGCGATCGCGGCCGTCCGCGTCGTCGTCCAGTCCATCCCGTCAAAGACGACCAAGACGATGTATTTCTTGCCAGCCTCGGCCGCCATCAATTGGAGCCGGTGAACGTCGGTCTGATCGAAGTAGTCGGCCCCGGGGTTGAGCGTGTCGTCGGGCAAACGGCCGTAGAGGCTCGTCAGCCTTGCTGCATCGCGATACGCACTGTTGGCCCCCGCCACCGCGTCGAGCATGATGCCGAACGAATAGACCGGGATCAGCCGATTGGAATGATTCGACCAGGAGATGAAGCGGTCGGGCTGGTCGCCCCAGTGGCCCCACGCGGCTTTTCCCTTCGCCTCGGCTTCGGCCTCCATGGCCCGGATCGGATCGGCGACCGGGGCGGGTGCCACCCGGGCCTCTGGTTGCTGGCCGACGACGAGCACAGCCGACAGCCCGGACAGCCACGCCAGCCCAAGAACTGTGCACCGCTGCCGCCACACTGCGCCATGCGATCGCTGCCGGCCATTCGCTCTCTTTCTCATGAACCCCATGATAACCGCTTCAAACCATGTTCTTGATCCACGCAAGAATTTTTGAGGTGGGGCTGGCGCACGGTTTGCACCGCAGTCTGCGCTTCGGTTCGACGCAAGAGCGTCGAACCGCGTTCGGCTTTTTGTGTTCCTTCTAAAGATCGCGTCTGCTTTGTACATTGGCCACCGTTCTGCCCCGCTCCATCCCGCCTCCCCCCAAGAAGACCCCTCCGGTGGCCAACGACGACCTGCTGCGCCGCGACGTCCGACTCCTTGGCGACATGCTCGGGGAGGTGATCGTGGGTTTGGCCGGCCAGGATTCGTTGGCCCTGGTTGAGGAAGTCCGCACGCTCGCCCGCGACCGTCGCGCGGGTCGCCATGATGCCGAGCGGGCTCTGGCCGCCCGGATCGAGTCGCTCGACACGACCCAGGCGGAGTGCGTCGCTCGGGCCTTCAGCATCTATTTCGATCTGGTCAACATCGCCGAGGACCGGCAACGGGTACGCGTGCTCCGCGAGCGGGAACGGGAGCGGTCGCCCGAACCAATCGGCGAATCGCTCGCGGCCGGTATCGCCGAGCTCAAGGCCCGCGGCCTTTCGGCCGCGGAGGTGCAGCAGGCGCTCGACAGGCTTGCGGTCGAACTCGTCTTTACGGCCCACCCCAGCGAGGCCAAGCGCCGATCGATCCGGGCGAAGCTCCGGCGGATGCGGCACAGCCTGCAGGAACTCGACCGCGGCGACCTCCTGCCCCGCGAACGATCGGACCATGAAGCTGCATTGCACAGCGAACTGGACGTCCTCTGGCAGACGGAATTCCTGCGGCCCACCCGGCCGACCGTGCTCGACGAGGTGGAACGCGGCCTATCGATCATGCCCCGGCTCTGGGAGGCGGTGCCGCAGGTGCATGCCTCGCTCCGCCGCGGCCTCGAGGCATGCTATCCGGGCGAGTCGTTCCGCATTCCGCCGTTTCTCACGTTCGGTTCGTGGATGGGGGGCGACCGCGACGGCAATCCTTTCGTCACCGCCGACATCACAGAGCGGACGATCCTGCGGCTGCGGTCTGCGGCGATCGACCGCCACCTCGACTGGTGCGGTCGGCTTCACGAACTACTCACGATCTCGCTCCATGCGGCCCGTGGCGCAGGCCCATTGGTCGAGCGGCTCGGGGCGATCGCCGCCGCCTGGCCCGACCTGGCCGATGTCCTCGAACCGCTCGCCCCGCACGAAACCTACCGCCGCTGGATCCGCATGATCCGCTTCCGGCTGGAGCGGTCGCGCACAAAGAGCCTAGCCGATCTGCCGGCGACAGCAGCCTATGCGTCTGGAAGCCAACTTGAGGCCGATGTCGCCCTGCTCGTCGAGTGCCTGGAACGGGATCACGGTCTCGCAGACCAGTCACCCGCCACGCAATGGCTCGACCTCGTCCGCACTTTCGGCCTGCACATGACACGGCTCGACGTGCGGCAGGATGCGCGAGCCTACTCCGATATCATGGCCGCGATTCTCACGGCTACCGGGCGTGTTTCCGACACCGCCACCTACTCCGCTCTCGACGAGCCGGCCCGGCGGGCATTGCTCATCGACTCGATGCCGGGCCGCGGAGCCCCATCGGCCGACGGTGCCTTGGACATCCCGCGCGACGGCCTCCCACCGCTCGCCGTCGACACGCTGCAACTCTTCGAGGTGCTCCACCGGACGATCGCACGGTTCGGCAAGGAGTGCGTGGGCGCGGCGATCATCAGCCTCACCCGCAGTCCCGCCGACGTGCTCGCGGTGCTCTGGCTCTGGCGGTGGGCTCGTGCGCGGGCGGCCGCGCGGGGCGAATCGGTCGCGTCCAGCGACATCGACATCTCCCCGCTCTTCGAGAAGATCAACGACCTCACGCACGCCCACGAGACGCTCTCCGCGATCCTCGACGAGCCCTGCTACCGCGACCATCTGGCTGGCCGCGGCCATCGGCAGATCGTGATGGTCGGCTACTCCGACAGCACCAAGGACGGCGGGTACCTGGCGGCCTGCTGCGGCCTCCAGGCGGCGCAGGGCAATCTCCACGCCGCGGCCGCGGCCCGGGGCGTGAGCCTCACCTTCTTCCACGGCCGGGGCGGTTCACTCGGCCGCGGTGGCGGGCCGGCTGCACGGGGCATCCTTTCGCTGCCCCCCGAGACACTCGACGGCAGCCTCCGCCTCACGGAGCAGGGAGAGGTGCTCGCCGAGCGGTATGACGACACCGAGGTCGCCTGCCGCCACCTCGAACAGGTGTCGTGGGCGACACTGGTGGCATCGAGCGTGCGCAGAAGCGAGCCGCGGCGTGAGTGGACCGACGTCGCCGCCCGGATGGCCGAGAGGTCGTGGGCCGTCTACCGCGAACTCGTCGACCAGCCGGGCTTCATCCGGTATTTCTCCGAGACGACGCCGATCGACGACATCGAAAACCTGCCGATCGCGTCGCGGCCCTCCCGCCGCCGCGGCGAACGCACGCTCGACGACCTCCGCGCGATCCCCTGGGTGTTCGCCTGGACGCAGAGCCGGTGCATGATCCCGGCCTGGTACGGCCTCGGCACGGCGCTCGTGGAGGTGAAATACGACGACCGCCATGCCTGGCAGAACGTCTGCGACATGTATCGGCAGTGGCCGTTTTTCCAGGCCACGATCGACAACGCCACGCTGGCGCTGGCCAAGGCCGACATGTACATCGCGCAGCGGTATTCGGAACTCGTCGATGACGCCGATGTTCGCCGACCGATCTGGCAGCGAATCGCCGCGGAACGCGACCGCACGCGACAGGCGATTCTCGACATCGTCGGCGGCGGCGAACTCCTCGCCACCACGCCATGGTTCCAGCGGTCGATCGAAGCACGCAACCCATATATTGATCCGCTCAACCTCATCCAGATCGAGTTCATGCGACGCCGGCGTCAGCACCCCGACGACGAATCGCTCCGCGAACTGCTGCGGCTCTGCGTGCAGGGCATCGCCGCCGGCATGCGGACCACCGGCTAAGTCCTTGCCGAAACAACGCCTACGAGGTCTCACCACCTGCGACCGGAAAGCCGGGGATCGGTGCGAGGATCCCGAGCATTACGCCGCCGCGGCGTTCGCGAGGGAACTGCTGCCGTCCCCGGCGGTGAACAACCCACGGCCTCCCCTCCGATGACCTCAGGGACACACCAGTGACCACTGCCGCCGATCTCGTCGTGAAAACGCTCGGGCCCTGCCGGATCGACTCGCCGCTCAAGCCGATGCTGGAATCCCGCCGCACCACCGTGCACTACGTGGGGGAGGACGACCGCGTGCTCTTCCACGACACGGTCAGCCTCGTGCGGGAGAGCGGCTGCACCCTCGATGAGCTGCCCGGATTCGAGCCGGCCGGACCGCGACGCAAGATCTTCTTCGACGCCTCGAAGATGCGGGTCGGCATCGTCACCTGCGGCGGGCTCTGCCCGGGCATCAACGACGTGATCCGCGGCATCGTCATGGAACTTACGTTCCACTACGGGGTGAAGAAGATCCATGGCTTCCGCAACGGCTACCAGGGCTTCGTGGCGAAGTACGCCCACGACGTGGTCGAACTCACCCCCAGCGTTGTCAGCAACATCGACGAGGACGGCGGCACGATCCTCGGAACGTCGCGGGGCGGGCAGGATCCGGAGGAGATCGTCGATTGCCTGGAGCGGATGAACATCAACGCCCTGTTCGTGATCGGTGGTGACGGCACTCTGCGAGGGGCGATGCAGATCGCCGCGGCGGTCGCCGCCCGTGACGGCAAGATCGCCGTCGTCGGTGTGCCCAAGACGATCGACAACGACATTCCCTACATCGACCAGAGTTTCGGCTTTCAGACAGCGTTCGGTGAGGCGACGAAGGCGATCCAGTCGGCCCATGTGGAGGCGAAGGCGTCGCCCAATGGCGTGGGCCTGGTGAAGCTGATGGGCCGCCACTCCGGCTTCATCGCCTGCTATGCGTCGCTCGCCGAGCCCGACGCCAACTACGTGCTCATCCCGGAGGTGCCCTTCCGGCTCGACGGTCCGCACGGCCTGCTCGACCACCTGCTCGAACGCGTCAAACGGAGCGGCCACGCCGTCATCGTGGCGGCGGAGGGCGCCGGGCAGGACCTGATCGCCGATGTCGGGGGCGGCCACGATGCCTCGGGCAACCGCAAGCTGCACGACGTGGGCCTGCTGCTCAAGGCCCGGATCACGGAGCACTTCGCGGCGGCGGCCGTGGAGCTGAACCTCAAGTACATCGACCCGAGCTACCTGATCCGCGGCGTGCGGGCGAACCCCTACGACAGTGTCTATTGCCTCAGGCTCGCGCAGAACGCCGTCCATGCGGCGATGGCCGGCCGCACGGAGATGGTGGTGGGCCGCTGGCACGGACGGTTCGTGCACATCCCGATCCCGCTGGCGGTAAGCCACCGCAACCAAGTGGCCCCCGACGGCGACCTCTGGCTCTCGGTGCTCGAGGCCACCGGCCAGCCCCGGTCGTTCGAGTAGGCCCACACGGCCTGATGCATCCGTGAGGGGCTGCCCATGTCCCGAGAGCCGGCGTTGCTGACCAGCGCAGGCAGGATGCCGGAGCGCAGTCAGCATCGAGTGAGCGAAGGACAGCGGGCACCGATCCGCCTTAGCGGATTGGTCGACGTAGCGAACGTCCGGCGATGGGGCATGGGCAGCCCCGAACCGTGGCCCTGCTCCCCGCCGCTTGTCGGCTGCGCCGCCATGCGAGATGCTCTTGGTATTGGACGTGCCGCCCGAGGGAACCCAACCATGCAGCCTCTCCCCGCAGTTTCGTCAGGATTCGCCCCCCTCGTCGCGGTGATCGCCATCACCGTCGGGAGCGCGGTCGCTCCCGCAGCCGACTGGCCGCAGTGGCGGGGCCCCGACGGCCAGGGCCATGCCGCTGCAGCCCACGACCTGCCGGTGACGTGGAGCGAGGCCGAGAACATCGCCTGGAAGACGCCGCTGCCCGGCCGCGGCTGGTCGTCGCCAGTGATCGACGGCAGCCAGATCTGGATGACCACGGCGATCGAAACGGAGATCTCCGAGGAGGAGAAGAAGAAACGCCTGGAGGGCGTCAAGCCGAATCAGCCGCTCAACGTCTCTGGTCAGGTGTCGCTCCATGCCCTCTGCGTCGACCGCGACTCGGGAAAACTCCTGCACGACATCGAACTCATGGCCGTCGCTGACCCGCAGCCGATCCACTCGCTCAACTCCTACGCCTCTCCCTCACCGATCCTCGCTGGCGGCCGGCTCTACTGCCACTTCGGTGACTTCGGCACCGCATGCGTCGACACGCAACAGGCGAAGATCGTCTGGAAAAACCGTGACCAACGGCTCAACCACGAGAACGGCCCCGGCAGCACCCCCCTGATCTGGAACGACAAGCTCATCTTCCACTGCGACGGCAGCGACACGCAGTCGATCGTCGCCCTCGACGCCGCCACCGGGGCGGTGGCCTGGAAGACCGCCCGCAGCGGCGAACTCCGCAGCGACCCACAGCTCAAGAAGGCTTACGGCACGCCGCTGGTGCTCTCGCTCGGGGGTAAGGAGGTGCTCGTCTCGCCGGCGGCCGACTGGCTCTACGGCTACGACCCCGCCACGGGGAGGGAACTCTGGAAGATGAGCTACGGCGTGCTCGGCTTCTCGATCGTGCCGCGGCCTGTCATGGCCCACGGGCTGCTCTATATCAGCACGAGCTTCATGCAGCCCGAGCTGCTCGCCGTGAAGCTCGGCGACGGCGTGACCGCCCCCACCATCGCCTGGCGTGAGAAGAAGGGCGTTCCCAACATGCCCTCGCCGGTCGTGGTCGGCGACGAACTCTACATGGTCAGCGACAAGGGTGTCGCCACCTGCCTCGATGCCAAGACAGGCGACACCGCCTGGACGGAACGGCTCGGTGGCAATTTTTCGTCGTCGCCCCTCTACGCCGACGGCCGGATCTATGTGGGCAACCGGGACGGCGCGACCTTCGTGATCAAGCCCGGCCGCACCTTCACCCTCGAGGCGACGAACCAGCTCGAGGGCCAGATCATGGCCACGCCCGCGGCGATCGACCGGGCGATCTATCTCCGCACAGACAAGGCGATTTATAGGATCGAGAAGCGATCGCCGCCGGCAGCCGCCACCACGCGGCCGGCCGTGACCGCTCGTCCCGTCGCCTTCCAGGCTCCGGCTGCAGCGACGCCCCCGCCACATGCGGCGGCCATCACACCCAAGGGCGAGGTGGTTTCCTTTCACTTCGATGCGAGCACGATCTATCCGGGCACGACCCGTGAGGTGTCGGTCTACGTGCCGAAGCAGTACGACGGCACGACGCCCGCCTGCGTGCACGTCAACCAGGATGGTATCCAGTTCAACGCCCCCGAGGTCTTCGACCGGCTGATCGCCGAGAAGAAGATCCCGGTGATGATCGGCGTGTTCGTGAAGCCGGGAGTCGTGCCTACAAATCGAGAAGGCGGCCTCGACCGTTTCAATCGCAGCTACGAATACGACGGCCTCGGCCCGGACTACGCCCGATTTCTCCTCGAGGAAATCCTTCCCGCCGTCGAGACGAAGAAGACCGCCGACGGCCGGGCCATCGTGCTCTCGAAGAGCGGCAACGACCGCTCGATCGGCGGCACTTCCAGCGGGGCGATCGCCGCCTTCACGGCGGCCTGGGAGCGGCCCGACGCGTTTTCAAGGGTCTATAGCGGCATCGGCACGTATGTCGGCCTCCGGGGAGGCCATGCCTATTCCACGCTCGTCCGCAAGGTTGAGCCGAAGCCACTGCGGATCTTCCTGGAGGACGGTTCGAACGACCTCAACATCTACGCCGGCGACTGGTGGATGGCCAATCAGGCCATGCAGCGATCGCTCGAATTCGCCGGGTATGACGTGCGTCATGCCTGGGGCGACGGCGGCCACAACAACAAGCAGGCCACGGAACTGTTTCCGGAAGCTTTCGTATGGCTGTGGCGAGACTGGCCGCAGCCGATGGCGAAGGGCGCGGGCAGCCCGCAGCTCCAGGAAATCCTGATTCCCGGTGAGGACTGGCGGCTCGTCGGCGAGGGCTACAGGTTCACCGAGGGCCCCGCGGCCAACGCCAAGGGCGAACTCTTCTTCAACGACGTGGGCGATGGGAAGACCTACCGTGTCACGGCCGACTGGAAGCCGGAGGTATGGCTGGCCGATTCGCACAAGGGTGACGGCCAGAGCTTCTCGCCCGACGGCCGGCTGGTGGCGGCCAGCGGCGGCGACACCGCGATCCTCGCGTGGAACGCAGCGAAGCAGCCGACAACGCTCGTGAAGGGCTGGCGGGGCAACGACGTGGTCGTGAATGCCGCCGGCGTGGTCTACGTCACAGAACCCGGCTGGGATGGCAAGTCGCCGAGCAAGGTCCACTGCCTGAAATCCGCCGACGGCGGCGCGTTCACCGACACCGTCGTCGACACCGGGCTGAAGTTTTCCAACGGGCTCTGCCTGTCGCCCGACCAGAGCCTGCTCTACGTGGCCGACAGCCGCAGCCACTGGGTCTACAGCTACCAGGTGAATGCCGACGGCACGCTCGCCCACAAGCAGCGGTTCTACCACCTCCACGTGCCCGACACGGCCGACGACAGCGGCGCCGATGGGATGCGGGTCGACCGCGACGGCAGACTCTGGGTGGCGACGAGGATGGGCATCCAGGTCTGCGACCAGGCGGGACGGGTCAACTGCATCATCCCCACGCCCAACGGCAAACTCTCGAACCTCTGCTTCGGCGGCCCCGACTTCACCACGCTCCTGGCCACCTGCGGGGACAAGGTCTACGTGCGGAAGGTGAAGCCGGCGGGTGCACCGAATTTTCTGCCCCCCTCGACGCCGACCAAGCCCAAACTGTGAACCGGAGGACATTTATGTCGCCATGGCAGTCATCCCGCCGCGGATTTCTTGCGGCCGTCGCCGCACTGGCGGCCACGCCGCTCGCAGCCGCCGACGTCCGCCGCCGCGGCATTCCGCTCGGCTTCGACAACTTCGCCGTCCGGGCCATGAAGTGGAACGCGCGACAGCTCATCGACCACGCAGACAAACTGCGATGCGACTCGCTCTTCATCACCGATTTTGGTCCCTTCGAGGGCCGTCTCGATGACGCCTCACTCGGTGAAATCCGCCGTTACGGCGAGGATCGCGGCATCGCCATCGCGCTTGGCTCGTGGAGCATCTGCCCATCATCCAAGACGTTTAAGCACGACTGGGGCTGCGCCGAGGAACACCTGGCGCTCGGCATCCGCATGGCCAAGGCTCTGGGCTCGAAGGCTTTTCGCGTGATTCTGGGAAATCACGCAGACAGGTTCTCCGACGGCGGCATCCGGGCGCGGATCGCCGACACGGTCGAGGTGCTGAAAGCCCAGCGAGGCAGGGCGATCGATAGCGGTGTGAAGATCGCGATGGAAAACCACGCCGGCGACATGCAGTCGCGGGAACTGAAGGCGCTCGTCGAGGCGGCCGGGCCGGATTTCGTCGGCGTCAACTTCGACTCGGGCAATGCCTGCTGGTCGCTCGAGGATCCCCTGTCGGCCCTCGCAACCCTCGCCCCCCACGTGCTCACGACCAGCCTGCGGGACACGATGCTCTGGGACTCGGCCGACGGCATGACGACCCAGTGGACGGCGATGGGCGAGGGGTGCACCGATCTGCCCGCCTTCTTCGATCTGTTCGAGAAGTCTTGCCCGGGAGTGACGGTGCACATCGAAACCATCTCGGGGTTTTCACGTTCCTTCCCGATCTACGATCGAAACTTCTGGCAGGGGTATCCCGACGCCCGTGCCGCAGACCTGGCCGGCCTGCTCGCACTGGCGAAAAAAGGCCGGCGGATCGAGCCATTCGTGCCGCCTGCGGGCGACGGCCGGCAGAAGGCCGAGCAGGAGTATCAGGTCGCCGAACTCGAGCGCAGCATCCGCCACTGCCGCAACGTGCTGGGGTTAGGGCTGCGACCGCTGGCAGCTTGAGCAATATGGGCTAAATGTCCTATGCTCCCGGCCAGTCGTTTCCGTTCTCCAGTCCGCTGCGTGCCACCCTGAAATCAGCCGCCCCAAAGTCGCTGCTCATGACCGGCGCCACCGGGCTGCTGGGCACCTACCTCGTTCGTGACCTCCTGCTCGACGGCCGGAATCTCGCCGTCGTCGTCCGCCGCAGCCGCAAACAGTCGGCTGCCGACCGCGTGGAAGCGATTCTGGGCCACTGGGAGGAAGTCCTCGGCAGACCGCTGCCCCGGCCAGTCATCCTTGAAGGCGACCTGACGCAGCCGTCGTGCGGACTCTCGGCCGACGCCCGCGAATGGATCGCTGGCCATTGCGACGAGGTCTTGAACAATGCGGCCAGCCTCACGTTCCGGGGCTCCGACCGCGAGGCAGAGCCCTGGCGCACCAATGTCACGGGCACGAGCCAGGTGCTGGCCCTGGCCCGCGACACGGGCCTGCGTCACTTCCATCATGTCTCCACGGCCTACGTCTGCGGGCTGCGGAACGGCCGGATCATGGAAGACGATCTCGACGTGGGCCAGCAGTTCGGCAACGACTACGAGCGGACCAAGGTCGAGGGCGAGAAGCTCGTCCGTTCCGCGGCTCACCTCGACACCGTCACCGTCCACCGACCGTCAATCATCGTGGGCGACTCGTGCACCGGCTGGACCTCCACCTACCACGGCCTGTTTGCGGGGCTTCAGCTCGGCCACACGCTCTTGACCAAGGTCACGAAGGGCACGACGAGCGGCCCCGCCCTACTGAGCCTGATCGGCGTGGCACTCAACGACACCAAGAACTTCGTGCCCGTCGACTGGGTGTCGGCCGTGATTGCCCACGCGGTTCAGACACCCTCCGCCCGGGGTGCCACCTACCATCTCACGCATCCTGAACCGCTCTCGATGGACACGGTCGGCCGGCTCATCCAGCAGGCCGTCGAGTCCTATTCACAGGATGCGTCGCCGGATGATCCCGACCTGTGTGACGAGCAGTGGTTTGCCGACAATCTCGGCACGCAGTTGGACATCTACAAGAGCTATCTGCGAAACGACCCGACGTTCGACCGCACCCACACCGACGCGATCGCGGCCCACATTCCCTGCCCGCCGCTCAACATGCTGGCGCTCATGAAGATGGCAAAATTTGCCATCGACCATGGCTTCGGCCGCAAAAACCCGCTGCTGACGCCATCCCAGAGCCCGCCTGTTGTGGCGAGGTCATAGAACCTTCAGATCCCGCCAGACTTGGCGAGGTCGTGGAACCTTCAGATCCCGCCAGACTTGGCGAGGTCGTGGAAATAGTGGCCGACCTTCTTCTGGTTCTTGAGGAGCCAGTCGATGGAGGGTTCGTTCCGCATCGCCTTCCCGATCGCCTTCAGCGTGGCCTCGCGGTGCGTACGGAAGAGCACGTCGTGGTCGATCTTCAGTTTCGCATCGGCCACCGACGGATCGAGCCAGACCGCAACGATGATGCCAATGTCGTTCACCTTGGCCTTCGGAATGAATCCCTCGCGGACGCTGTCGAGCACGGCATTGGCGATCGCCGCCTGCACGGTGCCCATGAGGATGTTCGTGTAGCGGGCGTTGGGAGCGGTGTACTTGCTCACCATCAGCGTGGCGGGCCGCACCTGCACGTCGCTGTTGAGGATCGCCCAGACCCGCGTATGCCCCTTCACCTGATCGCCGATGAGGTTGGCGATCGCGTAGCCGACGGGGCCGTCGAGTTCACCGATCACCACTTCCGGCTCGGCCGCGCTCCACGCCTCGTCGGCCTCCACGAGCGCCTCGCCGGTCCGCATGATGATCTTCTTGCCTGCCATGGAAATGTCTCCTGGGGAACGTGGTCTGCCGGTTGACGCAGGCCACGTTATTCACCATCGGCGGCCGTGGCGTCAATCGGCGGCATCTGGCAGCCGGGCCACGATCCGCAGCGGACCGCCGCTGCCGCCGGCGATCTTCATCGGCAGGGCTACGACGAACGCCCCCTGCTCAGGCAGGCCGTCCAGCGACGCCACGTTTTCGAAGATCGGCACGTTGCCGCTGCAGAGGACGACGTGCGCCCCGAAGTGCGTCGAGGGGCCGTGATCAATGCTGGCCGTGTCGATGCCGATGGCCCGGATCCGCCGGTGCTCGACCAGCCACCTGGCGGCCACCGGCGACAGCCCCGGAAACCGCAGCTTCGCCACCGCCTCCGGGCCGTTCTGCGCGGTGCCGAGAAAGGCGGCCCGGTCTTCCCACCGCCCTGCCCAGCCGGTGCGCAGGAGCAGGATCACATCGACCAGCTGCCGGCCGTGCCGCGCCTCCCAGGCGACAAGATCGTCCGGCGTGATTTCGTACGCGGAATCGGCCGCGCACTGCCGCGTCACGTCGACGACAGCCGCCTCCCCCACGAGCCGGTGCAGCGGAATGGCGTCGGCCGTCTGGCCCGTGGCCGAAAAATGCCGCGGCGCGTCGAGGTGGGTGCCTCCATGCTCGGCCGCGGCGAACCGGTTGGCGGCGTAATAGTAGCCCTTCGAAGTGGGGCCGTTGCTGCCCTGCTCGAAGAGAAACCCCTTCTCGGTAGGCCAGTAGATCGTCTTTTCATCGAACGGATGCGTAAGGTCGACCCACCGTCCACGCGACCACTCATGCGCCCGCTCCTGCGCGGCGGCCGCACGGCACGCAGCCATCATCACGATCGCCACCACCAGCCATCGCACCATCACACCGCCTTCCCACGCCTCGCGTGCTCACACTCCAGACCAGACCAATGGTCCTCGCCTGTGGGCAGCATACCGCGGCCGTTCCGATCACGCCGATAAAAACAGCCCCTAGGAGGGGGTGCGAACGTGATCCTTGGTACGGCGGTGCGGGATATGACAAAACCCACGGTCGCGCCTCCCGAAAACACGCTTTGCGCGTGCCGCATCCGATGGGAAAGAGGGAGGTGTGGAATTCGATCCACGCGGGAGTGTCGGCATCAACCCAAGGGAGTCAGTCGGTCCATGCGAGTGCTCAGGGTCATCCTCGTGGCTGCCGTCGCAGCCGTATCAGCGGCCCCGGCTGTCGGCGCCGGCTTCGACCCCCGCGTCATCACGTTTGGAAGCGAGCGTGACGAGATCAAGAGCATCCCGATCGAGAAACGCCCGAACCGGCCGTTGCACGTCTACGGCAACTCGGTCCGCCGTCGCCAGAGCCGCACGCCACAGTCCAGCGCCCGCCGATAGCGGCGATCAGCCCCGGTCCGCGGAATCCGCCACCAGCGTCACGCGGCACAGAGCGTGCATCCGATATTCGCGGCCCGTCCGCTGCTCGATGCAGCGATAGCGGCTTCGCAGCTTCGGCCCCAGGCGGAACAATCTGCCGCCGTCGGTTCGGAAGATCGTCCCGGCGGGCAGTGATTCCACGAATACGATGCCCGCATCGACCGCGTCGTAACGAGCCAGCGCCAGCATCAGATTCCGATCGCTGCAGGTCGCCGCCGCCGGATTTCGCATCGAGCGCTCGATCGCTCCGCCGACATCCTCCGGCAGCAGGCGTCCAGCCACCACGGGCAGAAGGATCCGTTCAAACTCGGCCTTCCATTCCGGACCGTGCGGACGCACGCGACGCCGTCGCGGTCCGTGCCGCTCCCACGTGGCAGCATGGGCGATCTCGTGAAGCAACGTGGTGAAGAAAGCATAGGGATTGAGCCCGTCGTTCACCGAAATGCGGTGACGGCGATACACGCGAGACGGGCCCCGGTGATCGCCCAGCTTCGTGCGGCGGGGCCGGCTCACCCGCACATCGACCGGATGGGTCGCCAGCAGTTCGGCCACGTAGGCGTGGGTCGCGGCAGGAAGCCGTGGGCAGAGCGTGGGGGGGAGGGGAATATGGCTCATGCTGGGCGGCTCCTTCCGCGGTGGCAGCAGGATATCAGGCGTCGGGCCGCTGCGGCCTGGCCCGCGCGGCGAGAAAGCCCACCAACGGCCGCACGGCCGCCGGGAGGCAGCTCTCGTCACAGACGACCGTCAGCGGCGGCCCCTCCCTCTCGATCGTGATCTCGTACTGCCGGCGATCGCGGGCAGCGGGCGAGAATCGCTCGAACGACTCGGTCAGGCCGCTCGCGGCCACCAGGGCCTCGGCTTCCCGACGATCGGCAGGGGTAAGCTCGGCGGTATCAATCCGGCAGCCGGTCACGGCCCCGACAAAACCGCCCGATTGTGTGAAGGTGATCCGCATGCCGATAGTCTCCTCGCACCGAATTTTTGCAGAATCCTGGGCGGCAGCGTAGCCCGGCAGTGATCTGCTGCTCCACGACCCGAGGGCGTCGGCACGCTCCCCTGCGGCGGATCCAGCGGGAACGGATCACCCTCGACAGGCCCACTACCCCGCAAAATCCGGGGGAATAATACCCTGGCACTTTCACGCCATCGCGGTATTTTTCGGAATTTTTAGGCCCGATTCCGGCCTGCGTGGGCGGATGCCGATAGAGTACACTTCCGGCGTCGATGACCCCATGCACTTGGACGGTGGCATGCCCGCGTTGAACAGGATTTTCGGCCTCCCGGTTTTCTGCTGCCTGTTGGTGGCGGTTGCAGGACTCGAGGCCGCTGCGGGCGACTGGCCGCAGATTCTCGGACCGGATCGCAATGGCATTGCCGCCGCCGACGAGGTCCTTGCCGACGAATGGCCCGCGGACGGCCCTTACACGCTCTGGCAGCGTGACGTGGGCAGGGGCTACGCCGGCGTGGCCGTGGCCGAGAAGCGAACGCTGCTGTTCCACCGCGTGGATGGCAACGAGGTCACGGAAGCCCTCGACGCCGCGACTGGAAAAACACTCTGGACAGACGAATATCCGACCAAGTTTACGCCGGATGTGGGCAGTGGTGACGGTCCGCTCTGCGTGCCTGTGATTCAAAACGGACGTGTGATCACGTTTGGTGCGGAGGGCGTCCTCACCTGCCTCGAATCCGCCACGGGCAAACGGCTGTGGCAACGAAACACGCACGCCGACTTCGGCTCGCAGACCGGCTATTTCGGCGCCGGCAGTTCGCCGATCGTGGTGGGCAAACTGGTGATCGTGAACGTCGGGGGCAGCAAACAGGAGGCCGGGATCGTCGCCTTCTCGCTCGCGAACGGCGAAACGGTCTGGACGAAGACCGCCGAGCGGGCAAGCTACTCCTCGCCCGTGCCCGTCACGATCGCCGACGTGCCCCACCTGCTGGTCATCACCCGCTACCGTGTGATCCTGCTCGATCCTGTAACCGGCGCGCTCCGCTGGCAGTTTTCCTTCGGCGCCCGCGGGCCGACGGTGAATGCAGCCAACCCACTCGTGGTCGTCGACAAGCATGACACGCCGCACCTGCTCGTGACATCATCCTACGGAGTTGGGTCGCTCTACGGCTCGTTCGACAAAGCGGGGATGAAAAAGGTCTGGGGCGGCACGGAGTCGTTGGCCACGCAATACTGCACCCCCATCGCCCGCGGCGGCTTCCTCTTCGCCATCGACGGCCGTGACGATCTCCCGCCCGCCGACTTCAAGTGCATCAAGCTGTCGACCGGCGAGGTCCTCTGGACAGAGCCTAACTTCGGCTACGGCACCCTGCTGTTTGCCGACGGCAAGATTATCGCCACCAAGGCCGACGGCGAACTCGTGCTCATCCAGCCAGACATGGCGGGCATCAAGGTGCTCGCACGGGCCCGTCCGTTTTCGGGCACGATCCGAGCCTTGCCGGCCCTCGCGGCCGGCAAGCTCTACGTCCGCGACGAACACACGCTCAAGTGCCTAAGCATGAAGCCCCGCGTTCGCTGATGGCTCGTCCGAAAAAGCCAGCTACATCCTGCCACGCCAGGCTTCGGCAAGCAGGATGCCGCAAGCGACCGACACGTTGAGGCTCTCCACCGCGCCGGTGCCAGGAATTTGGACGGACTCGTCGGCCAGGGCGGCGATCGGCTTCGACACACCCTCGCTTTCGCTGCCGAGCACCAGCACGACCTTGCCTCCGAGGACTTCGGGCGAGACCGGGCGGCCGCGGTGGCTCGATGTCGCCACGACGCGGAATCCCAGTTCCTTGAGCCGCGTCAGACCCGACCGCGGTTCGTCGAGATCACACACAGGCACATGCTCGGCTGCCCCTTCCGCCACGCGAACCGCCGCCGGCGACAGCGGTGGGAGATCGCCGCGGGCTCCCAGCACGGCGGCCGTACCGAAGTGCGCAGCGGTCCGCAGGATCGCGCCGAGATTGTGCGGATTCTGGATGCCGTCGAGATAGAGGAACGGGCCCTTCAACCGCCGCTCCTCGATCGCCCGCAGCAGTTCCGCTATGCCCCACCGTGGACAGGCACGGGCGAGGATGACGATCCCCTCGTGGTGGGTCGATTCGCTGATGCGGGCAAGGTTTTCCTGTGCCACCACCTGAAAGCCCAGCCGGGCCTTCGCGCAGTGGTCGAGGAGGGCAGCGAAGTACCGACGCCGCTCCTCGGCGACGTAGACGCGGATAATGTCCTGCGGTCGGTGGGCGAAGAGTGCCTCGCAGGCGCGCACGCCGTGATACTTCTCCTCGGCCTTGCCCTGATGGCGGGCCGCCGAACGATCAACAGGCCTACGCGAGGACTTTTTCGCCATGCGACTGCCAGCGCTTCCGCCGGGGTATTCCTGCGAGGTGGGGCGACGGGATGACGGGCGGGAACGCTTCATTGTATTTGGTGGGCGAAGGGATTACAGGCGGCTGGATGTCGGGTGACGCGAGGAGTGATTCCTTCCGTGCAGCATCATGGCACCTGCTTCATCGTCATTCATGACCATGCGATCAACGATTGACGACATGCTGCGGTTGGCCCGCCACGAAGGCCCGGAGGTTGGCGACCGTCACCTCGATCAGCCGCTGCCGGGCATTCCGCGTGGCCCAAGCGATGTGCGGCGTGATGATGCAGTGCCGCGCCGTGAGCAGCGGGTTCGACGTCGGCGGCGGCTCCACCGAGAGCACGTCGAGGCCCGCCCCGGCGATGCGGCCCTGGTCAAGTGCGGCGGCGAGATCAGCCTCGTTGACAAGCGGCCCACGCGAGGTGTTGATCAGGAACGCCGTCGGTTTCATGAGGCCGATCGTCCCGGCATTGATCAGGCTCTGCGTCTCGGGCGTGAGCGGGCAGTGCAGGCTCACGACATCGCTCTCGCGGAGCAGCGTGGGCAGATCGACGAACTTCACGGCGTTGTCGCCGTCAGCAGGTGCAGCCGACCGCCGGTGGGCGAGCACCCGCATCCCGAACGCCCGGCCGACACAGGCCACGGCCTGGCCGATCCGGCCGTAGCCAACGAGCCCGAGCGTGAGCCCGGCCAACTCCACCAGCTCTCCGTCCCAATAGCAGAAGTCCTCAGACGCCGCCCAGCGGCCTGACCGGACGGTCTGCGCGTGGTGACCGGTGTGGTTGGTCAGCTCGAGCAGCAGGGCGAACACGGCCTGCGCGACGTTGGGAGTGCTGTATTCCGGCACGTTGCAGACCGGAATGCCCCGTTCCTTCGCCGCCTCGACGTCCACGATGTTGTAGCCGGTGGCCAGCACCCCGATGCACTTGAGCCGGGGCAGCGCAGCGATCGCCTCCCGGGAGATCGGTGTCTTGTTGGTGAGGACGATATCGGCATCGCGGGCCCGCGCGACGACATCGGCGGCGGCCGTCCGCGGGTATACGGTCAGGGGACCGATCGCCTCGATCTCCGACCAGCTGAGATCCGCCGGATTGGCCGTGTGGCCGTCCAGAATCACGATGGTGCACGGGTGCTTCATGGCCGCCAAGGATAGCAGGATCGCACACCACCTGTGGAGCGCTTGCCTGAAAGTGTCCAGCAGGACGGCTGCAGCCCGTGGGGATGCCACTGTCGTGATTTGATTCGACCGGCAGGGAGCTGCACAGTTGGCTCGTGACCGAGCCCGCGGAGATTCACGTCCATGACCCGTTGCGTGCCCGCCGTCGGCTCACTCGCCTGGCTCGACCGTCCGGCGCTCCAGTGCCTGATCGACGCCCTGACGGAGCGGGGCCATCGGGTCGTGGGGCCGCAGGTGGCCGAGGGAGCGGTGGTTTACCGCGACCTCTCCGACGTGAACCAGCTCCCTGCCGGGTGGATCGACGAACAGGATGGCGGCCACTATCGCCTGCGGCGGGACGATACCGCCGGCTGGTTCGACCACGTCGTTGGGCCGCACTCACTGAAGAATTTCCTCTTCCCTTCCCGCGAGACGATCCAGCGGCTGGTGCGGCAGGATGGCACCTGGCGGGAGGCTCCCCTGCCTGACGAGCCACAGCCGCTTGCCGTCATCGGCGTGCGGGCCTGCGACCTCGCGGCCTTGCGAGTGCAGGACAGAGTCTTCCTCGAGGGCACCCACATCGACCTTGCCTACAAGACGCGACGCGAGAAGCTCTTTATCGTGGCGGTGAACTGCCGGCGGGCGGCCGCCACCTGCTTCTGCCACTCGATGCAGTGCGGGCCGGCGGCCACGCACGGTTTCGATCTCTCCCTGACCGAGATGGGCGATCGTTTCGCCGTCAAGATCGGCTCGGAGCGGGGCGGCGAGATGCTCCACGACCTTGGTTCGGCAGGCTCGCTCACGCCCTGCACGCCGGAGGAGGCCGACCACGTGCAGGCCATTCCCCGCGACCTCGAACGCACGATGCACTCCCGCGTTCCGCGGTCAGGCGAGCCGCGACCGCGGGCGCTCGACACCGACAACATCCGCGATCTGCTCTACGACAACCTCGAGCATCCCCGCTGGCAGGAAGTGGCCGACCGATGCCTCTCGTGCGCCAACTGCACGCTCGTCTGCCCGACCTGCTTCTGCAGTTCGGTCGAGGAGGTCGCCGACCTGACTGGCGACCACGTCACCCGCGATCGTCGCTGGGCCTCCTGCTTCACGCTCGCGCACTCGCAGATGCACGGCGGCAATGCCCGACCGACGGTGGCCTCGCGGTACCGGCAGTGGCTCACCCACAAGCTCGCCGGCTGGATCGACCAGTTCGGCACGTCGGGCTGCACTGGCTGTGGCCGCTGCATAACATGGTGCCCCGTCGCCATCGATCTCACGGAGGAAGTGGCCGCGATCCGGGAGTCGGCACTCCCATGAAGAGCACGTTTCTCATGCCGCCCGGCGCGGCCTCCAGACCGCAGGCCTGTGGTCCCGGGCTTTCGCCGTGGCAGCTCCGCGCGGCACGCATCGCGGCCATCCGCGAGGAGGCTCCGGGCGTGCACACCTACTCGCTCACATTCGCGCCCCGCGACTCCCGGCCACCCTTTCGCTTTGCCGCGGGGCAGTTCAACATGCTCTCACTGCCGGGTATCGGCGAGGCGGCGATCTCTATCAGTTCCGATCCTGAGTCGCTCACCGGTATCGCCCACACGGCCCGCGCCGTCGGCAACGTGACCCGGGCCCTCACACGACTTGACGTCGGCGACGAACTGCTCCTGCGCGGGCCGTTTGGCATCCCCTGGCCGCTCGACGCCCTGCGCGACCGCGACCTCGTGATCGTCGGCGGCGGCCTGGGACTCGCATCGCTCCTCGCGGCGATCCGCCTCTGCATGACGCATCGAGACGAGTATGGCCGGATCGCGGTGCTGCACGGCACCAAGACCCCGGCCGACCTGTATGCCACCCGCGATCACGCCCGCTGGCGCGACCACGGCATCGACGCGCACTGCATCGTCACCGACCCCGACGCCCACTGGCGGGGCAGGGTCGGCCTCGTGCCGTTGCTCCTCGATCACATTGACCTCGACCCGGCCTCAACGAGCCTCCTCTGCTGCGGCCCGGAACCGATGATGACGGCGGTGGCGGAGCAGGCGATCACCCGCGGCATCGCCCGCGACCAGGTCTTCGTGTCGATCGAACGGCTGATGGGCTGCGGCGGCGGCCTCTGCGGGCTGTGCCAGCTCGGCCCGTTCTTCGTCTGCCGGGATGGCCCTGTGTTTTCCTACGACCGGATCAGCCGGTGGCTGGCCGTGCCGCATCTGTGAAGAGTGTGCCGTGCCAGACAAACCACGACTCGCCGTGTTCAAGTTTGCCTCATGCGACGGCTGCCAGCTGCAGGTGCTCGACGCCCAGAACACGCTGCTGGCAATCGCGGACCGGATCGAGATCGCACATTTCCCGGAGGCCCGCTCGCAGTCGCTCGCCGGCCCGTATGACATCGGCCTGGTCGAGGGGTCGATTTCCACGCCGGACGATCTCGCGCGGATTCGCGCGATCCGCGACGCATGCCGGTTTCTCGTGACGATCGGCGCCTGCGCGACGGCCGGCGGTATCCAGGCCCTGCGGAACTGGTGCCGAAACGACGATGTCGTGGGGAGCGTCTACGCCTCACCATCCTATGTGCAGTCTCTCGAGAAGAGCACGCCCGTCAGCGATCATGTGCCGATCGACTTCGAACTCCGCGGCTGCCCGATCGACACGGGGCAGTTCGTGGAGCTGATCACCGCGATCGTCGTCGGCCGCCAGCCGCGGGTGCCGCGGTACAGCGTCTGCGTCGAGTGCAAGGAACGTGGCACGGTCTGCGTGGCGGTCGCGCACGGCATCGCCTGCCTCGGGCCGGCCACGCAGGCGGGCTGCGGCGCCATCTGCCCCGCCCACGGCCGCGAGTGCTTCGGCTGCTACGGCCCGGACGAACAGCCGAACCTCGTCAGCCTGACCGGCTTCTACGAGCGTCGCGGCACGCCGCGGCCGCATCTCTCGCGGCTCGTACGATCGTTCAACGCCTGGTCGCCCGACTTCCGGCGGGAGAGCGACCGTCTCGAGCACGACCCCGCGGGAGGCCCGCCGTGAACCAGTCGCGGGAGTTCACAGCAAAGGCCCTGACGCGGGTCGAGGGGACCGGCGGCCTCCGGGCAAGGGTCACCGACGGCCGCGTCGAGCTGGTCGAATTCAACATTTACGAACCGCCCCGGTTCTTCGAACGGCTGCTCCGCGGACGCGAGGTCCGCGAGGTGCCCGACATCGTGGCGAGGATTTGTGGCATCTGTCCGGTCGCCTACCAGGTCACCGCCTGTCAGGCCCTCGAGTCGGCGCTCGGCATCGCCGTCGGGCCGGACATCCGCCTGCTGCGGCGGCTCCTGGCATGCGGCGAATGGATCCAGAGCCACTCGCTTCATATCCACATGCTGCATGCGCCCGATTTCCTGGGCTGCGACAGTTGCTTCACCTATCCCGAAGCATACGCTGGGTTGCTGGACCGCGGCCTGCGGATGAAGGCGATCGGCAGCCGGATCATCGAGGTGCTCGGTGGTCGTGCGGTGCATCCAATCAACGTGGCTGTCGGGGGTTTCCACCGTGCGCCCGACGCCGCGGCGGTCCGCCAGCTCATCCCCGATCTCGAGTGGGGCCTGCACGCCGCAGTCGACACGCTCGCCACGGTCAGCCGGTTCGACTTCCCGGACTTCACGCAGACCTATGAGTGCGTGTCGCTGCGGGCTCCTGAGGGCTACCCGATGAACGACGGCCGGATCGTCTCATCGAACGACCCGAAGACCGCGGGCCTCGACATCCCGATCGACGACTATCCCCAGCACTTCGTGGAGCGGCAGGTGCCGCACAGCACCGCGCTGTCGAGCTTCATCGTGCCGGGCGACCGCCCCTATCTCTGCGGGCCATTGTCGCGGCTCAACCACTGCCTGGCAGACCTGCCAGACGGCGCCCGCCGGGCCGCGGACACATGCGGCCTCGCCTGGCCTTCCCGAAATATCTTTCATTCCATTGCCGCGCGGGTGATCGAGATGGCGGCCGCCTTCGAGGAGGCTCTGGCGATCGCGCGGGCCTGCCACGCATCGATCACTCCCTGCCGGGTCGAATACATGCCTCGCGCGGGCACGGGCTCTCATGCGACGGAGGCGCCGCGAGGACTGCTCTACCATCGCTACGTTATCGGCGACGATGGCCTCATCGCGGCGGCCACGATCATTCCCCCCACGAGCCAGAACCAGGCCCGAATCGAGGCAGACGTGCGGGCCTATCTGCCCAGCCTGCTCGACCTTGGCGACGAGGAAGCGGCGGCTGGATGCGAACGACTGATCCGCAGCTACGACCCCTGCATCAGCTGCGCCACGCATTTCCTCAGGCTCCACATCGAGCGGTGACACTCCCGACGCCAGAGTCGGATTGCTCCCGACGGTTCGGGGCTGCCCATGCCCCGTCGCCGGACGTTCGCTCCGGACATCCTGTCCTTCGCTCACTCGATGCTGACTGCGCTTCGGCATCCTGCCTGCGCTGGTCAGCAACGCCGGCTCCCGGGGACATGGGCAGCCCCTCACGGATGCTCCGGACATGCAATGCACGCGCCGGCAAGGGCGAGGTCTCCCCGGACACTGGAACGAGCGTCAGGCGCCTACGAGTCGAGGATTTTCCATGTGATTAGAAGTCTTCGAGGAGCCGCCGTGCGAGTGAAGCGTGTTCGGGGAGCCTGCCCGGCACGCAACCCTGGTGTCTACCAGCTCACATCCGCACCGCGAGATACTCCACGCAGCCGGCGAGGGTCGTGAGCTTCGCGGCGTCGCGATCGGGGATGTCGATCTTCAGCTCCTTGCAGAGCCGGATGACGAAGTTCTGAAAATCGATCGAGTCGAGGTCGAGTTCCCGGCGAAGATTCGCGTCGGGCGGCAGGGCGGAGAGATCGGCCTCGGGAGCGATCCCCGCCAGGATCCTGCAGACGGCGTCGCGGGCCCGTTGCGATGAGTCGTTCATAGTTTCTCGGGCTCCTGCAGCAGCCTGTCGACCGCGTCGAGAAAAAGTCCCCCGCGATGGCCGTCCGACACCCGGTGATCGGCAGCGAGCGTGGCCGTCACGACCGGCCTGACAAACAGGCCACCGTCCACTGCCCACGGCCGCTCGACGATCTTCCCAAAGCCCACGATCGCCACCTGCGGCGGATAGATCACGCCGTAGACGCTCTCCACCCCCCGATCGCCCAGGCTCGTGACGGTGATCGTGGAATCGGCGAGCTCCGAGCTTTTCATACGGCCCGCACGGGCCCGCGCCGTGAGGTCACGAAGGCCGTCCATCAGGCAGTCGAGGCTGCGGCTCGACGTGTCGTGCAGCGCCAGGATCACGAGCCCGCCCTGCCGCAGGGAGATCGCCACGCCAACGTGCACCGTCTCCCGTAACACGACGGCGCCCCCTTCCCACACGGCGTTGAGTTCGGGCGCCTCCCGCAGAGCCAGGCTCGTCGCCTTCAGCAGGAGCACGCCTGGAAGCAGCCGCTTCTCAGGTGGCCGCCGCTCGTTCTCCGCGGCCAGCCATGAACTGGCACGGTGCAGGTCGATCGTCGTGGCGAGGTAGTAATGGGGGATCTCGCGTTTCGACCGAGCCATCGCGGCGGCGATCGTCTGCCGCATCCGTGTGAGCCGGTCGGCGGAGATGCCAGGCGCAGCCTGGCTGGCGGGAGCTCCAGCCGGGGCCGCGACAGCCGCCAACTTCGTCGCCGCCAGTTCGATGTCCGCCAGCGTGATGGCACCGCCGTGGCCTGTTCCGGGGATCGTCGCGGGATCGACGTGCCGTTCCCGCGCGAGCCGACGGGCCGCGGGCGAGATCCGCGTTCGACCCACCGCCGCCAACCCGGGTCCATAGATCGGCACCGCGGGTGCGGCAACGGGCACTGACGGCACAGCACCCGCCCGCATGGCAAACGCCGGCCTCGGCCGCTCCTCCCCGGTCTCAACGGGAAGGACCGGCCCGGCTGGTGCGACCGGCTTCGCGGCCCCCCCTGGCTCGGCGGCCCCCGCGCCTGCTCCAGAAATCTCGTTGGTCTCGCGAATCATCGCCATTACGGTGCCGACGCGGACCTTGCGGCCCGGTGGCACCAGAATCTCGTCGAGCACGCCGTCGCTGAATATCTCGACGTCGATCACGCCCTTGTCCGTATCGACCTCGGCGATCGTATCGCCGCGATGCACCGCGTCGCCGCGCTGCTTGTGCCAGGCAACGAGCGTGCCCGCCTCCATGTCAGCACCGAGTGCGGGCATGACGAATGGTTTCATGAGCGTGACATCCGGGCTTCTTGCTGAAAGGCCTCGCGGATCGCGGCCACGATCCGTTCCACGCTCGGCAGCGCCGCCTCCTCCAGATGCTTCGCGTAGGGGATGGGCACCTCGGCGGAGCAGATCCGCACGACCGGCGCGTCGAGTTCGTAGAACGCTCCCTCCATCACGATCGCGCTGATCTCGGCCGCAAGGCTGCATGTCCGCCAGCCCTCGTCGACGATCGCGACGCGGTGCGTCTTCGCGACCGACTGCAGGATCGCCCCCACATCGAGCGGCCGCAGCGACCGCAGATCGATCACCTCCGCGTCGATGCCATCGCGAACGAGTTGCTCTGCCGCCGCCAGCGACTTGGGGAGCGAACCGCCGTAGGTGACAAGCGTCAGATTACTCCCCGCGCGGCGGATCACCGCCCGCCATGGGTCGAACGGGTGGGCACCCTCCACAAGCTCCCCCTCCGTCGGATAGAGCATCGCGTGCTCGAAGATGATCACTGGATCGGGATCGGCAATCGCCGCGGCCAGCATGTGCCGCGCGTCGTCGACCGTGGCGGGCGCGAGCACCTTGATGCCTGGCACGTGGGCGTACCACACCTCCAGGCTGTGCGAATGCTGCGCCGCCACCTGTCGCCCGGCGCCGGTGGCCATGCGGATCACCAGAGGCACGCTCATCTGTCCGCCGCTCATGTGACGGATCGCGGCGGCGTTGTTGACGATTTGGTCGAGCGACAGCAGGCTGAAGTTCACCGTCATCACCTCGACGATCGGCCGCATCCCACCGATCGCCGCGCCGATTCCTGCGCCGACGAACGCCGATTCCGACAGGGGTGCGTCGCGGATCCGCTCGGGGCCGAACTCGTCGAGGAAGCCCTTGCTGCACGCATAGGCGCCGCCGTAGCAGCCAACGTCCTCGCCCATCAAAAACACCCGCGGGTCGGCAACGATCGCCGCATGCATGCCTGCCCGCACCGCCTCGCGGTAGGTGATCGTCGTCATGGCGCTGCCCCCGCCGGCGGCGTCAGCACATCCCTGCAGAGATCCTCGACCGGCTCCCACGGTCCCGCCTCGGCGGCGGCCACCGCCTCCTCCACCTCCGCTGCCACGGCAGCCTCCAACTGCCGGATCTCGTCGTCACCAACGAGCCCCCACTCCCGCAGCAGCGCCGGAAATGTTGCCAAGGGATCGCGTGTCCGCCACCGCTCGACCTCCTCCTTCGGCCGGTAGAGTTCCGGGTCGTACATCGAGTGCGCGCGAAACCGATAGGTCCGTGCCTCCAGCAGGCAGGGAACCCGCATTCCGCGAACGAGTTCCACCGCCAGCCGCACGGCGGCTTCGACGGCCAACACGTCCATACCGTCAACCACCGTCGACTCCATGGCATAGCCTGCCGCCTTGCGGTGGATGATCGGCATCGCCTGGTGACGGACGAGCGACGTGCCCATGGCGTAGAGATTGTTCTCGCAGAGAAAGAGCACCGGAAGCTTCCAGAGCGCCGCGAGGTTGAGCGATTCGTGAAACTCCCCCTCCGCCACCGCGCCGTCGCCGAAAAAACAGATCGTCACGTGCGGCCGCGTCTGCAAGGCATCGGCGAGTGCCAGGCCGACGGCCAGCGGCAGCCCGCCGGCCACGATGGCGTTGCCGCCGTAGATGCCGTGCGCGACGTCGAAGAGATGCATCGAGCCGCCGCGGCCCCGGCTGCAGCCGTTCGCCTTGCCGAACATCTCCGCCATCACTGCAGCCGGCGGCACGCCGCGGGCCAGGGCATGGGCGTGCTCGCGGTAGGCGGCCACGATCCTGTCCTCGGCCGCGACGGCGGCCAGCGCCCCGACCGCCACCGCCTCCTGCCCGATGGAGAGATGCAAAAACCCGCGGATCTTGCCCTGCATGTAGAGTTCCGCCGACCGCTCCTCGAATCGCCGGATCAGGAGCATCCGCCGCAGGAGGTCGTGCGCATGGTCCCTGGCGAGAGTGGGTGTCGCCGTCATGGGCCTGGCTCCCCCGCCCCCGGCGGCGGGCCCGCCTCGAGCATCGAGAGATCCCCCTCGGGCAGTCCCAACTCGCGGGCCTTGAGCAGCCGCCGCATGATTTTGCCGCTGCGCGTCCTTGGCAGCGTGGCGACGAAGTCGAGTTCCTTCGGCGCGATCGCCGCCCCCAGCCGCCGGCGGGCATGGCCGAGCAGGTCCCGCCGCAGGCTCTCACCGGCGACGAAGCCAGGCTTCAGCGACACGAACGCCTTGACGATCTCGTATGCGCTTGGGTCGGGCTTGCCGATCACGCCCGCCTCGGCCACGGCCTCGTGTTCGAGAAGCACACTCTCCACCTCGAATGGCCCGACCAGATGGCCCGACGTCTTGATGACGTCGTCCTTGCGGCTGACAAACCAGTAGTAGCCGTCGGCGTCCCGCCGCGCGAGGTCGCCGCTGAGATACCAGCCGCCGGCGAAGCAGGCCCCATACCGCCCGGGCTCCTCCCAGTAGCCGCGGAACATCGAGGGCCAGCCGGGCCGCAGCGCGATCTCCCCCTGCTCGCCTGCGGCATCGATCACCCGCACGCTGCCGTCGTCGCGCCGCTCGACGAGCGCCGCCTTGATCCCCGGCAGCGGCTTGCCCATCGAGCCGGGCCGGATCTCGACCGCCGCGACGTTCGCGATCATGATCCCGCCGGTCTCCGTCTGCCACCAGTTGTCGTGAACCATCTGGCCGAAGGCCTCGCGGCCCCAGAGCACCGCCTCCGGATTGAGCGGTTCCCCGACGCTCGCGAGAAATCGCAGCCGGCTGGTGTCGTACCGCCGCACGACGTCGGCCCCGAGCCGCATCATCATGCGAATCGCCGTCGGCGCCGTGTACCAGACCGTCACCCGCTCATCCTGCAGAATTCCATACCAGCGTTCGGCGGCGAACTCTCCCTCGTCGAGGATGCTCGTGATGCCATTGGTGAGCGGCGCGATGATCCCGTACGACGTTCCCGTCACCCAGCCGGCATCGGCCGTGCACCAGAAGATGTCGTCGGGATGGAGATCGAGGGCCATGAAGCCGGTGACATGATGGGCGACGACCGCCTCGTGCACGTGCAACGCGCCCTTCGGCCGCCCCGTGGTACCGCTCGTGAAATGAAGGAGCGCGGGATCCTCCGGCGACGTCGGCTGAATCGTGTAAGCCGCCGACGCTTCCTGCATCAACTGCTCGAAATCGAGCACGCCCTCCGCGAGCGGTTCCGGCTCGTCACGGATCACGATCACATGCTCGATCGTGCAGGCCCCGGTCCTGAGCCCGGCAACCCGCCGCCGGTAGAGGCTCGAAGTCGTGACCAGCACCCGCGGCCGGCCGATCTCGATCCGAGCGAGCAACGGTTCTGGGCCAAACGCCGCGAACAGCGGCGAGAAGACAGCGCGGGCCTTGAGCGAGCCCATCGCCGCCACGATGAGTTCCGGGATGCGGCCTGTGAGGACGAACACGCGATCGCCGGGGGAAATGCCGAGCTTCTCGAGAACGTTGGCGAACCGATTCGTGAGCGCCGCCAGTTCGGCATAGCTGATGTCGCGACGCGGCCCCGACAGCGGGAGAAAACGGATCGCCACATGGTCGTCGCGACCCGACAGGGCATGGCGATCGACCGCCTCGTGCGCGATGTTGAGCCCCCGGCCATCAGGGAGGCCGTCGAGGAGCGCACGGGCCGACTCCCAGGTGAATTCCCGACGGGCCCGCTCGTAGTCGGGCATATTTGGCGCAATCTGCAGCGCACCAACTGACGCGGCCATGGACGGCGTGCCTCCCTGGGGCGTGTCCATGCCGGCTCTCGTTTCAGGTTCAACCTTCTCCCGCATTCATTATCCACCCCCGGTCAAGAAAAAACCGTTCAGCAGATTCGTGGCAGTTGCTCGCCGAGCGGCATCGGGAGCACCCGCCGACCGCCGAGGGCAGTCCTTCCCGCCACCATCCCCGGGTGGTCAGCCACCACGCGGCCGATCTGGGTCGCCCCAGTGCCATGTTCGTGCCTTCGCATCGCATCCAGGACCGCGACGGCGGCCTCCGCCGGCACGACCGCGAGTAACCGCCCCTCGTTGGCCACGTGCAACGGGTCGAGCCCGAGGATCTCGCAGGCGCTGGCCACCTGGAGGCTGACCGGCACGGCGGCCTCCTCGATCTCAATACCGCACGCGGAATGGGCCACCATCTCGTTGAGGCTCGTCGCCACACCGCCACGGGTCGGATCGCGGAGCACCCTGATCTCGGAACAGGCTGCGAGCATCGCGGCCACGAGCCCGTGCAGCGGAGCTGTATCGCTCTCGATCCGCGACTCGAACTCAAGCCCGTCGCGGACGCTCATGATTGCCATGCCATGCTCCCCGATCGTGCCGCTCACCAGCACGACGTCGCCGTCACGCATCGGCTCCCGGCCGATGGCGACGTGGGCCGGCACCACCCCCAGGCCGCTCGTATTGATGTAGCAGCCGTCGCCATGGCCGCGTTCCACCACCTTCGTGTCGCCGGTCACGATCGACACGCCCGCCCTCCGGGCCGCGGCCGCCATCCGTTCGGCCACCGCCGCCAGCTGGGCGATCGGAAATCCCTCCTCGATGATGAACCCCGCGGAGAGCACGAGCGGCCGGGCACCGCTCATCGCCAGGTCATTCACCGTGCCGTTCACCGCCAGATCCCCGATCGAGCCGCCCGGAAAGAAGAGCGGACGGACGACGTAGGAATCGGTCGAGAACGCGAGTCTGCAGCCGGCCGCAGCCGCACCCATCAGCCCGTCGAGCTCGAGCACCGTCGAGTCGCCGAGCCGGTCGAGCAGTGGATTGTGGAACGCCGGCAGGAACACGTGGTCAATAAGCTCCCGCGAGAGCATCCCACCGCCGCCATGGCCGAGGATCACCTCGGGATAATCACGCAGCGGCACGGGGCAGGAAAACCGGGAGAAATCAGGACCGGCGCTGGTCGTGGATGCACTCATGCCACACCTCCGGCCACCGGGCAGGCGTCGATCGCGACGAGATCCGGTCCGTGAAAGCGTCCCGCATGGAAATAGGCCGCGCATGCCCCCTCGCCCGACACCATCGTCGCGCCGAGCGGATTCCGCGGCGTGCATTCCCGGCCGAAGGCCGGGCACTGGTGGGGCTTGAGCGTGCCCTGCAGGATCTCCCCGCTTCGGCACAGCGGCGACTCGCACGCCGTGATGCCCGACACTGCGAACCTGATCTCGGCATCGAAATCGCGGTAGACGCCGGCGAGTTTCCAGCCGCTGTGGGGAATCGTGCCGATCCCCCGCCAGACGCGGTCGGTCGTCTCGAACACCTCGGCGATGACTTGCTGCGCCGCCGTGTTGCCCGATTCACTCACGACGCGTGCGTAGGCATTGTCGACCTCCGCCCTGCCCTCCTCCAACTGCACGACCGCGCGACGAATCCCTTCGAGCAGGTCGAGGGGTTCGAAGCCGGTGATCACGATCGGCACATCCAATGCTTTCGCCAGCGGCGGATACTGCCGCGATCCCATCACGCTGCAGACGTGCCCCGCGGCCAGAAATGCATCGACGCGACAGCCGGGTGACCGCATGATCGCCTCGATGGCCGGCGGCACGAGAACATGCGACACCAGCATCGAGAAGTTGTCGACGCCCTGTTGCCGCGCGAGCTTTACAGCCATCGCGTTGGCTGGCGCCGTCGTCTCGAAGCCGATCGCCAAGAAGACGACCTCCCGGTCGGGGTGCCGCCGCGCCAGTGCCAGGGCGTCGAGCGGCGAATAGACGACGCGGACGTCGCCACCCGAGCCCTTCACCTTGAAGAGGTTGTCCCGCGAGCCGGGCACGCGGAGCATGTCCCCGAACGAGCAGAAAATCACCTCCGATCGCCTGGCGATCTCGAGCGCCCTGTCGATCACCTCCAGCGGCGTAACGCAAACCGGGCAGCCCGGCCCGTGGATCATCTCGACCTGTGGCGGCAGCAACTGGTCGATCCCGTTGCGAATGATCGAATGGGTCTGGCCGCCGCAGACCTCCATGATCGCCCAGGGGCGGGTGACGATCCGACCGATCTCGGCGGCGAGCCGCTTCGCCCGCTCAGCGTCGCGATATTCCGTGAGGTGTTTCATGCCGCTGGGCTCCCAAGGACATCCTCGCCCTGCAATTCCGCCAGTTCTTCCTCCAGCAGGCCGAGTTCCGCGAAAGTCCGCAGTGTGTCGCGGGCCGAGGCCTCGTCGATCCGGCTCAGCGCAAAGCCCACGTGGACGATCGTGTAGTCGCCCACGGCCAGATCGGGAAGATAGGCCAGGCAGACCTCCTTGACGACGCCGCCGAAATTCACGCGGCCCATCCGCACACCGCCGTCATCGTGGATCGACTCGACCTGTCCGGGCACGGCAAGACACATCAGGATCACCTCTCATGTTTCCAGATCATGACCCGGTTGTTGCCCGAATCAGCGACCGCCAACAGATCGCCATGGAGGCACACTCCGTACGGCCAGCAGAGGGTCGCAGCAGTCACCGTCTTCCAATGGTTTTCCCCGCTCGCGGCAAAGTCGGGCTGGCCGATCACGCCGGCAGCGGCGGCGAAACATGGTTGTCCGATTGGCAGCCGCCAGAACAGCACGCGGTTGTTCGCCGTATCCGCAACGGCCACCCGATCGTCATGCTGCGACATGCCATAGGGGAACCGCAGCCGCGACGGGCCCTGCGGCACATGCGGCAGTTCCGACGCCAGGCAAAAATCCTGCTGCCCGATGACGATGTCGGCCGGTCGATCCTCCGCGGGAGAGCCGCGCCACCCGAGCACCCGGTGATTCCCCGCGTCGGCCACGAAGAGCATCGCGTCGGTTCCCGCGATCGCGTGCGGCCAGCGAAACGATGCCGCGCCGACCGGGCCGCCACGGTTCTCGTCCGTTGTGCCCATGTCGGGCTGCCCCAGCACGGCATCCGCCGGCTGGTCGCGATCGGGCAGCCCGCACCAGATGAGCACGCGGCGGTTGCCGGTGTCGGCGACGTGCAGCCGGCCAGCGATCCACGCCAGGCCGAACGGCCAATAGAGAGTGTCCGCACGGGCCGCGCCACCGCGGTTCCGTTGCACGCCCACGAGCGAAGGCTGGCCGATCGCATAGTCAGGCGGCGCATCGCTGCGGGATGGAACCTCGTTCCAGACGAGAATCCTGTGGTGCCACGCGTCCGCGACGAGCAGCTTTCCCGGACCACCCGCGGCGTCGGGGACCACGATCACGCCGGTTGGCAGGTGCAGGCCGTTTGCCGGGCCACGGCCATGGGCAGCCGGCCCCTCCGCCAGAAACGACGCCTGGCCAAGCACGATGTCGGCAGGAGCATGATCATCATCCGGCAGCCCCTGCCAGATCAGGATCCGGTGATTGCCGGAATCACAGACAATCAGCCTTTCGCTGTCGAGCCACACGCTGCGCGGCGCATAAAGCTGGCGCGGCGTCGGATGCGCTGGTGGCAAGGCGAGGCCCCCGGGTGAAGCCGCACCCAGCCACCGGATCGGCCGCAGTGCCGCAGTCGAAGGCTTGCACTCTGCGAAGGCACTTCCGGCCTCTTGCACTGTCGCTGCTGCGATCATGTCGGCCTCACCCAGACGACGCCACCGGTCACCCGCAGCGGAAACGGCTCCAGCTGGCACTGCGGAGCCGACAAGCACTCGCCCGTCTCGCTGTCGAACTGAAAGCCATGCCACGGGCAGGTGATCGTGCCGGCGTCGCCGTCGCAGATGCCTCGCTCAAGCGGCATCCCCGCGTGGGCGCAGGCGTTTCGAAAGGCCCGCAGGCCTCCCGGCGAGCGGATCACGATCACGTCGGCGTCGCCCGCCTCGAAGGCGACCGGCCTGTCGGCAAGCACGTCGTCGGCCCGCGGCCCCGCCACCCAGCCGGCCGAGACAGGCTCGTCGTATGCGGAGTCGTTTTCACTTTCCTGCGTCGTCGGCATGAGAATCTGCACCACGTCGATGTCATCCGCAGGTTCGTCCGGCACCACCTCCACCCCCTCGATCTCCGGCACATGCTCCTTGAGCGACTGCTCCACGGTCGTGCGCAGCGTCACCGCTGACATCGAGCAGCCGTGACAATTGCCCGACAGCGTTACGAAGGCCTTCCCATCGCGGACATCCACGAGCGACACATCGCCGCCGTGCGACTGCATGAAGGGCCTGACCATCTCGATCACGCGGCCGACCCGCGTGCGGAGATCGGCGCGGACGAGCCCGTGCATGGCAAACAGCGCGTGGACCGCCGGCTCGTCGACCAGTTCGAAGAGCAAGTCCCTGCCCCGCGGATCCTCCTTCAACCGCCGCACGATCCTCGTGAGCCCCGCCTTGTGAAACTCCTCGATCGCCAGCCTGACCGCGACCGCTTTCGCCCGGGCTGCGGGCTCAAGCGCCGCCACTTCGGCGAGCGCACGATCGACCCGGTCGGCCAGCAGTGCGAGATCTTCCCCGGTGGTCGTGGGCATGCCGGTGTCGGCGACGGTTGCGTCGGTGGTGCTCATGGCTGGCGGCTCACACGGGCTGGTAGCGAATGTGTTGTTCAAGCGACTCGACGGTCTTTCGGAGCAGCAGCTCGGAGAAAAGGCTCTTCGCGAGCACGAGCGTCAGCTCCTCCACGGTGCCGGCGGCCGCGATCTGCCCGCGGTGGGGCTCGACCGGCCGCCTTGCCAGGCTCCGCAGCATGAAACAGGCCCCGTCGACGCTGTTGAGCAGGAAGTCCTCGAACACGGCCTCGACGAACTGAGCGACCCACCCGCCCTTGGTGTCGGAGGCGAGCTGCGCGAGCGCCTGCTCGGTGCCGCGGTGCCGCTCCTCCAGTTTGGCGACGAACCGCTCCGTCGCCATCTGCAGGAGCATGTCGAATTGCTGCCTTTGGTAGAGGTCCATAGTGCGGTCTCCGGTGGAAAATGTGGCTGTCACTCGTGGCCACGGGAGAGGGCGATCAGATCGTGGAGTTCCTTCGCCGTCGCGGCCTCCTCGAATTGCTCGTGCCATGAACACAGCTTGTAGGCCTCGGCGATTTTCTCGATCGCCGGCTTGAAGATTCCGAGGTGGGCAAGCGCGTTGGCCTGATTGAGCAGCACCCGCGCATGGGTGACAGGATCGCGGGCCTCCGTCCGCACCTGGAGCACCTCCTCGTAGGCATCGACCGCCTGCATGAGGTTTTGCTCCGGATGCGACGACGGGAGGTATTGCAGCGCGCTGGCGAGATTCATTTGCACGCTCGACCACATGTCTGGATCGCGGTCGCGGTCGTACACCTTGAGCGCCTGCCGGAACGACTGCACTGCGATCCCGGTCCTCAGCGTGTCACCCGCCTCCCGGGCCGGCATCGACAGGTAGGCCAGCCCCAGGTTGTTCTGGATCTGCGCAAACCACACAGGCTGGCCTGTCTCGGTGACGCCGGAGTGGAGCGCCCGCTGGTAACACCTGACCGCCTCCAGCAGCACCGCCCGATTGCCATCGGCCCCGGCCTGCTGCAGCGCGACCCCGAGTTTTGACCAGAGTTCCGCCTGCAACAGCGGCAACCTCGCGTGCTCGGCCAGGCCTACCGCGTTCTTCAACTGCTCCACGACGGCTGCCGCGTTGACGTCTGCCTGTGCGAGCAGGTCGGCCAGTTGCATCGCCATCAGGGCGGCCAGCACCGGCGACGGTGCCGCTGCGGCGTCTGCGGCCTGCCGCAGCAGGTCGCACGCCCCCGTGGCCTCGCCACGTTCGATCTGTGCGCTGGCCGTGGTCAGGAGCACCAAAGCGAGCAGTTCGCCGCCGAGCGAGTGCCCCTCGGGCACATCGTCAACCAAGCCGTGGGCAAACGCTGCCCCGCGTGCGAGGGCGGCCAGCGTGGGATCACCGGCAGTCTCGATGGCTGCGAGGCCCTCGATGGTCGGCGCGAGCACGAACCGGTTGAATTGGGTGACGGCGTCGTTGCCCGCAAGCATGTCCAGCGATTCTGCCATCTGTCCGCGTGCGGCCGCGATGAAAAACAGCCAGTCGGCGGGGACGTCAGCGTCGAGGTCGCCAAGCAGGAGCGACTGCCTTGCTGCCTCCGCCACCGGCGACTCTGTCGCGGGCAGGAGCAGGTGCGATGCCGGAAATGGAAACAGGCCCACCGGCTGCGGTCGCTCGATCACAACCGCCCCCCGCAGCCGCAGCCCCCCCACATCCGCATCCCAGACTGCCACGAATCGCCCCGGCACAGCAGACCACCCAGGCGGCGGCACAAGCCGGGTCGCCTCCGCGATCAACACGCTCCGGTCGCCGCGAGGATTCCGCTGCTTGAGGATGAGGCCGCCTGCCGCGCTGCCGCGGACCGGCAGGAGCAAAAACGCATCGTCGCGCCACAGCGGCACGAGCACGTCGTCCGGGAAGAATCTCCGTGCCACATCGCGATCGAACCGCAGGTGCCCATCGGAGGTGATCTCCACCTCACAGCGATCCTGCACCGTGCCTTCCTGCGCCATGTCACTCGTTTCCCTCATGCTGCTCACGGTGTCGCCTCCACCGGCTGGGAGCCCAGCCTGGCGAGCAGCAGGTCCGCGAGCCGATCCACCGCGAGATCCACCGCAGGCGAGAGCTCTCCGCCGGGGTCGAAACGTTCCCCTTCGATCAGGTACGCCTTCACGCTGGCGGGATACTCTTCCTTGAGCAGCCACCGCGCAAACGCGATCGCGTGGTCCCAGCGGAAGGCGTGGAGATTGATGCCCGCGAGCGGAGGCAGATGCTCCACCTCGTGGCCCGGCAGTTCGAAGATCGCGCCCGGATCGCCGCCGGACGAGCAGGCATCCACGAGTATTACCTCCGGCACGCCCCGCATCTGGAAGGCCACGTCCATGCCGCCGGTGCCGCCATCGGCACACCGGACGTTCTCCGGCAGGCCGCGCTCCCAGAGCCGCCGAATGAGCACCGGTCCCGCGGCGTCGTCGCCCCGCAGGATGTTGCCGCAGCCGATGATGAGCGTCCGACCAGGTTCCTCCATCAGCTCACCCCGTTTCGCCGATGCGGAACCGCGACAGCTCGCGGCCCGTCTTACCGTCGTAGGCATGCACCGTGCAGACGAGGCAGGAGTCGTAGGACCGTGCCACGTGCCCCATCTCGACAGGGTCCAGCGGGTCGTGAATCGGCGAGCCGATGAACGACTGCTCCATAGGCCCGTGCACACTCTTGCCGTCCCGCGGCCCGATGTTCCAGGCGGTTGGGGTGACGACCTGGTAGTTCTCGATCTTCCCGTCCTCGATCACGATCCAATCGGAGAGCGAGCCCCGCGCGGCCTCGGTCGAGCCGAAGCCCTTGCCGGAGGCGTGCTCCACGGGCTTCGTGTAGAAGTCCTCGTGCAGTTGCAGGTCGCCGAGCCACCGCTGCACGAGCTTGTAGTATTTGCAGGCCTCGTGCATACGGGCCATCACGCGGACGAGCACGCTCGGCCCCGCCTTCCTCACAGCGTCGAGAAAGAGCGGATCATGGTCCTGATGCTTCGCGGCGCCCGGGCGTCCGGCGTTCACCTGCCGGGCGAGCGGCCCGGCCTCCAGCGGCATGGATCCCTTGCCTGGCACTTCGTACCGCGGGCTCTTCGCCCAGCTGTACTTTCCATGCTTGTGGCCCTCGGCTGGGTCGATCGGATCGGTCCGACCCTCCCACGGATGCAGGTCCGTGTCGCCGGCATAGAAACTATGGGCCGTGCTCTCCCGCACCCGCAGGTGGTCGAAGTCGTGGAATTCGGCGCCGTCATAAATGCCCGCCCGGTTGATCAGGGCCGCATTCCGCCCGTCGATCGTGGGACGCTCGTAGAGTTCCGGCTGGAAGTAGGTGCCGGTGGCGAGAAACTTCCCGCCGCCGAAACCGAACCTATCCAGCCCGATCGCCTTCGAGAACCGCAGGAAGAGACCGCAGTCGGAGTTGTGCTGCTTTTCGTTCTCCTCGGCCCAGGCCCAGACGTCGTCCCACGTCTTGTTCTCCAGCCAGCGGTCGATCGAGCAGCCCAGCCACTCTTTTTCCAGCCACTCCCGCTTCCAGAAGTCGAGGATCGCGGTCGCCCGAGTCACGTCGGAGAGGGTCGGGGCGCACATCACGCCGCCGGGGATCATGAAGCTGGAGTGCGGCCACTGGCCGCCGAAGATCGCGTAGACCTCCACCGGCTTGCCGGAGAGTGTGACGCCCTTCTCGTAGCCGGTGCCAACGAACGGTGCGAACCGCTTCACGCACTCGTCGTACTCCGTCGTGCGGGAATAGTTCTTGTTCGTGAGGTCGATGGCGAAGAGCGCGTAGAACCACCGCGGGATCGACTGCAGCGTCTCGCAGGCTTGCGCGATGTTGCGGACGAGCGTGGCGTTGGGCGGCACGTGCGTTCGCCACGCCGTATCGAGCGCGTAGCAGGCCTTGTAGAGGTGGCTGCCGCCACAGATGCCGCAGATACGCGGCGTGACGATCAGCCCCGCCTGCGGATCCTTCCCTTTGAGGATGATTTCGAAGCCACGAAACATGCTCGCCTCGGCCCAGGCGTCGGTCACCACGCGGTCGGTGATCTCGACGTGCAGGTCGAGGTCACCCTCGACCCGCCCGAGCGGGCTGATTCGCATCTTCGTCGGCTGTGCTGCAACGGTGGCCATGGGATGGTTCCTTTGCGTGGGGAGGCTGCGGTGGTCGGTACCGTAGGTACGTGCGGGCTGTTTCAGACGACGAACATGTCTTCCTTGCTCCACTTCGGTGCCGCGAGCTTGGCGGCCACGGCGTGCGCCATGTAGGTGAGCTGTCCGGTGCCAGTCTGGTGGTCCTTCGGAATCACACCGGCGATCTTCTGCGTCTTGAAGACGGTGCCCGGCATGAGGTCATGAAACGGAAACTCTGGCTCGGTGCAGCCCGTGCAAGGCATGCCAGCACGGGTCTTCGAGGACTGCCGGTTCCAGAGGATGCGGTTGCAGGGGGAATGGGTCATCGGGCCGCGGCAGCCGAACTCGTAGAACAGGCAGCCGGTCCTCGTGCCCTGGCCGAACTCGTGCGTATGCTGCTTGTATTCGTAGAACTGCACCCGCGTGCAGCCCGTCTGCGTGAACGTCTTGAAGAACGTCTGCGGCCGCTGCAGGTCGTCGAGTGCGATGTCCTCGGCGCGGCCGGTGGCGATCGCCACGAGGATCTGCGTCACCCAATCGGGATGCGCCGGGCAGCCCGGAATGTTGATGACCGGCAGCCCCCACTTCGACCTGAAATGGGGCCCGAGGTAGCCGCCCCGGGTCTTCTTCAGGTACTGCAGACCGACGCTGTCGGAGGGATTCGGCGACGTGGCGGGAATTCCGCCCCAGCAGGCGCAGTCACCCAGCGCCACGACGGCATTGGCCACGCCGGAGAGTTCCGCCACCCAATCCTTCATGGGCCGGTCGGCGAACATGTTGAAACGGCCGGTGCCGTGCGGCGCCCTGATCACCGTGCCCTCGAAGACGAAGATGTCGAGCGGCCGCCGGCCGGCGATGATGTCGGCCAGCATCGTCTTGACCTGATCGCCCAGTTCCATACCGAGCGATGGATGCCAGAGCACGTCGATCCCGAAGTCGGTGACGAGGTCGCAGGCGCTCGGTTCCTCCGCATTGAGGAACGACATCGTGTTGCCGCTGCATGCCCCGCCCTGAAGCCAGAGAAGCGTCGCCATGATTCTTACCTCCGTTTGCAGATCCAAGCCTAATGGTTGCTGGAAGCCGAATCGCTACAGACCGAATTTCACGAGGGCACCGCAGGCGAGCAGCGCCAGGCCGGCGACAGCATGGTCGAAGCGGCCCAGGCGCAGCTGTGGCACGAACGACACGCCGTAGCGGATCAGCATCACGCTGAGAGTCATCGTCACCACGGTTGCCAACGCGAACGTCGCCACGACCGCGGCCACCGCCCCCGGCCCGCACCGTGCCGCCGGCACCATCAGAAGCGGCACCAACGGCTCGCTCGGACCGAAGACGAAGATGAGAAAGAGCATCCCGGGCGTCCACACGCCAGCCGCCGAAGCATGGCCGCGGGTCCAGGCGTCGGCGTGCTCCTGCTGCAACACGACGTGGGAGTGGGCATGCGTAGCCGCATCACTGCGTGTCGCTCGATGCAGGCCCCAGGCGAGATACGCGAGCCCGAACGCGATCAGCATCCACGCGGCGATGTCACCGCGGAGCGAATCCCACGACTCGACCCCCAGAACCATGCCACCCAACGAGAGCCCGACGAGCCCCAGCACTGCCGAGCCCGCGACGTGGCCCAGACCGCATGCCACCGTCACCCAGAATGTCTTCGCCGCCGACCAACCCCCGGCCCGCGACATGGCCACGAAGGGTATGGAGTGATCGGGCCCCGCTGCCGTATGGACGGCGCCGACGAAAACTGCGGTCAGGCACAGCGCGACGAACTCGGAGGTCATGAAACCCTCTCCCAGTCGCGCCCATGCAACGAGGAACACTCTACGCAGCACCACGGCGATTTTCAAACCAGCTCAGGCGTAGAATGTCGCGGCCACTACGGACGGCCAGTTCGCCCCCCGCCCCGGAGATGCCGCCGTGCACGAACTGTCGATCGCGTCCAGTATCGTGGAGGCCGCCAGTGAACATCTGCGACAGTTGGGTGGCGGCCGGATCAAGGCCGTGAGACTGCGGATCGGGGCGTTGTCCTGCGTGCACGAAGATGCCCTCCGGTACGGCTTCGATCTCGTCCGGGAGGGCACGCCGCTGGCGACGGCAGTGCTGGCGATCACGGCCGTGCCGGTACGGATCTGGTGCCCTACCTGCCGGGTGGAAAGCGAGCTGTCCGGCATCCAACGGTTCGCCTGCCCGGCATGCGGACACTTGAGCGGCGACATCCGGGCTGGCCGCGAACTCGACATCGAGTCGCTGGAGATCGAGACCGAACACGCGGTGCAGCCCACGGCTGCCGGGGAGATTCACGCATGACGACAGGCACGACGAACGGCCCGCGGGTGCTCGAGGTGCGAACGAGGATCCTCAAGAAAAACGACGAACTGGCCCGGGAGATGCGCCGCGAGTTTGAATCGCTGGGCCTGCTCGTCGTCAACATGGTGTCTAGCCCCGGCACGGGAAAAACCGCCTTTCTCAAAGAAACACTCACGCGGCTGACGCAGCGAGGAATCCCCGCCGCGGCGGTGGTGGGCGACCTCGAAACAGACAACGACGCCCGTCGGCTCGCCCTGAGCGGGGCACCGGTACGGCAAATCATGACGCACGGCATGTGCCACCTCGAGGCCGACATGGTTCGTGAACATCTGGCTGGCTGGAACCTCTCCGCCTTCCACTACCTGTTCATTGAGAACGTGGGCAACCTCGTCTGCCCGACGAGCTGGGACCTCGGCGAGTCGGTGCGATTGGCGCTGTTGTCGGTGACCGAGGGAGAGGACAAACCGCTCAAGTATCCCGGCCTCTTCAACACGGCGGACCTGGCGACCATCACCAAGATCGACCTGGCCGAAGCCTGCGACTTCGATCGCGAAGCGGCTCACGCCAACATCGCCGCGGTCCGCCCCGGCATGCGCATCATCGAGACCTCGTCGAAACACGGCAGCGGCATCGAGGAGTGGCTCGACTATCTCGCCGCCAGACGCAGCGCGATGAAGCCTTCCGGCTGCGCTTTCCCCGCGCCACCGGCGAGTCCGACTGGCGAGACATCGCGGTCCGGAATTGCTATGCAATAAGCGTCAGTCCCGAGGGCAGCGTTGCCGCCACGTTCGCATTGCCAGCGGCATCCGTAAAAGCACCGACGTCGATCGCGACCGTGCCCGAGCCGACCAGCCCGGCCGTAGGCGTGAACGTCGCCGTATACGTCGCCCCGCTGCCGGCGAAGTTCGTGAGCGTGCCGCCCGTCACGGCCACGTCCGACGCCGTGAAGTCCTTCGACACTTCGCTCAGACGGAACGTCAGCACCGCCG
>JBIIGJ010000061.1:0-21807 GCA_044236455.1 Pirellulales bacterium
GATCTCCTGGGCGGGATTGGGGCCGTCCACCGTCCACCCCTTGTCGTTCTCCGCGCCGAAATAAAGCCCCACGTCGTCGGCGCCGAGCCAGATGTGCGGCATGAAGTTGGTCACGCCGTCAGCGCGGACAAACGCGGGATACGGCTTGTCGCTGCTCCGCCAGACGCTCCCTTCGCCAGCGGGCAGCATCGTCGCGAGCCACGACGCGCGAAAGTCCGGCCCGCCGCCGTTGGCCAGGAGTTGCGTGGCCTCGGCGGCGACCATGGGCACGTCGACGTCGAGTTCGTCGAGCGCGGCCTCCGCGCCGGAGGCTGGCTTGAGCGTAACCGTGCAATACAGAAGCCCGTCGAATTCGAGCCAGGCGTCGACATCGGCCTTGATGCCCGCGCCGACGAGGGCGGCCTGCCACTCGACGCGATCATCGGCCGTCGCGCCGAGCTTCATCCCTTCGCCCGCGAGCACCGCATCGCCGCCGGGGCCGGCGGCCCGCATCACGATCGGCCGGGCGAGGATCTGCCGGCCGACGGTCTCGATCTTCTCGGGCAGCCCCCCGGATCCCAGCTCGATCCGACGCCCGATCAGTTCGAGCGATCGGCCACTCGCCTTGATCGGCGTCCAGGGCTTGGGGATGGTCCGCTCCTCGCCGAGCGTGTTGCCGAGCCATTCGGGCTTCTCGCGGACATACTCGGTTCTTTCTTCCTTGAGCACCTTTCCAGAGGCGTCGCGCGACCGCACGACGGCGGGATAGCGGCCGAACGGAAGCGGTTTGTCCACAGTGAACTTCGCCGTGCCCCCCTCGTCGAGCGACTGCTTCTCGGCGGCAAGCAGCACCTCGCCCGCGGCGGTGCGGATCTCGAGATCGGCGCTGGCGGGCTTCACGTCGCTCACCGGCAAGCAGCCGACCGTGGCGACGAGCTTTTCCTTTCGGTCCCAGGAGTGGGCGAAGTAATCGAACTGCGTCTGGAAGGCGGGCAGCGGCTTCATCTGCTCGGCGGCATCGGGGAGCCAGCGGGCGTAGGCGTTCCATGCCTCGTTCGGATCCATCGCCCAGTTGAAGACGGTGAATTCGTCGACGAGCGTGGGCGACTTCGTGAAGGCGAGCGTCCAGGTGTCGTCGACATCCTTGCCGCCGGTCCGCTCCCGCCATTTTTCCAGCGGCTCGCGGCCATGCGGATGACCGCGGATCACGAGCCCCGCCTGCCAGAGACGCTGCCGCTGGCCGTTGACGTAGACCGTCGGGCTGCCGTCCTTCACGGAAAAGAGCACGTGGGTCCACGTGCCCGGGTGGATCTTCTGCCAGCGGACTTGGCCATCCTGCCCGGATCGTCCGAGCCGCACCTCGATGTTTTTCGACGCCGACTGGTAGACGGCATCCTTGGCCGTGAGCGTCATCAGCCAGTTGAACTTCACGTCTTTGCCTTCGTAGTCGCCCGCATAAAAGTTGTTCCAGTCGAGCGGGCGAAACCAGAATTCCACTGTGCCATCCTTGTCGGGCAAAACATAAAACCCCTTCATCGCGAAGCCGGCCTTGTCGATCGCGGAGAGATCGAGGGCCTGCCCCTGCACGCCGGGCTTGAAGGAAGTCGCATCCGCCTTGCCCGCCCACGAGCGGCCGGCGAACGGCTCGGGCTCGAGCGAGCCGTCGAAGTGAAACCGAGTGAGCACGCTTCCGCTCTTGAAGTAGGGGGCCTTCAGCTCCATCGCCTCGGGCGTGCGGGCGAGCTCCAGCCTGCCCAGGTTCCAGGGATACAGATGGTAAATACCTTTCGAGATCCGCACCTCGTCGATCGCACCCGTGAAGCCGGGCACGCCCTTGCCGCCGCCGATGGTGAACGACGTGCCGACGGGGCGCAGCACGCCCTTCATCCAGGGAATGGGGTTGAACGGATCGGGCCTCTTGGCGGCAGCGATGACGCCATCGACGGTGATAACGATCGTGTAGGCGTCGGAATGCCCTCGCGGCACGTCGACGACAAGCGACAGATGATGCCAGCCGTCGGCCGTGGGCGGGCAGGCTGCCGTGACGCGATCGGTTCCGACCACCGCAAACACGACCTTTTCTGGATTTGCCAGCCGCAGGTCGAGCAGCGGCCGGCCCTCGCGATCGGGAATCGCGAGCAGCATCTGCGGTTTGTCGGCCGGTGCGGACTTCGCCGCGCGAAACCAGAAGTCGATCGTGAATCCCCCTTCGCGGGCGACCATACCTGGGAAATCGGCCGTGCCTTCAGCGAAGCTCGCGCCATCGACGACGAGCCCGCCGCCAAACCGTCCGGCGGCGTCCTTGATCGCGGCCTTGCCGACGAGCTTCGGCGGCAGGCCGCCGGCCGCCTTGCCGGCGACGCCGGCGGTAGGAAGGGCTTCAGCCGCCGACTCATCGACGAGATCGTCGAGATCTCCCTCTTGGAGCAGCTTGTCGGCCGCGGCCGACCGGTCGCCGTCGGAGACAAACTTCCAAAGCAGGGCCGTGCGGATATCGGACTCCGTGGTCTCCACCCACGGCTGGCCGTGCGGGGGCACGGGCTTCGTGGCCATGAACTCGAAGTCCTGCGCCGGCGCGACCGCGGCCAATCCGCACGCGCACACCAACCCCAAAAGCCCCTCGCGGAAGCGAGGGGGTGACGCGACCCACCCCGTTGGAGGAATTTGATTCATCGGCCGGATATTGATCGCCGCACGGCATCCCCCTGCTTCCGCAGGGGGCTTTTGGACCATGGAACGCGCAGTTGTGCGACGCCAATACATGATTCTCTTTCAGCGAAACTCCGCGCGGCCCCAAGTGGCCGCCCGCTCGTACAAAAAGATGCCGCTCGGCTCGCTGCGGTTGCGAATCTCGATGATCTGATTTCGCCAGAGCTTCCCCGTCTCGTCGCTGAAGTGGAGTTCCCAGGCGGCCGCGAGGGTGTCGCCAGACCGCGGCGGATCGTCATCGACGCCGAGCGTCGCCCAGGGGATCGCGTATTCGAGCGTGTACCCCCGGCCGTCGGGGCTGGCCACGAACCGGCCTTCGAAGTCGTCCGATCGAATCGTCTCGGGCGCATAGTTCGCCACGCTGCGGCCGATGAAGAGCCGGTCGGTCTTGCTCGGCGCGTGGTGCGTCATGATCAGTGTCATGAGCCGCAGATTTTCAGCCTTCAGTTGCTCGGCGAACGGGGCCTCGATCTTGCGCCCCTCGTAATAGCCTGGGCTATTCGCATCGGCCGGCCAGCCGGCGGCGCGGTCGGCCGAGAAAAAGATCTGCAGGCCGCCCCCCTGCCAGACGAGGCCGGAGTCGAGAGCATGATCGACGCTGTTCCGCAGCGGCAGCGGATCACCTACCCGCGCGGCGATGTAGAGCCGCTCGTCGTCATACATCATGCGGCCTTCCACCCATTCGCGGCCGCCCGGGCTCGCCGGGAGCGTCGCCCGGAACACGCCCTCCTGGTTCCATTCGTCGAGGCTGCCGTCGACCACCACCGGGCCCGAGGCCCGTGTGACCACGATCGACTCCAGCTGGGGCTGACCGGTCTTGGCGTTGTATTCCTTCACCGCCGGTTCGCCGAGCGAGATACCCTTGTCATCCGGAACCCGCCGCGTAAACCGTTCATCGGAAAACGCGATCCGCTCCGGCGAGACATCGGCCTGCGAGGAGAACCGGATCGCCTCACCCGCGACGACCCGCAGCGGAAACTGCCCGCTGCCCGTCTTGGCGACGCCGGCCGCGACGACCTCACCCGAGTAGACCTGCACGTCGGTGTTGAGCGATTGGTCGACCTTCGCGGCACACTCGCCGCCCCGGTTCACCACGTGGGCGGTGGGGGTTTCGAGGTCGAAGTCGCCGCTGCCGACCGGACCGCGAACGACGGCCACCCCCCGATGCAGAAACGCCAACTGTTCGCCGGCCAGCTCGATCTCGGCCGGCCCATCGAGGACGATCATCACGCCGTTGCGAACCGTGATCTCGATGGCGCCCGACTCGATCGCCAGCCGCTCCCGGCCGAGCTTGCGGCCCTTCACGAGCGTGGATGGGGCATGATTCTGTGGCGGAACCGCAAGCCGCGTGCGGCTGATTTCGGCGAACGCCGCAGCCGACGAGACACCGACTCCCGCCCGCACCCCCTGCCATGCCGCCAGCCCGCCGCCGATGCCGCCGACGACGACGGCCAGCAGGATGGCGGCTGCCGCGCGGGTGAGCGGCCGAAACCGGCGCCAGCCCATGGGCTCGTCGACGACGGCAGCCGCTCCGCCGCCACCGGCCGCGAGTAGGTCGACCATCCCGCCGACGCCAGCCGCCGAAAACTGGTCGCCGAGTGCGTCATCGAGCAGCATCGCGTCGAGGTAGTACCTGCGCGCCTCGGGGTCCGCGGCGAGCCGCGTCTCCAACCGCGCAAGCTGGGCCGTATCAGGACGGCCGTCGATGCAGTCGGATACGAGAGCGGCCAGTTCGTCGTCGGGGCGAAAGCCACCGGCGAGCGGCGCCGAGTTGGTCGTGGTCATGTCGCGTCCTCCGTCACCAGCCGGCGTTCGATGCAGGCGAGAAGTGTTTCGCGAATCCGGAAGAGCGCCTGCCGGATCGACCCGGCGGAGCGTTCGAGCGACACGGCGATCTCCTCGATCGAGTTCTTGGGGCCGTATCGCAGTTCGAGCAGCTGCCGCTGCGGTGCGGGGAGCTTCGTGAGGCAGGCGTCGAGCGCCGTGCGGCGGTCGTCGACTTCGGCGACCCGGCTGCCGAGGTCCTCGGCCAGGGTGGCGAGCAGTTCGTCGGAGAAGACGAGCCGGTCGCGTTTGAGTTTCTTGCAGTGGGTGAGCACCTGGTAGCGGGCCACCTGGCTCGACCACGCCCAGAAATCGGTGCCGGGCCGGAAGTCGGCGGCTTTCCGCAGGAGCAAGACGTTCGTGTCCTGCCAGACATCCTCCACATCCTGCCGGTTGAAGAGCAGGCAGCGGATGAGGCCGCGCAGCCGGGCCTGATGGCGGCTGAGTTCCCGCGCGAAGGCATCGAGGTCGCCGGCCGCGTGCGGGCCGGCAGGCTGGGGGCTGGATTGGGGTCGCGTCATGGAAACGGTCCTGAACCTTATATAGCCAATGGCGGCGGGCGGCCGTTTGTTACACCCCCGGCGTGGGCGTTGTCAGAAGGCGTTTTTCGGCCGATTTCCGCTGTCACGAGAGGGCGGCCCCCTGCCGCCGAAGCCTGAGGCGATTTTCCGAGGGAATACGGCCCCCCTCCCGCTGACGGAACCCGCGATGCGCGGCCGATTACTGGCCATAGAGCGGACACTGCCGCTGGTAGACGGGGAGATACTGCCGGTCGAGCGAGAGAATGAGGATCGCCAGCGCCGTCGGATACGCAGGACCGGCCAGCCGGTTTTGCGGGGCGTCGTCGGGGGGCGACGGCCAGCTGCCATCGCCCGACTGGTGCGTCACGAGCACCTTCTCCACCGCCGCGCGATGCTTCTCCCACGACTCGTCGCCGATCTGAAACATCCCCTGGGCGAGATAGAACGACGCCAGAAAATAAAACTGCTTGTAGTGATCGCCGCCCCATGACGGCGGAAACGTTTCCATGTAGGCGAGCGTTGCGGCGGTCTGGGCGTCGTCGGGTCGGTCGAGGATCGCGCGGATGCAGAGCGCCACCCCCGTCACCGACGGCTCCGGCTCGCGGCTGATGCCGGGCCGGTAGACGTAGCCCGCCTTCCCCTGCTCCTGTGGCAGGTAGGCCGAGCGGATGAAGGCGAGCGCGTCGGCGATGCCCTCCTCGCGGACATCGAAACCGCACTGCCTGGCCGCGTGGAGCGCAAGCAACTGCCACGACGTCACCGACAGGTCGCTCTCATTGCTCGTGGGCGTGTAGCGCCAGCCGCCCCGCTCGGCGGGATTGCGGCGGATCGCCTGCGCCTGCTCGATCACCGCGATGCCCCGCTCACACCACCGCGCCAGCTCGCCCTCGAGCGCCGGGTCGTCCGTCATGCCCACGCACCCGAGCGCAAACTGTAACGCGATCGCATGGATGTACATGCCCGAGGGATCTCCCTGGCCCACGTAGCCATCCGGCCCCATCCGCGGCAGGATGTATTTCAGTGTCCGCAACACCTCCGCCGCATACGGCCCGTCCGCGGGCGTGCTGCCATTGGCCAGAAACGCGAGTCCTGCCAACGCCGCCGTCGCCGGACGATACTCGGCCCGCGGGCAATCCCAGCTCCCGGCATTCGGGCCCTCGACCACCTGCGTCGCCGCCAGTCGCCGCAGGCCCGCATCGACGGCGCGCCCCGCGGCCACGGGCTCGGCCCACGCCGCAGCCGGCCACCAGCACACGCAGCACGTGCCGAGCAGGATGAACGCCACAGTCATTGCGCGAATGAATGGTTGCATCGCTGGTTCCTTTCAATACCGCAGGAGGTCGCCCACCGCATCGAGGTATTCGAGCGTGGCCTTCTGGTACACGCCCTGCGACGGGTTCGACCGCAGCGTCTTGCGGGCGGCGTCGATCTCGCGACGCAGCCAGCCCACGAGCGGATCGCCCTTCGTCTCCCGCTGGGCTTGCCGCTGGCCGCCGCGGGCCGCGCCGCCGAGTTCCGAGAGGCCCAGTCGCACCGCAAACGCCGCCCACGGCGCCGCGGCAGCGTCCTGCGTCCCCTTCCCGCCGGCGGACTCGGCAACCACGCCGACCATGCCGGCCCGCCGCGCGAAGAGCCACTCATCCACGATCAGCCGTCGCCCAGCCAGCGCCTGCCGCCGCGACTCGTCGTTCCAGATCTGTTCAGGCCCCCCTGCGAAGCCGCCCGGGTCGGCGTCAGCCCGCTCGGCGACCGCCGCCGCACGCCGACCGAGCACGGCCAGCGCCGACCGCACCTCACCCACCGCCAGCCGCCTGGCCCGCACGGCCGCGTCGTCCCAAGTGGTCAGGCGGTCGACCGCCGCCAGCTTCGCCTGCACCTCGCGGACCAAGGGCTCGAGATCGGCCGCACCGACGGCCGTCAGGGCAAACGCCGCCACCGATTCGCCTGCCTCCTTTCGGAGCCGTTGCCATTCCTCGGCCCGCGGCGTCGCGGCCGCAAGCTCCTTGTCCGCCGCCTCGATCAATGCAGCACCACGCCCGAGGCTCGCAAGGCCCTCGCCGAGAACCAGCTGCCGCGCCTCAGGCCACGCCTCGTCGAGCCGCTTCCTGCCATCGGGCCGCCCGCGGGCGGCATCCAAGAGCAGCCGCGACTGCACGGCGGCCTGCACCACCGGATCGCGGCCCAACGCCTCGGCGGCCGAAAGCGTGCCGGCGTCGTATTGCGAGAGCAGCTTCGCGATCGCCGCCTTGAACCCCACGAGCGGCCGCTGCCAGGCATCGGGCGTGGCGTCGGCCTCCCCGGCCGCGAGCCGCGTGTTCTGGCGATACCGCAGCAACAGGTCGCGCAGCCGCAGGAGCAGAACATCGTCGGTCAGCTCGCCATCCTCCGCGAGCCGCACGACACGCGCCCGGGTGGCGATGCCCATGATCGCGAGGTCGGCCTCGCGTTCGAATTGCGTCACGGCCGCCACGCGGGCCACGGGATCGACCGGTGCCGCGGCGATCGTCCGTTCGATGGCGGTCACGATTCCCTCGGCGACCTTCTGCGGCTCGCCGAGCTGTTCGAGCGGCGGCGCGGCCGCACCGATCGCACGCGATGCCGCGGCAAACGCTCCCGCCGGGGCCGCCGGCCGCCGTGCGGCGACGAGCTCCGCAAGCATCGTGCGCTCGTCGTCGGCCAGCCCGCTCACGGCGGCCAGCGACCGCTGCTCCCACTGGCCGGCGAGCCACTCCCACCACCCTCGCTCGACGGCGACCTCCGCCGCGGGCATCTGCGGCTGGTTCGCCGCGGCGGCGTGCGCCAGTGCGTCGATCGCGTCGGTGCCCGGCGTGAAGGGATCGAGCTCGAGCAGGTGCAGCCGCCGCCGAAACCACTCGCGGGCCCCCGGATCGTCGGCGGCCCGCAGTTCGGCGAGCGTGGCAGCGAGGTTGGCGGAGAGCCCGGCCCGGGCCTCGCCCTCCAGCCGTCGCAGGGGCTCGATGGCCGGCACGATCGCCGCGATCAACCCGCCGATCTCGGCTGAGAGTTGGTCGCACGCATCGATCCGCTTGCGGGCCGAGCCGCGGGTCATCCGGTAGCCCGCCTCGTTAAGCCTGGCCTGTGCCTCGGTGATCGCAGCGGCATCGAGACCGGCGGCCGGCACCGCCCGCACGAGGTCGAGCAGATCACCGCCGATCTCCTCGAGCGTCCGCAGGGCGAGCGTCGTCCGCCGCTTGAGCGGATCGGAGGCGGCTTCCTTTTTCTTGCCCCCCTCGGATTGCGTCGGAGGCTTTTGTTCGGGCTTCGTCGCCCCATCATCCTTCCGTTCCGCGGCGAGGGCCTCGCGGATTCGTCCCGCCTCGCCCCGCATGCCGAAAAGCCGCACGATCAGGTTTTCGAGCCGTCTCCGTGCCACGACCGCCGTGATCGCTTCGCCCGACACCGGCCGACCGGCCGACACGAGCCCGTGCAGCGTGATCGCGTCCTGCTTCGACTGCGAGCCCTCCGTCATGTAGATCTCCCGCTCGAGGAGCGAGAGCAAACCGGCGCGAGAGGGCTCCGCATCGAAGGCAACGTTAAGCCGCTTCGCCTCGTCGGTCAGCGACTGCCGGACATCGTCGCCGACCGGCGCATCGCCCGCCTGCTGCACGGCCGGCGTGGAGGCGGCCAGCCAGCGGGCCGCCGCCAACCGCTCTCGCTCGTTTTCGCCGCGGGTAAACGAGACGACACGGATCGTGAAGGGCGCCGACTCGCCGTCGTTGCCGGCCGAGTCGCGGACCCGCAGGAAGGCGACGATCTCGTCGCCCGGGACGGCGCCGGTCGCTTCGAGGTCGATCGGCAGGTCGAGCGCGAGACGCTGCTGCCCCTTTTCCGGAACCGGGACGGCGATCTCCTCGAACGGCGCCTCGGGGTCGAGCTGCGGATTCAACTGCCAGACGATCGCGGCCGACTCGATCGCCAGATCGTCCTCGATCTCCGCCCGCAAAGGCACGAGCGCCGCCGGCACATGCTCGCTCTCGGCCGCCGGGGAATCGAGCCGGACGGTGGGCGTCTGGTCGACCACCGCCTCGATCGCCAGCACCGTCGGCCGCACGCTGCGGAAGCCCCGCGTATTGACCAGATCGATCGTGAGTTCCTGCGAGTCGTCGACGTCGATCGCGAACCGGCCGGTGCGGCTGGCGGCATCCCATTCGACGCCCGACAGCGGCGTGCGATCGGCCGTGAGCACTGTCGCCTCGCGGAGATCCTGGTCGGCGCGGAACGTCACGGCCAGCTTCGTGCCGACGAGCACCGCAAGCGGCCCCTTGGGAGCTGCGGCCTCGGTCGGCGTCTGCCCGGTGTAGGCCGGGGGCGTGATCGCGATCGAGAGCGACTCGACCGCGGGCTGCACGACGACATCGACCTGATGCCGCGTGGTACGGGCATCGCCGCAGCGAATCCGAAAACCGGTGGGCTCGACGACGTCGCCGCGGGTCGTGAGATAGAGCCGGCGGTGCACGCGGGTCATCTCCGCGGCCGGCTCGCCATCCATCTCGATGAGGCACTGGCGCATGTCGATGCCGGTGAGCCTGAGAAGCCGCTCGACGAGCCACGGCGGCTCCCCCGCGATCTCGGCCTGCACGACGAGCTCGTCACCGCGGCCGATCTCGATCGCGTCGGGAATCACCTTGATCTGCATGAAGCTCGGCTTCGGCAAATCCCGCCACGGCTGGTAGACCCGCGCGAGCATGAGCGGAAACTGGTAGGCCGGCCAGGCCCACAGCAGCCCGCCGATCGCCGCCACCGCCACGGCCGCGAGCACGGCCGGGCGCAGCCAGCGATCCCGCACCGCCACGAGCGGCGCGGCCCGCGCCGTCATGCCCTTGGCCGACGCAACTAGTTCGGCAAGCAGCTCGGCCCGCACACCTGCCGGCGCGGCGTCGCCATCAGTGCGCGGCTCCCCGGCAGACAGGGCTTCCGCCGTGACCACCGCCTCGGCGAGGTCGATGCCGCTGGCCTTCTCGAAGAGATAGGCGAGCGAGCGCCGGTCGGGCCGCGTGGCCCAGAGCCGGACCACGAGCGCGAGCAACACGAGCAGAGGAATGCCGATCGCGGCGACCGAGAGTGCCAGCCGCGCCGGCTGGTCGAGAAACAGGATCCGATCGACGTGCGCGGCGAAGAGCACGAGAAGCCCGTGCAGTGCGAGGGCGATGACCGCGATCCGCACGAGACGAATCGCGAACCATCTCCGGCCAAACCGGGCCAAGGCCCTGCCGACTTCCATGGGCAGACCGTTCATACGAGGCCCTCCCATTTCCGCCAGACCCACTCGAGGATCAACAGGCCGCCGAGCAGGGCGATCGTCCAGCCGCTGTTCCACGGCCGCCAGACCGTCTCGCGGCGTTCAACGTGCGACTTTGGGGGAACCGAGCGAATGAACCGCGGCAGGTCGGCGAGGCTCCCCACGGCACCGCCGGTTCGCGTGGCGAGCGTCGCAAGCCAGGCGTCGTTGCGGGCGAGGAAATTCCGCTCCGCATCATCGGCCACGATCTCGACCGGGGCAGACATCGCCTCGTTCCCCGCGATTCGCAGCCGCATCTGTCCCGCCTTCTGCGGCGGCACCACGGCCACGCCGTCGCGGGCCTTCACGGTCGCCACCACGGCGTCGCCGCTGACGGCCTCCACGGTCGCGTCGGCCGCCGCGGCATCAGGCAGCACGACGGAGATCGGCTCGCGGTCGGTCGCGACGAAGCAATCGGCCTGCGGAGCGTCGACGGCCGGCCCCGCCGTGTTGGCCCAGGTGACGAGCTCCGCGTAAAGGGAGGTATGGGCGTCGAGATCCTGCGGGTTGAGCACCCTCCAGAGTTCATCCGTGGCGACCGTCACCCGCTTCCCCGCACCGTCGCGGGCGACTGCGATCAGCGGCAGGGGCGGCCCGCCGGCAGGATCGAGCGTGACCAGCAGCGGCGTCGCGGCCTCGTTGGCAGCTGGGGCCGCAGACTGCGTGGTGCCCGTCGTTTCGAGCACCGGCACGTCGATGCGCCGCGTGAGCGGATGAGCGCGGCCGACCTCCGTGCGGCGAAGCTGCCACTCTTCAGGCGGCAGGGACACGGGCGGGCCGCCGGCCAGCCGCACGAGCGTGCCCCCCTGTTCCTTCACCCAGCGGTCGAGGGAATCGCGTTCGCCCTGCGTGAGCATGTCGGCGGGCACGTCGCCCACGATCACGACCGACGAGAGCGAGAGTGTCGCGTCGTCGGCCGGCCAGGTGCCCTGCCGCACGTCCCGCGCGAGCTTCCCATCGGGCCGCGTGCTCGCGATGATCGCATTGAGATCGACGAACGGCAGCCGCCGCAGGATGTTGATCGCAAACCGCGTCTCCCACCGCGGCACGGCATCGAGCAGGAGCACGCGGAGCTTCTCGGGGGCCACCGCCACGACCACGTCGCGACGGTTGTTGGCCGCGGGCACCACCTCGCCCGGCACCTGGTCGACGGCAACCGCCAGCCGCTCGATCCGGAGGCGTGTGTCGGCGGCTCCGGCCGCCTGCCGCTCGGGCGTGAAGCTCATCGCCACCGTCTCGAGCGGCCGGTCTCCGGCCGCGCAGGTCGCCTCCGCCAGCATGGCGGCCGCAGGCTGCTCCTGTCGCACCTGCACACGCAACCGCTCCTGCGCCGAGTCGAGCACGGCCGCCTTCAGCCGTGCCGTGAGCTTCAGCGGTATGTCGGCCACGGCGATCGGCGGCACGCCCACGTCGAGCACGGCCAGATCGGTCGGTTCGGTCGCGCCGCCCGCGGCGCAGACAATCACCGGCGCCTTCCGTTCGGCGAGGAGCGCCAGCACCTCGGCCGCGGGCCGACTCGGCGCGGCCGTATCGCGGCCGTCGCTGACGAGCACGATCACGTTGATCGGCGACTGCGAGGCGGGGCGGTCGGCCGAGGCTGCCGCCGCGATCCGGGCCAGCCCGCCGCCGATGTCGGTGCCCCCCGCTGCAATCGCGAAGGGATCGCCCGTGCCCGCGAGCGGCACGACCTCGAGCGACTGGTCAGGCAGCGACTTCGGCGACTTGTCAAGAATCGCCCGCACGAGGTCGATCCGCTTCCGCCCGCGGATGTCGGCCAACGCCGCCGCAAGCCCGCCGGCCGCCGCCGCATCCGCGGCAAGCAGCTCCTGATCGCGGTCGGCGCGACTGCGGCGGAGCTCCGTGGCGGCCTGCGTGAGCCGCTGCCGAACCTCCGCAAACGCCCGGCTCCCCGGATGACTCCGGCCCGAGAAGAGCGGCCCGGCCACAGCGACGAGGTCGGCCGCGCCGGCCTCCGCGAGCCGCTCGCCCACGTCCTTCTCCGCAGCCTCGGCCTGCTGCCAAAAGCCGTCGCTTTCGCGCGAGCCGTCACGCGAGACCGGCTCGAACCGGTCGATCGCCTCCACCGCCGCGAGGATCCGCTCGGCCTTGTCGTGCTCCTCCCGCGGCTCGAGCTTGCCGTCGAGCGCCCTGGCGACGAGCAACGCATCCTCCGGCGGCAGCGCTGGATCGTTCACCGCCATGCTCGCCGAGTTGTCGACGAGCACGATCACGCGGCCGAGCCAGGTGAGCGTTTCGGTGAGCACGATGTCGGGACGGAAGGCGAGCACGGCCACGGTCGAGAGCAGGAGCAGCCGCAGGGCCGCGAGGCCGAACGCACGCGCTCGCCCGACGTCGGGAAACTGCCGCCGCAGGAGCGTTGCCGCCACGAGCATCACCGCCGGCAGGAGGAGCAACAGCCACCACGGCGAGATGTCACTCGCGAATCGCAGGCCCAGTTGCGTGGAACGAATCGGATTCATGTGGGATCGGAAAACGTCAGACAAACCTGCGGGTAAGGGCCGTCTCGCCGACGAGCGCGAGGAGCAAGAGCGCCAACGCCCACGGCTGCCAGTCACGACCGAGACGTGTTTGTTCGAGCGCGCGATCGAGCTCCTCCCAGGAGCCGACGGTGGTGAGATCGAGGGCCTTCCCGATCTCCGCCGCGCGGGCCGGTGAGAGCGGCGTGAGGTCGGCGTCGAGCCGCTGGCCCTGCACGCCGATGGCGATCCGCTCGGCGGCCTCCTGCGCTCCGCCGCGGCGGAGCAGCAGCAGGCTGCCGAGGCCGCTCCGCTGCGAGCCGCCCGGCAGCCGCATGACGGCGGCGGGCTCGACCGGCTGCGGCTCGCCGTCGCCGAGCGTGAACGTGGCCCCGGCCACCGTCGCCGCATCGGGCACGGCGACGGCGATCGCCTCCCCGGTGGCCACGGTCCGCGGGAAGGCTGCCCGCGACATCGCGTCGGTGATCAGATCGATGACCAGCGGCAGCACGTCGGCAAATACGACGAGGTTGTTCATCCGACCGTTCAGTCCGGCGGCCAGTTCGACGACGGCGCCGGGCCGGCGGGCGAGCGCCACCGCGAAGGGTCCGCCATCGGCGAACGACCGCGTCACGGCCGACCGCTCCGGCACGGGCTCGAGATCGAGCCAGGAGTGAAACGCCGCGGCCGACCCCGGCAGCCGGCGGACAGGCTCGATGCCTGGTGCGCCCTCGACGCCCCCGACAATCCGCGCGGGGAGCAGGCCCGCCCCGGCGAAGAGCGTGTTCCACTGCTCGCGGTCGATGCCCGGCTCCGGCGCGAGCACGACCGCGCCGCCGGCGTCGACCCGCTGCGCGAGCGCCGTCGCAAGCGCCGCATCGAGCCGACTGCCACCATCGGCCACGACGACATCGGCCTTCGAAAGCGCGGCGGCCGAACAATCGTCGGTGCACGTCTCCACGACGAGTGGCGCGGCCGCGAGCAGCGGCTTGCCATCGTCGGTCTTGCGGCCGAGCACCTCGGAGAGGAGCGTGAGAAATCCCCCGGCCGAGGCAAACGTCCCGGTCTTCGCGGGATCGCGGCAGACGATCACGGTCGCCCGATCGCGGACGTCGATCCCCGCGAAGGCCTCGTCGTCGGCCGTGAGCACGTCGGATGCCAGCCGCGCCGACACGGCATGCGAGCCGGCCGACTCGGGGGTGATCGTGAAGGAGAGCGTCGCCTCCTGCCCGGGCTGGATCGGTGTCGTGGAGCGGGCCTGAAATCCACCGTCGAGAAGCACCTCCACGGTGGCGTCTTCCACGGCGGCGGGCCCGAGGTTTCGGACCTTCACCTCGACCTTGCTGGGATGCCCGACGAGGCAGACCTCCGGCTGCACGCGAAGGCGAGTGACCGCCCGGTTGTCGCGGTCGCGGGGGGCGAGCCGCACCCAGGTGACGGCCGGCCGCTTGCCGCCCGACGCCGCCGGAGGCAGCGCGCTCTCCGCCTCGACCCAGCTCGTCTGCTGGTCGTCGGCGAGCAGAATGATCTCCGCGGGCCGGTCGCCGGCCGCGGCCAGCGCCATGGCCAGAGCCCGCCCCAGCGCCGCCGCCTCCTCGCCGGGCGGATCGAGCGCCTCGACCGCGCGGGCCGAGTCGTCGGGACTCGTCACCTCGGCATATTCCTTCACCCATCGCGGCTCCCCCGCCGCACGCAAGAGCGACCAGCGTTCGCCGCGGCCCCAGGTGGCCACCAGTTTCCCGAGAATCTCCTTCTGCCGCTGCCAGACCGTCGTCGCGCCGCCGCCGGCCACCCGCGCCAGCGTGCTGGCCGAGTCGTCGAGCACGACGATGTGGTGCACGCCGCTGCCCTGCACGGTGCCGCCCGCCGAACTGCGGCTCGTCACGGGCCGCGCGATCGCCAGCACGATCGCCGCGGCGGCGAGCGTCCGCAGCGCCATCAGGAGCAGCTGGTCGAGGTAGAGCGTTTTCTGGAGCCGCTCGATGGCACGCTGGAGCACGTAGTCGGCGCCCCACGGCACGGCCACCGCGCGAAACCGCATCAGGAAATAGATAATGGCCGGCGCCGCTGCCAGTGGCAGCGCCCAGAGCAGATACGGATTGACGAACGAGAAGCCGTTCATGGTCACCTGCCGATCCCGTCACGAAAGGCGAGGTATTCCGAGAGCACCGCCTCCATCGCGGCGTCGGCCCGGGCCGTGACGAAATGCGCGTCGCTGCGGCGGCACCACTGCCGCCACTCCTCCTGCACCGCCGCGAACTCCTCCCGATAGATCCGCTTGAGCGGCACGGTGTCGATCCGCGTGCCGCGGCCGGACGCCTCGAGGTTTTGGAACCGGATCCAGCGGTTGAACGGAAAATCCTGTTCGACCGGGTCGCAGACCTGGAATACGACGAGGTCGTGCCCCTGCGCCTTGAGCCGCGCAAGCTGCGTCTGCACCGGGACAGGATCGAACATCAGATCGGAGATCAGGGCCGTGATCCCGCGACGCTCGCTCCGTTCCACCTGCACGCGGAGGCTCTCGGCGACGTCGTCGCCGCCGCTCCCCTCCGCGCCGCAGAGCGACTGCACACACCGCACGAGATGCGTCTCGCCGCTGCCCGCCGGCAGCCACGAGTCGGCGCCGGCGCTCGTGCCCGCCTTCATGCCCCCGGCGATCGACAGCCCGAACCGGTCCCGCTCCTCGAGGATCACGTAGGCCAGCGCCGTCGCCAGCCGCGCCGCCTGCAGATACTTGGTGGGCCCGGTGCCGGTCGCCCGCCGCATGCTGCCACTGCGGTCGACCACGATCCGCACCTGCAGGGCGGTGTCTTCCAGCTGCCGCTTCACGTAGACGCGGTCGTGGCGGGCCGACGCCTTCCAGTCGATCAGCTTGAGGGGATCGCCCGGCTGGTAGATCGCGTGGTGGTCGAACTCGGTGGAAACACCTTTCCGGCGGCTGCGGTGGGCGCCGTGGAGCATGCCCGTGACGAGCCGCCGGGCCTTGAGCCTGAGGTGCTCGAGCGCCTGCCGGCCGTCAGCCCGCAGGAGGTCGTTCAGATCGTAGGCCGGCTGGCCGCGGCTCATGCGACCGCCCTGTCGGCCGGCGCAGGCACTTCCGCGACGAGCTGCCGCACCACGTCGTCGGAACGGACCCCTTCGGCCACCGCGGCGTAGTTGACGATGACGCGGTGGCGGAGCACCGGCAGGGCCACCGCGCGGATGTCGTCGGTCGTGATGTGCGTCCGCCCCGCGAAGAAGGCGTGGGCCTTCGCGCCGAGGATGAGGTTTTGGCAGGCCCGCGGGCCCGCCCCCCACGAGACCCACTGCTTCGCATAGGGATGGCAGGTGTCTTTCGTGATCCGCGAGGCCTGCACGAGCCGCACGGCGTAGTCGTAGAGATCGTCGCGGACGAGCACCTCGCGGACGATCTGCTGATACTTGAGGATCGTCGGCCCGTCGAGCACCTGCTCGACCTCGGCCCGGTGGTTGGTCGTCGTGCGGCGGAGCACCTCGATCTCGTCGAGCGTGTCGGGGTAGTCGACCACGATGAGATACATAAAGCGGTCGAGCTGGGCCTCGGGCAGGCTGTAGGTGCCCTCCTGCTCGATCGGGTTTTGCGTGGCCAGCACGAAGAACGGCTTGTCGAGCGGATACTTCTTCGTGCCGACGGTCACCTGCTTCTCCTGCATCGCCTCCAGGAGCGCGGCCTGGGTCTTGGGCGGCGTGCGGTTGATCTCGTCGGCGAGCACCATGTTGGCGAAGATCGGCCCGGGCACGAAGACGAACTGCTTGCGGCCGGTCTGTGGGTCTTCCTGGATGATCTCGGTGCCGGTGATGTCGGAGGGCATCAGGTCGGGCGTGAACTGGATGCGGTTGGAGGAGATGCCGACCGCGCGGGCGACCGTCGTGACCAGCAGCGTCTTGGCAAGCCCCGGCACGCCCATCAGGAGGGCATGGTTGTGGCAGAAGATGCACTGCAGCGTGAGGTCGACGAGATCCTGCTGGCCGACGATCACCTTGTGGATCTCATGCCGCACGCGGTCGATCAGTTCGCGGAATTCGGCGGCGGCGGAGGGATTGATGGTGGAGCTCATGAAGAGTGATCCTTGATTGAGAAGAGTGTCTGGAGGAGAGGGGGCTCACGGGGCCTTTGGCTTCGGCACGGATTCCTTGGCAAGCATGTGCAGTCCGTCGAGCACGCCGCCGGCGACGAGCCGGCCGTCGGGGGATTCCACGAGGCACTGGATCGGCAGTGGGCTGTCGAGGGACGTCACCCACTGCGAGCCGTCGTAGCGCCGCAGGCCGCCGGTCTGCTGCCCGCTCACCCAGACGTTGCCATTCCGATCGGCCACGAGCAGGTTGATCGCGCCGTCATCGGCAAGCTCCTGCTTCCACGCCGAGAAGTCGGCCGGGGCGTGAAACGCGCCGCTGGCGCTCGTGGCCACCCAGGTGCGGCCGGCGGCGTCGCGCGAGATCTGGAGCACCGACGATTCCTTCAGTGTGTCGAGATGCCGCTCCCACTCCTTGCCATCCCATGCGGCCACGCCGCGGCTCCAGGTGCCGGCCCAGATGCGGCCCTTGCCGCCGTCGGCGCCGGGAAGTTCGTGGACCGTCGTCACGGTGATGCCCTGCAGATGGTGCACGGCGGTGGAAAACTCCTTCGCGGGATCGACCTCCAGCACGCCGTTGCCCTCGACGATCAGCCAGACGTGGCCGTCGGAAGCGAGCATCATGTCTTCGATCCGATGGGCCTCGCTGCCGGGCACCCGCTTCCATTCCTCCCCTTCGAGCCGGTAGAGCCCGCTCTCCTTGCCGCCCCCCTGCTTGCCGATCGCCCAGTTCACGCCGGGCTTCACCTCGATGATCGGCGCGACCTGCAGGCTCGTGAGAAACTCCTTGCGATCGGCCCCCTTCACCCGCGTGATGCCCCGCTCGTGGCCGACGAGAAACGTGCCGTCGGCGGCTTCGTGGATGCACCAGGCCTTCGGTGGCTGCGGGCTCTTGGGATCGCCCACGCCGTCGAGCAGTTTTTCGAGCGACTCGCCCCGGAGCCGCGCGACGCCCTTGAGCGTGCCGACGAAGAGGCTGCCGTCCCGCGCGGGCGTGAGGAATTGAATCTCGTCGGCGAGCAGATTCGGCGCCGAGGCGACGGCGATCGGCTTCCACGGCTCCGCCGCCGGGGCGAACGCCCCCAGGCAGCCCGCGAACAGGACCGCCACCCACGACACGAGCTTGCGCATCTTCTGCATCCTCCCTGTTTTTGGTGGCTGGCACCAAATCTAGTGAAACTTCCCCTTGAACTCCTCGGCGCTGACGGCGTCGCCGTCGATCCAAAACCGCTCCCGCTCGACCGTGCCGTCGGGGGCGAACTGCTTCTCCACGCCGTGCTGCTTGTTCTCGCGAAACGGCTTCTCCCACTTCGGCTTGCCGTCGGCGTAAAACGCGCGGCTCATCCCGTGCACCGCGCCTTTCTTGTAAGGCACGGAACGATCGACCTTCCCCTCGCGGTCGGGCCAGTAGTCGATCATCTCGCCGTCGCGCTGGCCGGCCGTGAACCGCACCACCCGCAGGAGCGAGCCCTTCTCGGTGTACGACCGGGCCTCGCCCGTGATCTTGCCGTTTTCGTAGGTCGTCTCGCCCGCCTTCGCGCCGCTGGCATGAAACGTCTTCTTCACGCCCTGAATCTGTCCCTTCACCCAGGGAATCTCCGCCTCGAGCTTGTCGGTGCCGGGAAAGAACATCTGCTCCACGCCGTCCTTCACGCCCTGCTTGTAGACGGTCTTCCGCCGGGGCGGCCGATACCAGTCGCTGTATTCCATCTCCATACCATCGGGCTTGTCGGCCGCGTCGAGCATGGTGACGAGCCGCGGGTAGCGAATGTCTTCCTTGTAGTTCGTCAGCGCCTTGGACACGTTCACGAACTCCAGCCGCAGCCGGTGCCCGTCGGGGAGCGATTCGAGCAGCGGCTTGATCCGCGCGATGGTGCCGTCTCCCTGCACGACCTCGTTCGGCAGCTTGTCTCCCTTGGCCACGAAGCCGACGTCGGCCGGGGCCTCTCCCTCGGCCGCATCGTCGGCAAAGACCGTCGTGCCGGCGAGCACGACAACCGCCGTCAGGCAGAGCAAACGCGATGCAGGCATGCTGGTCATTCTCCCACGTCCAGGTCGGTTTCGAGTTCGGATTCCAGATCGGTTTCCAGATCTATCACTGCGCGGCCGCCGCTGCAGGCAGCGTTCCCGCTTCGCCCGAGCCCCAGACGAGCCGGTAGCTGCGGGGAGCGATGAAGAGCGGTCCGTAGACTTCGAGCTCCGGCGTGGCCGTCGTCTGCGCCACGAAGCCGCCGTCTTCGAGATCGACGAGCGCTGCATCGAGTCCCTTCTCGGTGCCCGGCGTCGAGCCCACGACCACTTCCTTCCGCCAGTCGCTGTCGGCCGGCAGCCCCGTGTAGTCCCAACTGCCGGCGAGCCGCTTGGCCGAGGCCTTGTTGGGGCCGCCAAACGCCGCCTGCGGTTTGGTCACGTAAAACTGCTCGCGGACCGGCTTGTCTCCCTCGTTGACGATCACGAAGAGCGTCTGCCGCGGCCCGGCAGCGCTCTTGCCCCGCGGCACGATGAAGGCGGTCGTGTGGACGCGGGCGACGGGGTTTTCCGCGGTGAGCTCGAAGCCGCCGTCCGCCTTGAATTCCTCGCCATACCGGGCGATGCCGCTGCTCCGCCAGCCGGGCACCGTTTCGACCGGAGTCTTGTCGTCGAAGAGACCGCACGCGGCCAGCGCCTTCACGGCCCCGAGGAGATCGGCCCGGTGGGCGATCGCCTTGCCATCGACGGCGAGGTTGTGCGCGAGCGCCCGGCCGATCAGGATCCGCGATGCCCCGGCGAATGCCCCCGCGCGGGATTGTGTCGCCGGATCGGCCTGCACGACGCCCGGCAGGCCGGCCGGCCCGCCGCAGAGATAGCGGAAGACCTCGATCGAACCGATCCGCCCGTCGGGCAGCTTTACGACCGACTCGGGCACGCCGACCACGCCCTCGACGACCGGCCCCTTGAGGGCATCGGCTGCCGGCACGCCGCCGGCGGGCGGCTTCTGCCAAAGGGCAAGCCGACCGGGCAAGGCCGCCGCGGAGGCCGGCAGCACCTGGATCGAGAGCGAAAAGGTCTGCTCGGCGACGAGGGCCTGCGGCCTGTTGCAAAGATAGTAGTGGGCCTCGACGGCCCCGGCCTTGTCGCGGACGAGTTCGAACGAGGCCGCAGCGGGATCGATCGGCCAGCCCTTGGCATCCGCCGCCGTGATCACGAAGCCGCGGTCGCCGCTGCCGAAGAAGAGCGGCGACGCGACGCCCGGGACGGGGACGATCTGCTTCGAGCCGTTGCCCTTGATGTTTGACCAGACCACGCCGTCGATTTCGGCCGGCGTGAACGCGCCCAGCGGCGGGTCGGCGGTCGCGGCGGCCGCGGCCAGCGGGATCGCGAGGTCGACCACGCCCGTGAGCGGAACGACGAGCCGCAGGCCGCCGACGGTGTCGTTGCCTTTGGCGACGATCGCGAGGTCGATCCGGCCGGCATCGCGGTAGTCGGCCGTGGCCGTGATCGCGAGCGGTCCGGCCGCGAGCTTGGCGGCAGCGCGGACGGCGTCGCCCGCCGCCGCGGGCTTGGCGGCCTCGGTTGGCGTCGCGGCCACGGGCTTGCCGTCGACGATCGCCTCCAGCCGCACGGGGCCGCGGAGCAGCGGGCCGCGGCCGATTCCGGCGAGCACCTCGGCGGTCGGTGCCGCGCCGCCTTCACGATTATCGAGCGGCAGTTCATCCTGCCGCGGTGGTACGACGATACCCGCGGGCAGACCGGAGCCGTCGATCGCGATCGCGACCCGGCCGGTCTTCACGGTCGTGCCCTCGAGCGCAGGCGCCGCGGCCGCGTGGCCGGCACAGACGATATGCAGGAGCACGAGCCAGGTGGCGACGCGAGCGGCTGGTGACACAAAGATGTTCACGGTGGTGGTGTCCTCAAGGAAAAACTAACCGCCAAACTCGCCGTAGAAAATCCGGTAGTCGTGCGAGGGAACGTGGATCGGGCCGTAGGTCTCGCCACCGGCCGCGGCGGTGCCGCGTTCGACGACGTCGCCCGACTCGATGTCACGAAGGACGATCGCGCCGCCATCGCGGGATGCGAGTTCCTTCCACCAGTCGCCGAAGCCCTGCGGAGCCGTAAGCCTGCCGAGTACGGCGGCCGCGGTGAGCGAGCCCGCCCCGCCAAGCCGCTTCGGATCGCGGACCACGAGCGGCACGTCGGCGTCGGCGAGCGTCTCGTTGAGCACGACGAAGAGCACGCCGTATCCCTTGCCGCCGGCGAGCGGCTTGCGGTAGGCCGTCACCCGCACCGCGGCGGTGCCATTGGCCCGCGCAGCGGCGTCGTCGCCGGCCGGTTGGGCCGCCTTCTGTGTCGCGGCGACGCTCACGATCGCCTCGTTTCGCCAGAAGGGGAGTTTCTCGACCGCCGCGTCGTCAAAGAGGCCGAATGTCCCGAGCTCCCGCAGCAGGCGGACGCCTTGCTCCTTGTGCTCGAACGTGCCGTGCGGCCCGTTGGGGATCACGCCGAAGTCGTGCAGGAGCGCGAGGCCGAGCCGCTGCCGGTCGAGCCGCTTGTCGTCGCCCGGCATGCAGGGAGTCGCGTCGGCGCACATCGCCGTCACGAGCCCCGTCCAGTTCTTGCCCATGAAGCGGTAGAGCGAGTTGGGGAACTGCGTGAGCGTGTCGACCTCGTAGGCCCGGTTGGCCGCGCCGCACTCCTCGACCAACAGGCTGCTCCAGATCGTCGATTCAAGCATCGTGGCGGCGTTGTTGCTCCAGGTGTGCTGCCGCTGCGGCACGTTGTTGGCCCGGAAGACGCGGGCCACCCGCTTGTAGTGGTTGCGCATCGGGGTCGTGAGGAAGCCCGAGTGCCAGGGGAGTTCGTCCCCCTGGATCTCGGCGGGATCGCGGAACCGCGCGTTGCCCGACGCGAGATTGTCGCTGCGGCCCATG
>JBIIGJ010000160.1:0-6320 GCA_044236455.1 Pirellulales bacterium
AGATGATGCGTCGATCCTGCTTTCCGGTGGCCTCGACTCCCGGCTGGTGGCGGCCTGCCTGGCGGCCGAGGGCATCCCTGCACGGGCGCTGATCCTCGGCCGCCCCGACGATTTCGAAGTGCTCGCCGGGGCCGCCGTGGCACGGCGGCTCGGCATGCCGCTGGAAGTGGTATCGACCGAGGCGATCGACGGCACCTTTCCGTCGCGGGCATGCACGGCCGCTCGATTCAGCCACCTCACGGCGGCGCCAGGTGGCGACGATTTCGCCGAGGGCATTGCGCTGTCTGCCTCGCCAGGCAGGTATTTCTGGTCGGGGATCGCATTCGACTGGATCTTCGAGCCTGTGTCGTACGCCGAGGGCCGCGATCCGAAGACCGGCCGTTGGGCCTTCGAGGGCTTGATCGCCTACATGAACCGCTGGGGTGTGCCGATGGCGGGCCTGCCGGCGTTGCTGGGCAACAATGGGCCGGCTCTCTGCAACGACTTGATCGAGGAGGTGCGTGCGACCTGTCTCCGCGGGCCGGCTCCGCCCGAACTCGAGGCCACCCGGATTCGCTGGGATCAGCGGATCAGAAACCACCTCGGCATAGCGATTCACCGCACCACGTTCCATGCGTGGCCGCTCATGACCGCGACCGATCGGAGGCTGTACGAAGCGATCATCGGCCTGCCGGTGGAACGCTTTCAGGGTCGCGTGCTCGAGAAGGCGACGCTCCGCGAGATCCGCCCCGACCTCTGCGATGTGCCGCTCGACACCAACTCGTTCAAATTCGAACCGATGAACGGCAGCCGTTCGCAGGTCGCAAAGCTCCTCCAGTCGGCCCGGGGCAGGCTCCGGCGCCTTTACTGGAAAACCCTGAAGGGCCATGATCCGCGGCGCTACGAGCGGCTCTTCAACGTGGATCATCCGCGGTGGCAGGCAGCCCGTCGCCACGTGGAGCCGCTGCGGCCGCTGCTGCATGAGCATCTCGATCCACAGGCGGTCGCGGGCATCCTGCCGCAGCCCGGCGTCCGCACCAACTTCGCCAACCCCGTGAACCAGGGGGGCGCGATCCGCCTGCTCGTCGGGCTCGCCATCGTCCTCGACGCCTTGAAGAAACCGCCCGTTCCTCTCTGAGCTACACTCGGGCATCAGGCACTCGCGATGACCACCCGACAAGCATTGCCAGGCACGGTTCCGCACCTGCCGCCCCCGGCTGCAGACACGGCCAGCATTGGCCGCCTCGACCTGGCAGCAGCCGTCGACCGTCTCCAGCGGGCCTTCTCAGACATCAGCGGTGAGGCATCTCAGGCCGCACCTCATCCCGCGGCCGGCGGAGGAGCCTCGCTCGCCCTGTGGCAGCAGGGCACACCGCTGCTCTCCCTCCAGGCCGGAGAGGCCTCTCCCGGAAGGCCCTGGATCGCATCGACCCCCTGCCTCATCTGGTCGGCGAGCAAGGGCATCGCCGCAGCCTGCACCCTGCACGCATTGCAAGAGCGGGGCATTCCCTTGGACACTGCCGTCGCAGTCCTGTGGCCGGAGTTCGCAGCCTCGGGCAAGGAACGGATCAGCCTCGCGGAGCTTCTCTCCCACCGGGCCGGGCTGGCCGCGATCGACCGAAAGGGATTGGCGGTCACCGATCATGACGCCGTGGTGGCGGCCCTCGCCGAGCAGCCGCCGAACTGGACGGTCGATGGCAGCCATGGCTACGGTGCCCGCAGCTTCGGCTTCCTGCTCGACGAGATCGTGCGGCGGGTGACCGGGGAGACGCTTGGCTCCTACTGGGAAAGCGTCTTCCGTGGGCCGCTTGGGCTCGATCTCTGGTTCGGGCTCCCGGCGTCCCTGACCGACACTGCGGCCACGGTCATCGCCCCCAGGGTTCCCCCGACACCAGGCCCCTTCTCCAAGGCCTTCGGCGATCCCTCCTCGCTCACTCGCCGAGCCCTCAGCGAACCGGGCGGCGTGCTCACGCCCGCCGTGATGAACACCCCCGCGATGCGCGGCGCCTGCCTCCCGTCGCTCGGAGCGATCTCCACCGCCGACGCCCTCGCCCGCTTCTACTCGCTCCTGGGCGGCGGCAAGGCCCCGCTCTTCCGCGAGGAAACACTCGCGGCGATGAGAACCACCCTGAGCAGCGGTCCCGATCGCGTTCTTATCGACAAGACTTCCTTCTCAGCCGGGTTTATGACCAACGACCACGGTGTCTACGGCCCCTCCCCTTCCGCCTTCGGACACCCCGGCGCGGGCGGTGCGGTCGCGTTTGCGGATCCGGCACTGGGGCTGGGATTCGCCTTCATTCCCAGCGCGATGCATCCTGGCGCCCTGCCCGGCCCGCGCACGCAAAAACTGCTGGCGGCCCTCTCCGGCATCGCGGGGCAGGAATAGCGGCGGGCTGCGGGGCAACACACGGGAACAGCGGCCGCTTAGCCCCCAATTGTCAGGCCGGCAGTGGACGGGGCCGGAATCGAACCGGCGACACACGGATTTTCAGTCCGTTGCTCTACCAACTGAGCTACCCGTCCAGGGTTTCAGCCCCCATTTCGTAGGCCGAAAAAGCGGGGCTGTCAACGCGTGGGACTGCCGAGCGGGCAGGACCACGGCCAGCCCTCCCCGAACCGCTCCCGTCAGCGTCCGCCTCGCCCCACCTCCGCGATCATCTGAGCGGCCATCATGAGCCCAAACGCCGCCCAGCTCAGCACTTGAATCCCCGTGCCCCCAAACAGGCCGTCTGCCGCCTCTCGATCAATTCCGAAGACCATCCGCATCAGCACCGCAAAGACCACCGCCGTCACGGCAGCCACCGCGACACTTCTGGCCAGCACCCGCACCCACCGCCAGCTGGCAGCCAGCATGGGGGGCTGCCAGGTCGGCGTGTGGCGGCCCACGCGGGGCCCGTTGTCCCGATCGGTCTCTTCCGCCTCGGACAACAGCCCCCGCGTTGACTGATGGTCGGCCTGGGAAAGATCCTGCCAGGGGCTCGATCCGGACGGCAGCGGCGGCGGCGATTGCCGCGATGGACCGTCTTCCGCCACGGCCGTTCCTCGCCCGCTCGATGCCCGTCCCTGCTTGCCCCGCGGCATCGCCAGCGGCGCGGCCGGCGCCCACGGCCGCAGCCGCTCGACGACCGCCTCCGCTGACGGCGGCCTCTCCCGCGGATCCTTCCGCATCATCGACTCGACCACCCGGCAAACGGCCTCGTTCACGCCCGGCTCCAGCTGCCGGATGGGACGGGGCTGTTCTTTCAGCTGCCGCTGTGCCTTCTCCTGCCTGGTGCCGCCAGGGAATGGCACCTCCCCCGTCAGCGTGAAATAGAGCGTGCAGCCGAGCGCGTAGACGTCGGCGAGGGGGCCGACGGTATCCGGCGTGCGGATTTGCTCCGGCGCCATGTAGTCCATCGTGCCCACCACGCGGCCCAGCCGGGCAGACTCCCCTTCGATCACGGAGCCGGCCAGGCCGAGGTCGAGCACCTTCACGTGGCCTTCGGGCGTGACCAACAGGTTGGCCGGTTTCACGTCGCGGTGCACCAGCCCCTGGGAATGCGCATAGGCCAGGCCGACGGCCGCCTGCGAGATCACCGACGCCGCCCTGGTCTCATCGAGCTTTCCGTGCTTGAGCACCTGCCGGCGGAGATCGAGGCCGGGCACCAGTTCGGTCACCAGGTAGTAGACCTTGCCGTCGTGGCCGGCATCGAGAGCCCGCACGAGATGCTCGTGATCGAGCCTGGCAAGCATGCGGATCTCCCGCTGAAATGCCGCCTCCGATTCGCTCGTCGATTTTGCACGCGGCAGCACCTTGATCGCCACCGTTCGTCCCATCATCACGTGCTTGGCCCGGAACACCTGACCCATGCCGCCACGGCCGATCTCATCGAGGATGTGATACTGTCCGAGCGTCAGTTTCCGGCGGCCAGCCAGAAGTTGGTCGGCCTGGAAGCGGGTGAGCATTTCCCGGGCCACCAGACACTCGGCCACCGCCGCATCCCAGCGGGCGACATCGCCGGGGGCAGCCGCCCCCAGAGTCTGGCCCACCTGTTCCTCGCAGGCATCGATCTGCTCGGCGTCCAGGAGCCCGCTCCCGAGCGCCGTGTCGCGAAATCGCGGCAGCGGCCGCGGCGGAGACTTTCCGCCGGCAGGGTTGGGCGGAGGCGGATTGGGTGGCAGCGACATCGCAACGAAGAAGCAGAGGTTGGATCGTGGACGCCTGAGCCGCGGAAGTCAGTCTACACCGTCCCGCGATGAGCCATCATGACGGGGGGAGTGACCCGCGGGCCAGGCTCGGAAACCGGGCGGCCCAGGCTGCGGGCCACGGGGCCTCGAGCACGATGGGCTGGCGTGTGCCCGGATGGACGAATGACAGACTGCGGGCGTTGAGCGCGATCACCGGCCCGTATCCAGGCGGCGATGCGAAGGGCAGCCTCGCCCCATACACCCGGTCGCCGACGATCGGGCAGCCCCTGCCGGCCAGCTGCGCCCGCAGTTGGTGCCGGCGGCCCGTGGAGGGATCCAGTTCGACGAGCGACACCTCCCCCAGGCGTTTCACGACCCGGGCCCGAACATGGCACTCCCCGCCAGCCACGCCATCTTCAGCATCGCCATCGTCATCGACTTCATCAGCCGTTCTCCTGCCGCCCGCGGCACCGGCCGGCCGCAGCTGCGATCGCCGCTCTTCACCACGCCGCTCGATCCGGTCGTGCCAATCGACCCACTCGCCGAGCGGCGACGGAAAACGCCCTTCCACGACGGCTTCGTAGGTTTTTTCCACCAGCCGTTCCCGAAACTGACGGGAGAGTTCGGCCGCGGCCGCCCGTGTCTTGGCCATCACCAACACACCCGACACCGGCGCATCGAGCCGGCTCACTACGCCCAAAAACGCCCCGGCAGGCTGCGACCGCTGCAGGATCGTGAAGATGCTGGAAGCGCCCCTGGCGGCGTTGGCCGTGGGCAGGCCGGCTGGCTTGACGACCGCGATCAGGTGGTCATCCTCAAGGAGGATCGAAGGTTGTGGAGTGTTGGCGGCCATGGTTCAAGCGTTGCGTCGAAAGATCGTGCTTGCAAGCGGTTCCCCGCGGAGGCGGGCCTTGGCCTTAGCGGAGGGCTGGGAAGTGCAGGTTGTGCCGCCGCCCGAGATGGCCGAGGCCACGGCCGCCGCGCGCGGGGCCGATGAATCGCTGGAGGCATACGTGCTCAGGCTTGCCAGGGTGAAGGGCCGGGCCGTGGCAGATTTGGGCATCGGGGGCACGATTCTCGCCTGCGACACGCTCAGCGAAGTCGACGGCGCCGCCCTGGGAAAACCTGCTGATCGCGATGACGCCAGGCGGATGCTCACGCTGCTCTCGGGCCGCGTGCATCGGGTGCTAACCGGCGTCTGGCTGCGGGCGGCTGCCGACCTCCGCGTCACGCAGCAGCCTGTGGACGCTGCGGAGGCCGTGGAGGAGAGCCTGCTGGAAATGGGCCCGCTCTCCGACGGCCTGCTCGAGTGGTATCTCGACAGCGGCATGTGGCAGGGCAAGGCCGGCGCGTGCGGCTTCCAGGACGAGCGGCTACCGCTGCGACTCGTGGCTGGGAGCGGATCCAACGTGGTGGGGCTGCCGCTGGAGCGGGTGCGGGCGATGCTGGCCGATCTCGACCAACGGCCCGACTCACACGGCCTCTCTTGAAACACCGCGGGCGCATAAAAAAACCGACCCGTGTGGAGAGTTTTGCTCACCCACACGGGTCGGTCGAAGAAAATCCGGCGATACCTACTCTCGCGCTTTTGGCACTACCATCGGCTCTGAAAGCTTAACTACCGTGTTCGGGATGGGAACGGGTGTGACCTTTCAGATATGTTCACCGGAAAATACTGTTGTTCCGGCACTTTCGTGCCAGAACAGAAGGTCGTGGTAATTGGCATGCTCCGAGCCAACTGTTGACAACAGCAAGCTTCAGAAGCACTCGATACGAGTGGTCAAGCATTCGTCCGTTAGTACCGGTTAGCTAAGTGCATTGCTGCACGTACACATCCGGCCTATCAACCAGGTCGTCTTCCTGGGGACTTTCGGGTATAAACCCTACGAAACCTCATCTCGGGGCGGGCTTCACGCTTATATGCTTTCAGCGTTTATCCGTTCCGTTCATAGCTATCCAGCCGTGCCGCTAGCGCGACAACTGGGACACCAGAGGAACGTCCTTCCAAATCCTCTCGTACTAAAGAAGAATCCCCTCAAGTTTCGTACGCCCACAGCAGATAGGGACCGACCTGTCTCACGACGGTCTGAACCCAGCTCACGTACCACTTTCATTGGCGAACAGCCAAACCCTTGGGAGCTTCTCCACCCCCAGGATGTGATGAGCCGACATCG
>JBIIGJ010000154.1:0-6852 GCA_044236455.1 Pirellulales bacterium
TTCCAGCCCGGCACATCCTTGATCGTCCGCTTGTGGGGCGGCGCATCGGGCCGGAAAGGCCCCGCGAGCTTCAGTGGCGAATCGGCGGCCAGGTTGATTTTGGTGGCCTGCGGCCCGCCCGGCTTCTGCTCCAGGGAATAGAGGTGCCAGCCTTCTTCCAGCGTGGCTGTCACGATCAGGACGTTGCTGTGCTGGCCGCTCTCAGTCTGCGGGCCCGGCTCGATCCGTGCCGTCACCTGGGCTGGGCTGCCCAGGGCCGCCGAAATCGACGCCAGCGGGTCAAAAGGGGCGGTCTCTGTGGCCGAGGCCCGCAATACCCCTGCCGGTGCCGCGGCTACGGCCAGCAGCAGCACGGCGATCGCACGGCAGAGTTTAGGCAGTCGGAAAATACTACGCATGCTTTCGATCTATCGCCGAATAACCCGCGGCGATGGAGGGGGTGGATCGCTCGATACCCATCCTGTTTGTCGGACGTTCAGTTTACCCGCTGCAATTTCTGACGGTCAATCGACATTCCCGGCAGCTGACCATGCCGTCGCGATGGCGTCCGGGAGCGATATCAGCAGGCTGTCGATGCGGTCGAGCACTCTCTGCACGTCGGAAAACGCCCGGCGTTCCTCCAATGTCCAGCGAAACCAGTTGTCGAGCCCACACAGCACGCCTGTGCCATGAAGAAAGGGAACCAGTTCGGCCTCCTCGCGCAAGAGCGGCCGCACGCGCTCATACGCGGCAACGGCCGCCGGCCAGCGGTCGAGGAGCGACCGCCGCTCGCATCCGACAGGAGCCTGCCAACTTCCCAGCAGCCGCGCTAGATCGGTGGCGGGCGTGTCGATGCCGGCCGCGTGGAAATCGACGATCGCCGTCACGGAGTCGCGTCGCTCATCCGCAAACAACACGTGGTCACACCAGACGTCGCGGAGGACTGGCTGAAGCAGGCCGGACCAGCCTCGCATCGCGGCAACCCGCGTGAGCAGCATCTGACCGCCGCATTGATTGAAGATCGCGATCGCCGACGCAACGCGATGGTCGAGGGCCGCGACCGTGTCGTCGGTGAGGAGCGAGCGAGCGCCTTGCGGCCATGCTGCGCGGCGGACCTGCCAGGGCTGCGCGAGCAGCTGGCTGGCCTGGTCGATCCGGCGTTCGATCCCCGGCGAGATGCCTGCGCGGGGCGGATGGTCCGGCAGGCCGGCGGCTGCGATGTGAAGCCGTGCCAGCGTCGTCGTGGCCGCGGCCGCCTGCCCGGGAGTGGGGCAGGGGACCGCCACGCCGGGCATGAAGCGTGCAAGCTCCCAGAGTCTGCCGTCAGCCTCGACGACGACTGTGTCGCCGTCGAGGGCCGGCATCACCTCGGGCACCTCGGCGATGCCCTCCGCCCGGAGGTGCCTGACGAGCCCATGGACGAAGCGGGCATGCTCGACGGAAGCACCGGCATGAAAACTCTTGAGCACGAACGGTCCGGGCCTGTCGGGCAGTTCCACCACGAACACCTGCGACCCGCTGAAGCCCGGCGTCCCCAGTGGGGCAATGCTCACCGGCGCGGCGGCAGACCAACGGCGGCAGAGGGCGGTGAGTTGTGTGTGGGGGTGCATGGTTGCGCAGCGACCGACGACCAGTTCAGAGAATCCCGTCGCTGACGCTCAGGGCTTGTATGGACCCGATGCAATCCGTGAGGGGCTGCCCATGTGCCGAGAGCCGGCGTTGCTGACAAGCGTAGCCAGGATGGCGGAGCGCAGTCAGCATCGAGTGAGCGAAGGGCAGGATGCCCGAAGCGAACGTCCGGCGACGGGGCATGGGCAGCCCCGAACTGCGGCCCGCGGGGTTCGGCACCGAAACTGCCCGTCGAACCTGAAATTGGTCGCCGGGGGAGGGCGATGCTACTCTTGAAAGACTCCGGGCTTTCGACTGCCCGGGGCCTTTTGGACATGCGAAACGGAGCGGCTCTCTCGATGCAAACAACGCAGCTGACGGTGGTGGGCAGGATCGTGCTGACGGCGGTGGCCGTCACCATGGGAACGTGCATGGCAGCCCGGGCCGAAGATGCCCCGGCCAAGGCCGCGCCACAGGAGCCCAAGGCCGATGCCCCCGCGGCGCCCGCACCGACTCCCGCGAAGGATGCCGCCGAATCCAAGACCGAGCCGAAAACCGAGGGCAAAAACGGCAAGCCCCCCTTCGCCGTGCTGCTCAAGGACGCGACCAAGGTCAACGGCGTCATTCCTCTCTGGCGGAAAGACGACAAGGTCTACGCCGAACTCACCGACTCCCTGCTCGGCAAGGAGTTCTTCGTGCTCATCTCGATAGCCAGGGGCATCGGCGACAGCTTCCTGCTCGGCGGCATGAGCCTCGGCTTCGGCGACGACTGGGTGTGGCAGTTCCGCAAGGTCGACGACAACATCCAGATCGTCCGGAAGAACGTCCGGTTTTTTGCCGACAAGGGGAGCCCTGAAGAAAAGGCGGTCGACCTCGCCTACACCGACAGCGTGCTCTTCAGTCTGCCCATCGCGACCACCGGCCCCACGGGCGGCCACGTTATCGACCTCGGCCCCGTGTTCCTCTCCGACCTGCCACAGATCTCCCAGGAACTGCCCGGTTTCTCCTTCGCACGCGACCGCTCCACGTGGGCGCGGGTGAAGGGCTTCCCCGACAACGTTGAACTCGAGGTGGCGGCGACCTACGGCTCGAGCGGCGCGCGGGACATCGATACCGTGCCCGACTCCCGCGGTGCGACGATCACGGTGCACTATTCCCTCAGCCTGCTGCCGCAGAACAGCTACCGGCCGCGGCTGGCCGACAACCGCGTCGGCTACTTCGTGACGGCGCTCAAGGACTTCTCGCAGCAGGTCGACGAGGACCGGTTCGTCCGCTACATCAACCGCTGGAACCTCGAGAAGGCCGATGCCTCGTCGCCGGTTTCGCCGCCGAAGAAGCCGATCGTGTTTTGGATCGAGAAGACGGTGCCCTTCAAGTATCGGCAGGCCATCCGGGAGGGCATCGAGTCATGGAACGAGGCCTTTGAGAAGGCCGGCTTCGCCACGGCCATCGAGGTCCGTCAGCAGCCGGAGATGACCGACTGGGACCCCGAAGACGTCAACTACAACACGTTCCGCTGGATCACCGCCGGCCAGAGCTTCGCCATGGGGCCGTCGCGGGTGAATCCACGGACCGGCCAGATCCTCGACGCCGACATCATCTTCGACGGCGACTTCCTGCGGTTCTGGCGGACGGAATACGAGACCTTCACCCCACAGAGCGTGGCATTGCTCACCGGCGGCACTCGGCACGGCCACACGCGGCAGCACTGCTGCGACGCCTGCTCCCTCTTCGACGGCCATGCCCGCGAGACTGCCCTCGCCGCGACGGCGTTGGCCGCCGCAGCCGAGGGAGGGCTGTCTGAGGCCAACAAGGAGAAGCTCGTCCTGCAGGGGCTCAAGCTCGTTGCGATGCACGAAGTCGGGCATACGCTCGGTCTGCGGCACAACTTCAAGGGCAGCGCTCTGAAGTCGCTGGCCGACATCAACGACGTGACGAAGACCGCCGCAACCGGCGCGAGCACGAGCGTGATGGACTACATCCCTGTGAACGTCGTGCCGAAGGGCAAAACGCAGGGCGACTACTACACCGCCAAGCTCGGTGCCTACGACCTGTGGGCCATCGAGTATGGTTACAAGCCGATCGCGGCCGGCAACCCCGACGCCGAGCTTCCGGAGCTCGAGAAGATCGCCAGCCGCAGCGGCGAGCCGGCGCTCGCCTATGCGACCGACGAGGAGACCGAGTTCGGTGATCCCGATCCGCTCTCCAACCGGTTCGATCTGGGCAACGATCCGCTGGAGTTCGCCAAGAGCCGCGCCGAACTGGTGTCGCAAGTGATGCCACTGATCGCCGATCGCATGACCGCCAAGGGGAAGGACGGCCAGGCGGGGGGCTACGAGCGGGTGCGGCAGGCGTTCGGCGTGCTGCTGTCAGCCCACGGTCAGGCGATGTACACGGCCTCACGACTGGTGGGCGGTCTGCACACGTCGCGAAGTCACAAGGGGGATGCCAACGCCCCTGTGCCCTTCCGCGTGGTTGAGCCGCAGAAGCAGCGCGACGCGCTGGCGCTCTTGGAGCAGCAGATGTTCAGCGCCCAGCCCTTCACGTTTTCTCCCGACCTCTACAACCAGCTCGTGGCCACGAACTGGATGCACTGGGGCAGCAGAACCCCCGACCGTGAGGACTATCCCGTCCATGACGCGATCCTCTCGTGGCAGAGCCGCGTGCTCGGGCGGCTGCTCAATCCGCTCACGCTCGACCGGATCCGCGACAGCGAACTGAAGGTGCCCGCCGATCAAGACGCCTTCACCACCGCCGAACTGCTCGACCGGCTCACGAAGGCGATCATGGCGGAGGTCGATGCGACTGCACCAGGCGACTACACCGTGCGGAAGCCGGCGGTGGGCAGCCTGCGGCGTGGCCTACAGCGACAGTATGTCTCGCGGCTCTCGGCGCTGGCCAACGCCCCTGGCGGCACCACGCCCGACGCTCAGGCGATCGCCGCGGCACAGCTGCGGGCCCTCGAAGGCCGAATCGGCGCGCTTCTGGCCAAGAACGACGTGAAGCTCGATGATTATTCCCGGGCCCACTTCGGCGAGATGCAGGCCCGGATCCGCAAGGTGCTCGACGCCAGCGTCGAACTGCCAAGCCCGTGATCCGGGCCGATCGTGCGGTCGCCGGCAGGCGAGGCGGCCGCCCCCACCCAAGATCCCAGTCGGAATTCCCGCAGGAGCCCCCGGTATGCGTCTGGTCGTCGCAGTGCTCAGGCCGGCACAGTTGGAAGCTGTGCGTCAGGCCTTGGCCGCCGTGCACGTGACCCGCCTGACGATCTGCGACGCTCAGGGATACCATGGTGTCGGCAACAGCGGCGGGATCGTGCAGGAGTCGGTGATGGAGATTGCAGTGAACGACGACTTCCTCGAGCGGACGGTCGACACGATCCGGCAGGCGATGCAGCTCGGCGAGCCGCTGCCCGTTGACGCCGCCAACGCACCCGTCGGCCAGGCCGGCAGGCTGTTCGTGCTGCCGATCGACGACGCCGTGCAGCTCTACCGCGAAGTCCGCGGACCGGAGGCGGTATGACGCTCTCGATCATGCATCCAACGACGACAGACGGTCAGGGCGGCGACGGGCCATTGATCCTGCTCGTCTCGCCCGACCTGCTCTCGACCAGCCGCATCGCCGGACTGGCCCGTGAGGCCGGGGGACGGCTGGAGACGCTCCGCAGTCTCGACGCCCCGCTCCCCGGAGGCCCCTATGACCTCGTGCTGCTCGACCTGCAGACAGTGAGCGGCGATCCAGCGGTGCTGGTGACGCGGGTGCTCGCCCTGGTCGAACCGCAGCGGGAGCAAACGGGCAAAGCAGCCCGGCTCGTGGCCTTCGGTCCACATGTGGCCAAGGATCGCCTCGACCAGGCGCAGGCCGCGGGGGCGGATGCCTCCGTCAGCCGCGGCGAACTCCTCGGCGGCTTTCCCGCGATCGTCAGGCGGTGGTGCGGTTGACTCACGCCTCTCCGGCGGGCTCCTCCAGCACCACTTCGTCGCACTCAGTGCCGTCGACATCGTGACGCAGGAGCAGATAGCCGGCGGTGGCGATCGCCCAGAAGTAGCCCCAGCCGAATGACGCCAGCAGTGATTCAAGGCCGCGCATCCAGAAGCTGATGGCCCGCACGCCCCAGGGCGCCGCTTCCGCCATCGTGCCAGCCGCTCCGATTCCCTCCATAACGGCCGCCGTGCGGTCATGCCCCATGCCGAAGCTCGCCGCCCACATCGCCAGCGTGCCGGTGGCATCGGCGAAGACCCCCGCGGCAGCGAGGGCGGGCACCGCCACGACCAAGGCGACCAGGGCGTAGAACGCGTAGTGCAGCGGCCGCTGGTAGAGATAGGAAAACGCCGTCGAGATGGCCTGGAAGCTGTCGCCACGCTCCACCCCTACGGCCGCCACCATGAGCGGCCAGCCGGCCACGACGCCGACAGCGAGGATCGAGAGCACGACGGCCCCCAGCAGCACGAGCGGCCAGACGGCCCCCGCCACCGCCAGGCCCCAGTCGGTCCGCATCAGGACGCCGAGCAGGGCTCCGGGCACGGAGAGCGCGACGATACCCAGGAGCACGAAGGCGACGGAGTTGAAGGACGATAGCCACTTCCGCGTGCCGTACCAGATCGCGCCGGCCAGCCCCGGTGCATCCTCGCCGATGAGCTTGAGCGCGACGTGCCGCGTGATGGCGGTTCCGAAGATCGACCAGACGAGCACGAACCAGCCGATCCGGGCCAGGGCCCCGCCCATCTGACGCATCGTTGCCGAAGGCCGGAACGGCACCGATACCAGCCGCAGCACGTCGGCCGCCGCGGCCGGCAGCCGATCGATCATGCCGAGCAGCCGCGGCAAGACGCTGCGGCTCGGCACCAGCAGACGGTCGCCCCCGGGCACCATGCCGGAGGCCGACGGCAGGATCAGCCCCTCCGTCGGCTGCGCGGCCGAACCGGCCGCTGCGATCAGGTCGGCCGTCTGGTCGACGCCAGCCAACTGCATGCGATCCGCCAGCGACCAGCCGGCCCAGGTCGCCAGCGCCCCCAGGGCAGCCAACAGGATCACGGTCGGAGCGAACGCGGTGCCAGCGGCACGAAACAGGAGCCACCACGGCAGCGCCTCGCTCCACTGGATCTCATGCACGATCCGCCCCGCAGCGGAGGTTTCCGCGACGTGTGCATGCTGGGCGGGGGCGGGGCTGGCGGTATCTGACATGGGTTCCCTCTCGTCGATGAGCCGTTTGAAACGTGCGCTGGGCGATCTCCCGCGCGGGCCCAGAGTATACGCGGCCCCGCC
>JBIIGJ010000088.1:0-14488 GCA_044236455.1 Pirellulales bacterium
GCCGGCTGCTGTTTCTCAGGCACGGCGTAGGCCTCGTCGAGCCAGCGGCCAAGGTCGATCAACCGACAGCGTTCACTGCAAAAAGGCGCCGTCGGCGTCGCGTCGAGCTTCACATTGGCATCGCACACCGGACAGAGGGGCATGGCCTACTCCGATCCCTTCGATCCCGACCCGCCACCACCGTCCGACTTCTTGGCACCACCCTCGGACTTGCCGCCCGAGTCGGCGGCGGCGCCCTTCTTGTAGGACTCGCTGCGGTAGTCGGTCTTATAGAAGCCTGAGCCCTTGAAGACGATCGCCCCGCCAGCGCCGATCAGCCGGCGAAGCTTCTTCTTGCCGCATTCCGGGCAGGTCTTCTTCACGCTGTCTGTCATCGACTGAAACAGCTCGAAGGCGTGTCCGCAGCCGTCGCAGACGTAGTCATACGTGGGCATGGTTCATTCCTCCTTGGATACGATCACCTGAGCCGGCCGCACCACCCGATCGTGCAGCCGGTAGCCTTTGCTGGCGACCCCCACAACGGTGCCCGCGGCCACACCGGGCACCACCTGCTGCAGGATCGCGTCGTGCACGGTCGGGTCGAACGGCTTCCCCTCGGTCTCGATCGTCTGGCAGCCGTGCGTGTCGAGCACCTTCTCGAGCTGCTGGGCGGTCATCCGGAATCCAGACCGCAGGCTGTCGATGTCGGCCGTATTTTCACTCGCATCGATCGCCCGGCGGACGGTGTCGAGCACCGGGAGCAGGTCGCGGAGCAGATCAATTTCGCGGTAGCGGATTGCGTCTTCGTATTCGCGCCGGGATCGCTTGCGGAAATTCTCGAGCTCCGCCTGTGCCCGCAGCACGCGATCCTCCGCCTCACGCAGCCGCTGGGCCAGTGGCTCGGCGGCGGCTGTGTGGCCCTCCATCGCATCGGGGCTTTCGGCCGCGGCAGCTCGTTCGCCGGCCGGCGGCACGGGCTCATGTTCGTCGCGTGGGTTCATGACTGGCTCTCCTTCTTTGATTTTGGCTTCTCGTCGTGTGGCTTGTCACCCTGGTCGGAGACGTCTTTGGGCTGGAAGTATTCGCCCAGGCGGGCGAAAAAACTCGACCGTTTCGGGCTGACGGCCTTCTGCTCCTCGGCGGCCAGATCCCGCAGCAGCTGCTCGGCACGGGGCGAAAGCGTCTTCGGCACCTCGACGTGCACATGCACGTGGAGGTCGCCGATGCCGCGGCCCCGCACTTCCGGCATGCCCAGCCCCTTCACGCGGACCACGTCGCCGGCCTGCGTGCCGCGGCCGATCGCCAGCGGCTTCGGCCCGTCGAGCGTGGGCACCTCCACCGTGGCGCCGAGCGCAGCCTGGCTGAACGTGATCGGCACCTCGCAGTGCAGGTCGCGGCCCTCGCGGGTGAGAAACGGATGCTCCTCGATCTCGATCACGCAGTAGCAGTCGCCCGGCGGCCCGCCGTTGGCCCCCGGCTCCCCTTCACCCGCCAGACGTACGCGGACATCGCGGTCGACGCCGGCGGGAATCGTCACCCGCCGCTCGACCTGCTCCATGGTGAGCCCCTCGCCGCCGCAGTCGGGGCATTTCTCGCGGATCACGCTGCCCGCGCCCCGGCACGAGGGGCAGGTGGTCTGCAACCGGAAAACGCCGGCCGACTGGATCACCTGGCCGTGCCCGCCGCAATACTCGCACGCCTGCGGCTTCGTTCCCTTCTTCGCCCCGCTGCCGTCACAGGTGCCGCATTGTTCGTGCCGGGTGAACTGGATGGTCTTCGTCGCACCGCGGGCCGCCTCGACCAACGAGAGCGAGACGCTCGAAAAGACATCGCGTCCCTGCCGAGCCCGGTTGGCCCGCCGGCCACCGCCGCCCCCGCCAAACATGCCGCCGCCGAACAGGTCGCCGAAGGCGTCGAAGATGTCGGAAAGATCGTTGAACTCGTGGCGGCCGCCCCCCTGAAGCCCTGCGTGGCCGTAGCGGTCGTAACGGGCCCGCAGTTCGTCGTTGGAGAGCACCTCGAATGCCCGGGCCGCCTCCTTGAAGCGGTCGGACGCCTCGGCGTTGCCGGGGTTCTTGTCAGGATGGAACTTGATCGCCAGCTTGCGATATGCGTCGGCGATCTCCGCGCCGCCGGCGCGGCGTTCCACTCCCAGAACTTCGTAGTAATCGCGCTCGTTGGCCATGCCCAGGCTGTCCAGACGCAGACGGAAGCGAGTCGAAAAAGGCCGGGAACGGCTTTTTCCGCGGACGGTTAGCGAACGCTGCCTTCAGCCCGGTGCTTCTTCGCGTCTTCCTTGTCGAGGTTGGTGACGAGCGCTTCGGTCGTGAGCATCAGCCCGGCGATGCTCGCCGCGTTGGTCAGCGCCACGCGGACGACCTTCACCGGATCGATGATTCCCGCCTTGAGCATGTCGACATACTCGCCCTTGTTGGCGTCGTAGCCCATGTTGAGGTCCTTGTCGGCCACCTCGTCGGCCACCACCGCTCCGTCGATGCCGCCATTCTCGGCGATCTGCCGGATGGGGGCCTCCAGCGAGTGGAGCACGATGTCGACGCCGATCTTCTCGTCACCCTTGGCCTGCGAACGGGCCTTTTCCACGGCCTCACGGCAGCGGAGCAGGGCCACGCCACCGCCCGGCACGATCCCTTCCTCGACGGCCGCACGCGTGGCATGCAGGGCGTCCTCGACGCGGGCCTTCTTCTGCTTCATCTCGGCTTCGGTGCCGGCTCCCACGGAGACGATCGCCACGCCGCCGGTGAGCTTCGCCAGCCGCTCCTGCAGCTTCTCCCGGTCGTACTCGCTCTCGGTGCCCTCGATCTGGGTGCGGAGTTGATGCACACGGGCCTGCACGTCGTCTTGCTTGCCGGCGCCCTGCACGATCGTGGTCTCGTTCTTGTCAACCGTGATCTTCTTGGCGCGGCCGAGGTGCGAGAGATCGAGACTCTCCAGCTTGAGACCCAGGTCCTCGGAGATCAGCGTGCCTCCCGTGAGGGTGGCGATGTCGCCGAGCATCGCCTTGCGGCGGTCGCCGAACCCGGGAGCCTTCGAGGCACAGATGTTGAGCACGCCCCGCAGCTTGTTGACGACCAGCGCCGTCAGGGCGTCGCCATCGACGTCCTCGGCGATTATCAAGAGCGGCTTGCCCGACTGCGCCACCTTCTCGAGCAGGGGCAGCAACTCGCGGAGGTTGGAGATCTTCTTCTCGTGGATCAGGATCAGGGCGTCGTCGAGCTGGCAGATCATTTCGGCCGGCTTGTTGACGAAGTAGGGGGAGACGAACCCCTTGTCGAACTGCATGCCGTCGACGAAACGCACGGTCGTCTCGGTCGTCTTTCCCTCTTCCACGGTGATGACGCCGTCCTTGCCCACCCGCTGCAGGGCCTCGGCGAGCAGGTCGCCGATCGAGCGGTCGTTGTTGGCGCTGATCGCGCCCACCTGCGCGACCTCTTCGGGCCGCTCGACCTTCCGCGCAATCTGCATGAGCCGCTCCACGGCCGCCGTCACCGCCTTGTCGATGCCGCGGCGAACGGCCGTCGGGTTGCTGCCAGCCGCCACGTTCCGCGTGCCCTCGCGGAAGATGGCCCGGGCGAGCACCGTGGCCGTGGTCGTGCCGTCACCGGCCAGGTCTGACGTCTTCGAAGCCACTTCGTTCACGAGCTTCGCGCCCATGTTCTCGAAGGCATCCTCCAGGTCAACCTCCTTGCTCACCGTCACGCCGTCCTTCGTGACGGTGGGACCGCCGAACGACTTGTCGATGATGACGTTGCGGCCGGTCGGCCCCATCGTCACCGCGACGGCACCGGCCAGTTTCTCGACGCCCTTGAGCAGCTTGGCACGGGCGTTGTCATCGAACAGCAGTTGCTTGGGCACGAGTCGTTACTCCTGAAAAGTGGCTGACTGAATGGTGGAAAGACCTGTCTCAAATGGTGGAAAGACCGCCGCTGGAACGAACCGGGCTGAAATCAGCCGGGCCGTTCAGCTCAACACCTTCGCGAGGATGTCGCTCTCGCGGAGGATCTTCACTTCGTGGCCGTCGACCTCGATGTCGCTGCCGGAATACTTGCCATAGATCACCTGGTCGCCGACAGCGACCGATAGCGGCGCCCGGCCGCCGTTTTCGAGCAGCTTGCCCGGTCCGAGAGCCACGACATGGCCGCGTTGCGGCTTTTCCTTGGCGGAGTCGGGCAGCACGATGCCGCCGGCGGTCCGCTCTTCGGCCTCGACGGGCTCCACCACCACGCGGTCATCGAGCGGACGGATCTTCAGGTTCTTTGCAGCCATCTGTCATGCACTCCAAAAAGGGATCAGGAAAGAGGGGGAAGAAACAGTGAAATACGTTGAATCCGAAAGAGGGAGGTCGAGCGGGACAGGCCGGTCTTGGCCGGCCCACCCCGATTACATCATGCCGGGCATGCCACCCATGCCGCCCATTCCAGGCATGCCACCCATACCACCCATGCCGGGCATGCCACCGCCCATGCCGTGGTGGTCGTGGCCGTCGCCACCACCCTCCTCCTCGGCCTTCGGAATCTCGGTGACAAGCGAATCAGTCGTGAGCAGCAGGGCCGCGACGCTGGCGGCATTCTGCAGGGCAGTGCGAACCACCTTGGCGGGATCGATCACGCCGGCGCTGACGAGGTCGCAATACTCGGCCTTGTCCGCGTCGTAGCCGTCGTTCTTGCCCTTGAGGTGCCGCACCCGGTTGACCACCACGGAGCCGTCCGTACCGGCGTTGTTGGCAATCGCCTCGAGGGGATACCGCAGGGCCTGCTTCACGATCGAAGCGCCCATCTTCTCGTCGGCATCGAGTTCGCCCTTGGCGATCAGGTTCTCGATCGACTTCTCGCTCCGCAGCAGGGCCACGCCACCGCCGGGCACGATCCCTTCGGCGAGGGCCGCCTGCACGGCGCTCTTGGCGTCGTCGATGAGGGCCTTCCGCTCCTTCATCTCGGTCTCGGTGGCAGCCCCGACGTTGATCTGGGCCACACCGCCGGCGATCTTCGCCAACCGTTCTTGGAGCTTTTCGCGATCGTAATCGCTGGTGGTCGCCTCGATCTCGTTCCGGATCTGTTTCGCCCGGCCGTCGATGGCGTCCTTCGTGCCGGCACCACTGACGATCGTGGTGTTTTCAGCCTCGATGATCACCTTCTTGGCCCGGCCCAGGTCGCTCAGCTTGACCGCGTCGAGCGCGATGCCGAGGTCCTTGTAGATGGCCTGCCCGCCGGTGAGCACCGCGAGGTCGCCCAAGATCGCCTTGCGGCGGTCGCCGTAGCCCGGAGCCTTGATGGCGACCGACTGCACGATGCCCCGGAGCTTGTTGACGACGAGGGTGGCCAACGCCTCACCCTCGACGTCCTCGGCGATCACGACGAGCGGCTTGCCCGCCTTGCTGATCGCCTCCAGCAGCGGAACGAGGTTCTTGGCGCTCGAGATCTTCTCCTCGAAGATCAGGATGTATGGGTTTTCCATCTCGCAGACCTGCGTTTCCGCGTCGGTCACGAAGTGGGGCGAGAGGAAGCCGCGGTCGAACTGCATGCCCTCGACCACGTCCACCGTCGTCTCCGCCTGCTTGCCTTCCTCGACGGTGATGACACCGTCCTTGCCCACCTTGAGGAAGGCGTCGGAAAGCACGTTGCCGATCGTCGGGTCGTTGTTGCCAGCGATCGTGGCAATCTGCATCAGTTCCTTCTTGTTCTTCTCGTTGATCGGCGTGGCCATCGCGAGGATCGCCTTGGAAACGGCCTCGACCGCGCGGTGAATGCCGCGGGACAGTGCCATCGGATCCGCGCCGGCGGCGATCATCTTGAGCCCCTCGCGGAAGATGGCCTCGGCGAGCACGGTGGCGGTGGTGGTGCCGTCGCCGGCCACGTCGTTGGTCTTGCTGGCGGCTTCCTTCACCAACTGCGCTCCGAGGTTCTCGAACGGGTCTTCGAGGTCGATGTCCTCGGCGACGGTGACGCCGTCCTTGGTGACCTTCGGCGAGCCCCAACCCTTGTCGAGCACAGCGTTGCGGCCGCGGGGGCCAAGCGTGCTCTTCACTGCCCTGGCCAGTTTGGAAACACCGGCGAGCAGCGGCTGACGGGCCTCATCGTCGAACACCATTTGTTTGGCCACGAGAAACTCCTCCAAAGATTGATTGACGCGTGATGGACCGAATACGGGTGGAAAACGTGTTGAATTGGCAGTCCCTGCCGGTGCGGCGAAAAAGGGAGCAACCGGCGTGCCAAAGTCTTTCAGTATTAAGGAAACACGACCGCTTCCGCAGTCTTTGCTGGATTACAACGGCCTCCATTAGGCTGGGCGAAGGCCAGGGAGGCGAGTGCCGTTTTGGCAGGACACCCCGGTTTCACCGCCTCCTGGCGGCCCGGGTGCCACGCTACGGCGCCCAGTCGATCTTGCCCTCCAGTCCGCGGACGAACGCGGCCAGCAGGTCGGCCGTGCGGTCGGCATCGTCGAGAGAGATCGTCTCCACAGCCGAGTGCATATAGCGGTTGGGCACACTCACCAAGCCGGTGGCGACTCCCGCCCGCGTGGTCTGCAGTACGTTGGCGTCGGTCGGCGTGGCCCGGCCGCTGGCCCCTAGTTGAACCGGGATCTCGCGGGCCTTGGCGGCGGCCAGCAACCGGTCGACCACGTGCGGATTCATGTTCGGGCCGCGATAAACGACCGGTCCCTTGCCAAGCCCCACGTCGCCTTCCGACTTCTTATCGATCGTCGGGCAGTCGGTGGCATGGGTCACGTCGACGGCGATGGCCACGTGCGGATCGACGCCGTAGCAGCTGGTCTGCGCCCCGCGGAGGCCGATCTCCTCCTGCACGGTCGAGGCCACGAACAGCCCGCAGGGCAGGGGCCCCGCCGCGGCCGCCCGGCGGAACGCCTCGATAACCACCCACAACCCAACCTTGTCGTCCATGGCCACGGCGCTGGCGAGATTGCGTCTGAGCGGCTGAAACCGCAGTTCGAAGGTCACGCAATCGCCGATCCGAACCACGCTTTCGGCATCGGCCTTGTTCTCGGCGCCGATGTCGATCCAGAGATCCTTCATCTTCGGCACGACCTTCCGCTCCTCCTCGGTGAGCAGGTGGATCGGCTTCCGCGACATGACGCCGTTCACCGGCCCCGCCGTGGTCCAGATCACCACCCGTGCACCCACGAGCTGGATGGGATCCCAGCCGCCGATCGGCTGCACCGAAATGAAGCCGTCGGAGTCGATGTATTGCACGATCAGGCCGATCTGGTCGCAGTGGCCGGCCAGCAGCATCCGCATGGGGGCAGTCGGGTTTTTCGCCCCAATCACGTTGCCGTGGGCATCGGTGACGATGGTATCGGCGATGCCCGACAGATAGTCGCGGACCACCCGCTGGATGGGCTGTTCGTAGCCGGAAGGGCTCGGGGTTTCGAGCAGACGAACGAGAAATTCACGGGCCGACGTTTCCAAGGCTTGAAGCTCCTTCACCGCGATGCGTAGTCAGGTTCGACAGCGAGCCTGTTGTACGCGATCCACAAAAAACAGGACAGGAGGCTGGCTCACGGCGAGCCGGGATCGGCGGAAGCCGGCCGAAGCTCGAGGAGCATTTGGATTTTTCGCCCCTGCCCAGGAACGCACGACCGCAACGCGTGACGGCGAAAAAGCCACCGCGACGAGACTTCTGCCGTCCCGGCGGCGCGTCTCCGTTCGGTGGCACCACGAAACGGCCGGCACCGTCGGCACGACCGGCACAACCCGACCCTTGCCGAAAACCACACGCCATGCTTCCAGCCGCAAGCTAGGCTCATTACGATCAGTGATTCATCCTGCCCTATTTCTGGAGTCGTTTCCGCAATGATCGCACCAGTCCGTGTCGGCGTCGTCGGTTTGGGCACCGTCGGGTCGGGCGTCGTCCGCCTGCTCGTCGAGTCGGCCGACCACATCACGCGGCACGCCGGCCGGCCGATCGTCGTCGAGCGGGCCGTCGTGAAGGACGTCGCCAAGGTCCGCAGCGTGCAGGTGCCCGGCGGAAAGATCTCGACCGACATCCGCGACATCTCGCAGGATCCCTCGATTACCGTGGCGGTTCTGCTCGTCGGCGGGCTCGAGCCCGCGCGGTCGATGATGATCGAGCTGCTCCAGAACGGGAAGGACGTGGTCACCGCCAACAAGGCACTGCTCGCCGAACACGGCCCAGAGCTGTTCGAACTGGCCCGCAAGCTGGGCCGATCCATCGCCTTCGAGGCAGCCGTCGCCGGCGGCATCCCGATCGTGGCCGCCATCGGCGAATGCCTTGCCGCCAACCGCATCGAATCGATCCGCGGCATCTTGAACGGCACGAGCAACTTCATCCTGACCCGGATGGAGGAGGACGGCGCCGACTACGCAGAGGTGCTCAAGCTCGCGCAGGCCAAGGGATTCGCCGAGGCAGATCCCTCGATGGACGTCGACGGCACAGACGCCACACAGAAACTGGCGATCCTCGCCCACCTTGCATTCGGCGTGTGGGTGCCGTGGGCTGAGATCCCGCGGACTGGCATCGACGGCCTCGACCTCGACCTCCTGAAATACGCCGGCGAGCTCGGCTATCGGATCCGTCTCGTGGCCGTGGCCAGCCGCAACGACGGCCGCCTTGCGATGCGGGTGGCGCCGGCGCTGGTGAAGATCGGCACGCCTCTGGCCGAGACGAGAGGCGCCTACAACGCCGTCAGCATCGTGGGCGATGCCGTCGGGCGGATGTTCTTCCATGGCCTGGGCGCGGGGCAGATGCCGACCGCCTCGGCCGTGGTGGCCGACATCATCGACACGGTCGTTGGCCGCGCGGCGATCACGTTCCGCACGACTGGCGTGCTTGAATCCGACACGCCTGCCGCGAAAATCAGCGACACAGCCGCCCACGAGCGGCACTTTCTGCGGATCCGCGTCAAGGACCAGCCGGGTGTGCTCGCGAAGATCACCGGCACGCTGGGCGAGCACGGTATCTCGATCGCATCGGTCATCCAGCACGACGTCTCAGGTTCATCCGATACCGGGGTGCCGCTGGTGATCATGACCCACGCCTGTGCGTCAGCCGACGTGCAGAAGGCCGTCGCCGCCATCGACACCTCCGACGTGGTCCGCGGCAAGAGCGTCTGCCTGAGCGTGCTCGAGGAATAGAGGAAACAACCATGAAATACGTGATCGTGATACCCGACGGCGCCGCTGACGCGCCGCAGGCTTCTCTCGGTGGCAAGACGCCCTTCCAGGCTGCCCGCACGCCCGCGATGGATGCGCTCGCCGCCCGCGGCCGAGTCGGCCTCACCAACCATGTGCCCGACAGCCTGCCGCCGGGGTCGGAAGTGGCCTGCATGAGCCTGATGGGCTACGACCCGCTCGCCTATTTCACCGGCCGTGCGCCGCTCGAAGCGGCCGCCCAGGGAATCACGCTCGGTCCTGACGACTGGGCCGTGCGGTGCAACCTCGTGACGATCCGGCCTGGCGCTGCCGAGGGCGACGCCTCGGGTGACGCTCTGATGGAAGACTTTACTGCCGGTCACATCTCGACGGAGGAGGGCACCGAACTCCTCGCCGCGGCGCAGCGGGGACTGGCGGCCGATTTCCCGGAGCTTGCCGAGGCATGGGAATTCAAGCCGGGCGTCAGCTATCGCAACCTGCTCATGTATCGCGGCAAGGCCGGCACGGCTGCCCCGCTGGGTGCCGACCTGCGGGCGACTCCGCCCCACGACCTGATGGACAAGTCGGTGGCCGATTCCTTCCCTCGCGGCACCGGGAGCCGCTTGCTCACCGAGATCATGTCGAAAAGCGCCAGCTGGCTGGCGGGGCATCCGGTGAACAAGGCGCGGGTCGCGGCCGGAAAGCGGCCCGCCACGCATGTCTGGCTCTGGGGCGTGGGCCGTGCGCCGGCGATGGAGCCGTTCACCAAGAAATACGGCACGAACGGCACGATGATCACGGCCGTCGATCTCCTCCGCGGGCTGGCGACGCTTGCCGGCTGGAAGCGGCTGGAGGTGGCCGGCGCCACCGGCTACCTCGACACCGATTACGCGGCCAAGGGCCGGGCGGCGATCGCGGAACTGGCCACGGCCGATCTCGTCTGCGTGCATGTCGAGGCGCCGGACGAGGCCAGCCATCAGGGCGACGCGGTGGAAAAGGTGAAGGCGATCGAGGAGATCGATGCCAAGATCGTGAAGCCGATCGCGGAGTATTTGGCCGGCGTGCCTGATCACCGCATCCTCGTCTGCCCCGATCACCCCACCTTCATCTCGACGAAGACGCATTCCCGCGGCCCCGTGCCGTTCGTGATGGCGGGCAGCGGCATCCAGCCGAACGGCCAGAAGACCTATGACGAGATCGCGGCCGCCGCGAGCGGGGCCTCGATCCTGCCGGGCTGGAAGCTGATGGGAGAGTTTTTGCGAAGCTAGTTTGGAAATATGTCGCGTCGTCAGACGACGCAAGAAATCGCGTCAAAACGGCGCAGGGAGACTATGTCGATGGCCCTCGTGGTGCAGAAGTTTGGCGGTACGAGCGTGGCGGATCCCCAGAAGATCCTGGCGGCCGCGCAGAAGGCGATCGCGCGGCAGCAGGCCGGCCACCAGGTCGTGGTGGTCGTGAGCGCTATGGGCCACCAGACCGACGTGCTCGTCGACCTCGCCAAGCAGATTTCCGAGCGGCCCAGCGCCCGCGAGATGGACATGCTCCTCTCCACCGGCGAGCAGGTGAGCGTGGCGCTCTTCGCGATGGCGATCCAGTCGCTCGGCCACAAGGCCGTGAGCCTCACCGGTGCTCAGATCGGCATCCGCACCGATAGCACCCACACGAAGGCACGCATCAAGTCGATTTCGACCGATCATGTGAAGAAACTGCTCGATGACAGCGCGATCGTGATCGCGGCCGGCTTCCAAGGCATCGACCAGAACGGCAACATCACCACGCTCGGCCGTGGCGGCTCCGACACGACCGCCGTGGCGCTGGCTGCGGTGCTCGACGCCGACCTCTGCGAGATCTACACCGACGTCGACGGCATCTACACGACCGATCCGCGGATGCTGCCGAAAGCCCGACGACTGGCATCGATTAGCTACGACGAGATGCTGGAACTGGCGAGCCTGGGCGCGGGCGTCATGCACTCGCGATCGATCGAGTTTGCCAAGAAGTTTGGCGTGAAGGTGCTCGTGCGGTCGAGCTTCAAGGATATGCCCGGCACGGTGATCCTCGCCGCCGAGGAATCGACGCCCCGGCCCGCCAGCGGCGTGGCCCTCGCGAAGGACGAGGCCCGGATCACGCTGGAAAACGTCCCCGACCAGCCGGGTTCGAGCCATGCGCTTTTTTCGCAGTTGGCTGCATCAGGGATCGCGGTCGACATGATCGTGCAAAACGTGGGGCAGGGGGGCCAGGCCGACATCTCGTTCACCGTGCCCGCAGACGATCTGGCCGAGTCACTCGAACTCTCCAACCGCGTCGCGAAGCAGCTCGGGGCCACCGCCGTGTCGCACGATGCGGAGCTGGCCAAGGTTTCCGTCGTGGGCGTTGGCATGAAGCATGCCCAGGGCGTCGCCGGCCGCATGTTCACGGCCCTCTCCCGTGAGAAGATCAACGTCCGCATGATCACGACGAGCGAGATCAAGATTTCCGTGCTCGTCGACCGCAAGGATGGTGCCGCGGCCGTGCAGGCCGTGCATCACGCCTTCGGGCTCGAGGCCGAGACGGCCGCCAGCGAGGCCGACCTCGCGGGTTCGCATCTGGTGAAGTCGAGCCCGCTCGACGTGGTCCGGCGCCTCGAGGGAATGGAAGACCTTGCGATCGAGGACTGCCAGCTCGATTCATCGCAGGCGCTCGTGACCTTCACCGACCTCCCCGACACGCCAGGCGTTGCGGCGGATGTCTTCGAGGAGGTGGGCAAGGCGGGGCTCAACGTCGACATGATCGTGCAGAGTCATCCGCGGAACGGCCGCGCTGAGATTTCGTTTACCGTGCCGGCGGAGAGCCGCGACAAGGCGATCGAAGTTGCACGCAAGATCGCAGCCAGCCGTGGGGCCCACGTCGCCGACGTGCCGCACGTGGCGAAGCTCTCGATCACGGGCGTTGGCATCCGCAGCCATGCGGGCGTGGCCGACCGCCTCTTCAAGCCGCTGGCCGACGAGGGGATCAATATCGACCTCGTGAGCACGAGTGAGGTGCGGCTTAACGTGGTCGTGGCCGCCGAGCACGGGCAGAAGTCGCTCACGGTGCTCCGCCGAGCATTCGGGCTGTAGCCAGCCGGAGTAGCACCTTTTTTCCTGAGTCCCGCGAGCCGCTCCCAATCAACCGCGACGGCGAGGCAGCACCAGCCCCAGGGGCGTGCGTCTGATGCGGTCTTCGCCTCGGCGGAAAGTCTCCCAGGCCTCTGCGTAACTGAGATCCTCGCGCTTGGCGAGCCTCAAGCCGGAGTAGCCCAGGAACGAGGCCATGAGGATCCGGAAGGGTGTCATGGTTTGTGAGAGGTCGACCGTCATCGCAATCTGCCGCAGTGCATCGGTTTCGCGGCCCCACGTGGCCGCGTAGGCCGCCAACGCAGCATCCAGCGAATCGCGATGCTCGTGCAGGCACTGGGCGAGCACCGTCGCGCCTTCCATGGCCGCATTCACTCCCTGGCCCACGGGAGGCACCGGAGCGCCGGCATCGCCCAGCAGCGCCACCCGCCCGGCCACGAGAGATGAGCAGCGCTTGGTCTTGCCGGTCGGCAGACATTGCCGATGGCTGAACTCCTTCACGTTTGTATCGGAGGCGAAATGCCGCAGCAGCGGATGCGCCCTGTCGAGAAAACGACCGGCATCCGCGTCAGATTCGAACCGCATCGTGCCGCTGAACCCGATTTGGCAGAACCACCGCGGATCCGCCGGCCCTCCGGGGCCGTTGATCGCCCCGGCCACGGCCGTCACTGGACGGACCGCAAGGACATAGAGGTACTGCGGATCCAGCTCTTCGAGGTGCTGATCCAGGTGAAGCATCAGGGAGTGGTTTCCCAGGTCGGCTCCCTCGACCGCAAACCCGCTGGTGTGATCAGCGACGGACGCCCGCACGCCGCTGCCGCCGCCGTCGCAGCCCACGACCAGATCGAACCGTCGCAACTCGCCGGCCCCGTCGCCCCGCGACGCGATGCGGAGTTGTGGCTGCCCGGCATCGACGAGGGTCGCCTCCGCCCCGAAGTGGAGGGCCACGGAATCTGCATGCCGCTCCAGCAGGTGGGCCTGAAGACAGCGGCAGATGTCACCGCGGCTCCCCGTCCAGCCCCTGCCGTGATACGGCTCCTCCGCGAAGCCAGCCCCGAGCCGACGAAGCCATGGATGGGGAGCGATCTTCAGCCCCTTGAAGTGAATGAGCCCGGCATCGAAACGGTCGGTGATGCCGATGAATCGCGCCGCACGCAGACCATGGCCCGTGATGTCGATCGTGTAGCTGCGATCGGGGTTGTAGGTTTCGGCGCTGAAGTGGTCGTCGGCACGCTCGAAAACCGCGATCTCGAACCCGCCCTGCTGGGCTAACGCCGCAGCCAGCGTCAGTCCCGCAGGCCCGCCCCCAACGATCGCCACGCTGATTGTCACGTCTTGTCCTCGAAGATTCCGCCGGGGCCCGATCCTATCCTCGAGAGTCCTCCGCAGCCAACGCGAGGCACGAGCCTCAAGGGGCCGTGCGGCCCCCCGACAACCCCTTGCCGAGATGCATGCCCGAATCGAGCAGCAGCAGTTCGCCCGTCATCGATGCAGCACCGTCGATCAACCAGATGACCGCGTCGGCAACATCCCCCGGAGTGCTGGCCCGCTCCAGCGGAACGGCCCGTTCGTATTGGCTCTTGAGATGCTCCATGCCGCCCTCGCCGGCTCCGCTCGCAAACCAGCGGCTGAGAATGAGACCCGGGCACACGGCATTCACCCGCACATCAGGTGCGAGCATCCTCGCCACGTTCAGGGTAAGGGCGTTGAGCGCTCCTTTGGAGGCGATGTAGGGGGCCGAGGTGCCGATCCCGAGCGCCCCGGCCATCGACGAGACGTTGACGATCGCCCCCCTGGCTCTCTTCAGCTCCGGCGTACAGGCGCGAATCATCTGGAAAGCACCGATCAGATTTACCGCATAAATATCGTGGAAGACCTGCGCATCGAGCCCTTCCCAGCCCGCCATGCTGGCAGCGGACGTGCGGCCCGCATTGTTCACCAGCGCGTCGATGCGTCCCCAGCGATCGACCGCGGCACCGACCATGCTGCGGCAGGCGGCGTCGTCGGCCACGTCGGCCCGCACCAACAGCGTGTCGGCACCAGCCTCCGCGCAGGCAGCGGCCGATGCCGCGGCCTCCGCCTCGCTTTTCGTGTAGTTGATGACGACGTCGTACCCGCGGTGTGCCAGGCCTAGGACCGTGGCGGCGCCCACGCCCGTGGCAGACCCTGTCACAACGGCGACCTTCCGCTCTGGCATCCCAACCTCCCTGCACATTGGCCTCGATACCGCCCACGACCAACACCGTATCGCAAACGGCGGGAAATGAACACGCGCGGTGGTGAGCCGCTC
>JBIIGJ010000162.1:0-6145 GCA_044236455.1 Pirellulales bacterium
TCTCGAGAAAACCCTCCCACTCCAGCTGCGTCATCGCCTCGAGCACGGGCATCACGCTCACGCCCAGATCGGCCGCCACCTGCCGGCGGTTGAGCCGGTCGCCGGGCGCGAGCCGGTTGGTGAGCATCGCCTCGTAGAGCTGCTCGTAGACGCGGTTGGAGAGAAGTGTGGATTGCATTGACTGTGTCAGGATCGCTTGCAAAGCATCGCTTCGCCCGACTCACGCGGATGCGCGATCGCCGGGAGATAGCCACTAGGACCGAGGGACCAAGGATAGAAGACGGGGGGCACCGCCGCAAATCCGCAGGCTGATGCAGCCCGGGCCGGTGCTCGCTTCACGACGCCGGCTCGCCGGTTGAGAATCGCACCAGCCCGAGGAAGTCGACCGGCATCGACGGGCCGCTATCGAGGGACCAGGTTGCGAGGATCTCGCCCAGGACCGAGGCGAACTTGAATCCATGCCCCGACAGGCCGGCCGCGAAAACCACCCGGTCGCTCCGCGGATGGCGGTCGATCACGAAGTGGCTATCGGGCGTCATCGTATAGAAGCAGGCGGCGTGGCGGCGGTGCGTGAGCGTCATGCCCGGCATGAATTCGCCGATGAACCGCTCCACCAGCCGCAGGTCGTCTGGGTCGAGTGTGCGGGCGGCGGTGAGCGGATCATCGATCACCTGGCCCCCCGCATGGTTGGCAAGTTTCACGCCCCACGCGTCCACCTCCGGAAACCCATAGAACATGCCCCATGGCAGTTCATAGAAGAACGTAGGGCCGGTGCCCGTCGGCAGGTAGTCGCGTGTCCGTGGCTGAAACCAGTGCAGGTGCTTAAGGAGCACCTGAAACGTCACGGGCCAGGTCGCATCGGCCCCCGTCAAGATCGGCGTGGCCCAGGCCCCTGGCGTAATGACGAGCCGGCGGGCAGTCACAGGGCCCGCGGAGGTGTCGACGACCACGTGGTCCGAAGCCTCGCGCCATCCCAGCACGTCGACGCCCGTCCGATGCTCGGCGCCGCGTGCGGTCGCCGCCTTGAGGTGGGCGAGCACGCACCGCTCCACCCGCAGGTAGCCCGCCTGCCGCTCGAACACCGCCTGGTGCCCTGAAGGAACACGAAAGCCGGGAAAGCGGCGACCGACGTCGTCAGGATCGAGCGTTTCGAGGTCGAGCCCGTGCAGGGCGGCGCTCCGTAGAACGCCCGAAATCAGTTCGCCATCCGGCGGGCCGATCTCGAGCAGGCCGACCTCGTCGTAGAGCGACTCCTCGACAAAGTGTTCCAGATCGCGCCAGAGCGTGTAGGCGCGGCGCAACAGCGGCACGTAGTCGGGGTGCTCGTAGTAGGCCAGCCGAATGATGCGGGTGTCGCCATGCGAGCTGCCGCGATCGTGCCCGCCCGCAAACCGATCGAGGCCGAGCACACGCACACCGCGTCGCGCCAGGTGATACATCGCCGCGCTGCCGACGCCACCGGTGCCCAGAACGATCACGTCGTGCATTCCTGTCCGCTCCTTCGTCGTCGTCGGGGTTGCTGGTCTGCGCCCGGGCTGCGGGCTTATCGGCCGCTCCGACGTGGCGTGTCGAGCATGTGGTCGGCGCGATACTGCATCGGCGTGACGCCGGCGATCTCACGAAATTGGCTGTTGAAATTCGAGAGGTTCCGGAAGCCGCACTCCGCCGCGATCTGCGTGACGGCCAGATCGCTTTCGACCAGCAGCCGCCGTGCCCGGCCGACCCTCAGCTCGTTGACAAACTGCGGCAACGTCTTCCCCATCTTCTGCCGGAAATAGCGGCTGAAGGTCCGCTCGGAAATCCCGGCGAGCGAGGCGAGCTGCCCCCGCCGCAGCGGCTTCGACAGGTGCTCGTGAATCGCCCGCACGACAGGCAGGAGGCGGTCGCGGTCGTCGGCGTCGAGGTCGGGCACGTATTCGGCTGAGCAGATCGGCACGCCGCGTCCGTCGCGGGCCAGCCTGTCGAGCACGGCCACCAGCCCGAGCAGACGCTGCAGGCCCTTGAGCCTGAGCAGATTGACGATGTCAGGGGCGACCCGCTGCCTCGCCTTGGCTGAAAATTCGAGGCCGCGGGAGGCCGTGGACAGCAGCCTGACGACACTGGCTGTTTCGGGAACGCCCCAGAATTCGGTGCCGAGAAACTCCGCGCGGAATTGCACCACGACCGCATCGACGCGGTTCCTCTGCCGCTTGGTCCCTCCGCCCGCATGCTTCGCGATTACGTGGTCAACATCCCAGGCGTGGGGCACGTTCGGCCCCAGCAGCGTGAGGTCGCCGGGAACGACCGGGGCGATCGAGTCGCCCACGATCCGCTGTCCGGAGCCGGCCATGACGAGCGTGAGCTGATACTCAGGGTGGAAGTGCCACGGCACGCCGAGCTTCTTCTCGTGGACGCGGACGCAGCGAAACGACGCCTGCTCGGTCGGGGTCACCCGGAAGAGGCTGGCTTTCATGCAGGAGATCCCATCGGCGGGCGACTCGGGCTTCCGCCAGGCAACGCCCGCCGCCGGGCGGTCAGCCCCGCAGCCGCCGGGCAATTTCCTCGAGCGGTACTCCCTTCGTCTCGGGCACCATCGTCAGCACCCAGACGAGCTGGAGCACCATCATACCGCAGAAAAAGGCAAACACCGCGCTCGGCGGGAAGAGCACGACCAGCGACGGAAAGACGGTCGTCAGCAACGCCGCGATGATCCAGTGGGTGGCGCAGCCGATCGCCTGGCCGGTGGCCCGGAAACGGTCTGGGAAGATCTCCGCGATGAACACCCAGATCACCGCGCCCTGCCCGATGGCGTGGGCGGCGATGAATCCGAAGATGCAGGCCGGCACGATCGCCGTCTGGCCGGTTGCGAAGGCCCAACTGCAGAGCCCGAGCGACACGATATAGCCGATGGATCCGATCACGAGCAGCGTCTTGCGGCCAAGACGGTCGATGAGCCAGAGCCCGACGAAGGTGAAGATCAGATTCGTGATGCCGATGCCGATCGACTGCAGCAGCGCCGACTTCTCACCGAGGCCCGCCATCTCGAAGATCCGCGGTGCGAAATAGAGGATGGCGTTGATTCCCGAAAACTGGTTGAAGAAGGCGATGAGAAATGCCAGCAGGATCGGTCGCCGCAACTGCGCGAGCGAGTCGGCGTGGCCCGTTTCGCCCTGGCCACCGCCAGCCGTGGCCGCCACGATCCGGGATGCCGTCGCCAGCAACTGTTCTGGCGTGGCGTGCGGTTCGATCCGGGAGAGCACGGCAAGCGCCCGGTTGCGGTTCTCTTCGCCACCCTTGAGGAGCAGCCAGCGGGGGCTTTCGGGAATCGCCAGGCAGGCGAAGGTGTAGAAGAATGCCGGAAACGCCTCGGCGCCGAGCATCCAACGCCAGTCGTTTGCCACGCCCTCGAGCAGGTAGTTCGAAAAGAAGGCGGCGAGGATGCCGAGCACGATGTTGAACTGGAACATCCCGGTCAGCCGGCCGCGCGACTCGGGGGGCGAGATCTCGGAGATGTAGAGCGGTGCGGCGACGGTGGAGATGCCCACGCCAAGGCCGCCGATGAACCGGGCGATAATGAACGACCAGACGTCGGTGGCCAGGCCACTCCAGACCGCCGACACGAAATAGAGGATGCCGATCCAGAAGAGAGTCGGCTTCCGTCCCCAGCGGTCGGTGGGCCAGCCGCCGAACATGGCGCCGATCACGGTGCCGTAGAGCGCCGCCGCCATAGCGACACCGTGCAGCCCCGGGCTCAACTGCCAGAGATTCTGGATCGTCTTTTCCGCGCCGGAGATGACGACGGTGTCGAAGCCAAAGAGGAAGCCGGCCAGCGCCGAGACGATCGACCAGATGACGATGCTGGGATTCATGGAACCTCCCCGGGAGTGAAGCGACGCCCGCCACGGGCGGCGGTCAGGGCGAAAGGAATACCCGCAGCCCCCGATATATTCAATCTGGCCCGAAACCATTAGCGTCTGGCCGAAAACCACAAGTCGATCCGCCACACGAACGCTATAACCTCTTTCAACAGGCTCGCGGATTGCCGGAGACGCAGCGTGACAGGCCGGTTTGTGACGTGGATGACGATCGTTTCCCTCGGCCGCTTCATGCTGGCGGCCCTCATAGGCACGACCCTTTTCATGACGACCGACGCACGAACTGCCGCTTCCGCTGACATTCCGCTCCTCCAGCCGTGGACGGGCGCCTACGGCGGCGTGCCCCCATTCGACCGGGCTCGGGTTGCCGACTTCGAGCCGGCGCTCGAAGCCGCGATGGCCGACCAACTGGCGGCGATCGACCGGATCACGGCTGACCCAGCTCCGGCCACGTTCGCGAACACGAACGCCGCGCTCGAGCGGGCCGGCCGTGGGTTGGACCGCGTTCGTACGGTCTACGAGGTCTACAGCTCGGCCATGAACGATGAGGCCATGCAGGAAGTCGAGCGGCGGATGGCCCCCCGGCTGGCCGCCTTCGCCGATCGGATCGTCCAGAACGAGAAGCTCTTCGCCCGGGTTGCGGCCGTCTACGAGGCCCGCGAGCGGTCGGGGCTCACGCCTGAGCAACAGCGGCTCGCCTGGCTGCACTTCACCGACCTCGTGCGGGCCGGCGCCCGGCTCGACGCCGCCGCGAAGCGGGAGCTGGCGGCGATCAACGAGGAACTCGCGTCGCTCCACACCACGTTCAGCCAGAACGTGCTCAAGGACGAGAGCGATGCGGCCGTCCTCATCGACGACGAGGCCGGGCTCGCTGGCCTGCCCGCCGCCGCCCGCGACGCAGCCGCCGTCGCTGCGCGGGACCGTGGCCGCACGGGCTGGGCCGTGCCAAACACACGGTCGAGCGTTGAGCCGTTCCTCACGCATGCCGACCGCCGCGATCTGCGAGAGAAGGTCTGGCGGATGTTCATCGACCGCGGCGACGGCGGCGGGGCGACCGACAACAACGCCACGATCGCGAGAATCCTGCTGTTGCGGGCCAAGCGGGCGAAGCTGCTCGGGTTTCCGACCCACGCCCATTGGCGGCTCGAAAACTCGATGGCCAAGACGCCCATCCGCGCCGTCGCGCTGATGGAGGCGGTCTGGAAGCCCGCGGTGGCCCGCGTGCGGGAAGAGGTCGCCGACATGCAGGCCATCGCCGACGCCGAGGGAGCCGGCATCCGCATCGAGCCCTGGGACTACCGCTTCTATGCGGAGAAGGTCCGCAAGGCGAAATACGATCTCGACGAGAGCGAGATCACCCCCTACCTGCAGCTCGAAAAGCTGCTGGAGGGGATGTTTTACACGGCCGGCGAACTCTTCGGCTTTCGTTTCGTGCCGGTGGATCCGCAGGCCGTGCCGGTCTACCACCCGGACGTCCGAGCCTGGGAGGTGAGGAATCGCGACGGCCGGCTCGTCGGCCTCTTTTACTTCGACCCCTACGCCCGGAAAGGCAAGCAGTCTGGCGCGTGGATGAGCGGCTACCGGTCGCAGGAGCAGTTCGACGGCGACATCACTCCGATCGTGTCCAACAATTGCAACTATTCCAAGCCGGCGCCGGGCGAACCGATCCTCATCAGCTGGGACGACGCCACGACGCTGTTCCACGAATTCGGCCACGCGTTGCACGGGCTCTGCTCGAACGTCGGGTATCCGTCGCTCTCCGGCACGAACGTCGCCCGCGACTATGTCGAGTTTCCGTCGCAGCTGTTGGAGCACTGGCTCTCCACGCCGGAGGTGCTCGACCGGTTCGCGATCCACGAGCGCACCGGAAAACCGATCCCGCAGGAGTTGGTCGCAAAGATCAAGCGGGCGGCCGCCTTCAATCAGGGCTTCCGCACGGTCGAGTTCCTGGCGAGTGCGATCATCGACATGAAGCTTCATCTGGCGGGCGACACGGCGATCGACCCCGACCGTTTCGAGCGGGAGACGCTCGCCGCGATCGGTATGCCGCCGGAGATCGTGATGCGGCACCGCACGCCGCAGTTCAACCATGTCTTCGCGTCGGACGGCTATTCGGCGGGCTACTACAGCTACCTCTGGGCCGACACGATCACGGCCGACGCCTGGGAGGCCTTCACCGAGGCGGGCGGCCCGTGGGACAAGGCGGTCGCGGACCGACTGCTGCGCAACGTCTTCTCGGTGGGCAACACGATCGACCCCGCCGACAGCTACCGCGTCTTCCGCGGCCGCGA
>JBIIGJ010000011.1:0-57892 GCA_044236455.1 Pirellulales bacterium
CGATGATGTCACGCTCAGTGGCACGTACGCGACGACGAACGCGGCGTTTGGCGTCACGGGCATCACGACGCTCGCGGCGGCGACGACGGTGTCGACCGGCAGCGGCGGGATCACGTTCACCGGCTTGGTGGACGGCGACTTCGCGCTGGTGGCCAACTCGACCGGCGCGACGCTGTTTACGGCGGACGTCGGCAGTGGCACGCCGCTTGCGAGCCTGACGACGAACGCCGGCGGCACGACGAGCCTGCAGTCCGTCACGACCACGGGCGGTCAGCAGTATGGCGACGATGTCTTTCTTGCCGGCACCTGCTCCACGACGGATGCCGGATTCAGCGTGGTTGGCACGACGCAACTTCTGGGCGATACGACCATCGCGACCGGTAGCGGAGCGATCACGTTCACGGGCACAGTCGATGGCACCTTCGCACTCGCGGCGAATACGAGTGGAGCGACACGATTCAGCTCCGCAGTCGGTGGCACCCTCCTCTTGTCGAGTCTGACGACAGACGTGCTCGGCACGGTGAGCCTCAAGTCGGTCGCGACCGCAGGCATCCAGCACTATCGCGACGACGTGACCTTCAACGGCACCTACACGACGGTCAACAACGACTTCACCGTGGATGGCACGACCACGCTCGCCGGAGCCACGGTGATTTCGACGGGATACGCGGATGTCACCGACTTCACTCTGCGGGTCGCGCTTGCCGCAACCGCAGGCCAGACATCATTCCCGGTTGACGGCGGTTATGTGGTCGGAACGATCGATGTCTCCTTGAACGGCGACCGACTTGTTTACGGCACCGATTTCACGGCCACAGACGGCACGTCGATCACGCTCATGCAGGCGGCAGTCGCCGATGACGTTCTCGAGTATGTCATCGTGGATATCGCCGAATTCGCGGGCATCACGTTCACCGGCACGGTGGACGGCGGTTACGCGCTCACGGTGCAATCAAGCGGCGCCACGGTCTTCCAGGCAGATGCAGGAGTGAGCGTGGCCTTGGCGAGTCTCACCAGCGATGCAGGTGGCATCCTGGACCTCCAGTCGGTGACCACCAAGGGTGTGCAGCAGTATCGCGACAACGCCGTCACCTTGAAGGGCACCTACACGACAAGCAACGCCGCCTTTAGTGTCGACAAGATCACCGTGCTGGCTGGCGATGCGACCGTCTCGACAGGCACTGGTGCGATCACGTTCGCCGGCACCGTGGATGGCGGGTATGAGTTTGCCGCCAACTCGACCGCTGCCACGCTTTTCAGTGCGGCGGTCGGCGGCAGCACACCGCTCGTGAGCCTTTCGACCAACACAGGCGGCACGGTGAGCCTGAAGTCGGTGACGACGAGCGGCTTCCAGCAGTACGACGATAACGCAACGCTGAACGGGATGTACACGACGTCCGACAGCAACTTCGAGGTGAGAGGCACGGCGACGCTTGCCGGGGTCACCACCGTGGCAACGGGCACGGGCAACATCACGTTCACCGGTGCTGTGAACGGTGCCTTTTCGCTCACCGCAGATGCGACCGGCGACACGCTCTTCAGTGCTGCCGTCGGTGGTAGCTCAGCACTTGCCAGCCTGAAGACCGACGCCGGCGGCACGGTGAGTCTCAAATCGGTTACCACCACTGGCACGCAGCAGTATAGTGACGATGCGACGCTTGCCGGCACATATGCGACGACGAATAGTGCCTTCTCGGTGGGTGGGATTACGACTCTTGCCACGAACACGACGGTGTCCACGGGGAGCGGCACCATTACGTTCACGAAGGAGGTGGATGGCACCTTCGCGTTGGTCGCGAATACAACCGGTGATACGTTCTTTCTGAATGACGTGGGAGGAGGCACGGTCCTCGCCAGCCTCACGACAAACGCCGGCGGCACGGTGAGCCTCAAGTCGGTAACGACGACCGGCGTGCAGCAATACGGAGACAATGCCACCCTCATCGGCAACTACACCACGGCCGACAAAGCATTTACCGTGGCGGGTGCCACGACGCTCGCTGGTGATACCACGGTGACCACGGGCGGCGGTTCGATCACGTTGACAGGGAAGGTCAACGGTGGGCATGCTCTGGTGGCGAATTCCACCGCCGTCACGCTCTTCAGTGCTGCGGTCGGCGATATGAGCCCGCTTGAAAGTCTCACGACCGACGCGGGTGGCAGCGTGAGCCTCAAGTCGGTGAGGACCAGCGGCGTGCAAGACTACGGCGACAACGCCACGCTGAACGGCGACTACATCACGACCAACAGCAACTTCAGCGTGGCGGGCACGACCACGCTCGCCGGTGCGACGACCGTCGCGACAGGCACGGGCGACATCACCTACACGGGTACAGTCAACGGCGCCTTCTCACTGGCGGCGTCTTCATCCTCGGCGACACTCTTCAGCGCCGCGGTCGGTGGGAGCGCAGCCCTTGCGAGCCTGACCACCGACGTCGGCGGCACAGTGAGCCTTCAGTCGGTGACGACGAGCGGGGTGCAGCAGTATGGCGACAATGCCACGCTGAACGGCAGCTATAAGACGACCAATAGCAACTTCAGCGTCAGCGGCACGACGACGCTCGACGCCAGCACCACCGTGTCGACGGGCAGCGGCAACATCACGTTTACTGGAAAGACTGACGGCGATTCCACGCTGGTCGCCAATTCGACGGGTGTCACGCTCTTCAGTGCCGACGTGGGCACCGTCACACCGCTCGCGAGCCTGACGACGAACGCTGGCGGCACTGTCAGCCTCAAGACAGTGGTAACGACCGGTGTCCAGCAATACGGCGACAATGCCACGCTGAGCGGCGCCTACACCACTACCGATAGCACCTTCAGCGTGGCGGGCACGACCATGCTGGCTGGAAATGCGAGCATCTCGACGGTGAGCGGTGCGATCACGTTCACCGGCACGGTCAACGGCGGATTCGCGCTCACAGCGAATTCGACCGGAGCGACGCGGTTCGTTTCAATCGTGGGTGGCTCCTCGGGGCTTGCCAGCCTGACGACCGACGCAGATGGCACGGTCAGCCTGCTCTCCGTGACAACGTCCGGAGCTCAGCAGTATGGCGACGATGCCACGCTGAACGGTGTCTACACGACGACCAACAGTAACTTTGTGGTGTCCGGCACGACCACGCTGGCCGGAGCCACGACTGTCTTGACAGGCAGTGGTAACATCACGTTTGACGATACGGTCAACGGTGCGTTCGCCCTGACGGCGAATTCGTCCGCCGCGACGCTCTTCAGCGCCATGGTCGGTGGCGTGCGGTCGCTCGCCAGCCTCACGACCGACACCGGCGGCACGGTCAGCCTGCAGTCGGTGACGACATCCGGTGCGCAGCAGTACGGCGATAGCGCTACTCTCGATGGCACCTACACGACGTCCAACAAGGCCTTCAGCGTGGCCGGGGCGACCACGCTCGCCGGCGACGCAATCGTCTCGACGGGCACGGGCAACATCACGTTCTCCGGCACGGTCGATGGGACGACGCGCGGAGGCGAGGCTCTGTCCGCACATGCGACTGGAATCACCCAGTTTGCCGGTGCCGTCGGCGGCGGCACGGCCCTTGCCAGTCTCGTGACAAACGCCGGTGGCTCCACGGCGATCAACGGCGGCGTGATCACGACCACCGGTGTCCAGACCTACGCCGATGCCGTAACGCTCGGTGCCAGCAGCGTGCTCACGGCAGGCGACGACATTGATTTCAAACAGTCAATCAACGGGGCCAAGGTGCTCACGATCGCTGCGGGTGCGGGCGACATCTTCTTCCGTTCGGCTTTGGGCGGCACGACGGCCCTCGCCGGCCTCGTCCTGCAGTCTGCAGCGACCGTCACCGCCTCGTCCACGATCAGCCTCGACGGCACCTCGAAGCTGGTCGGCGGTACGGATGGCCTTGTGATCGGGGCTGGCGTCAATGCCGTAACGATGACGACCTCCGGCAGCACCGTGCGAAATTTCTCCGGCGCCGGCATCAGCTTTTCGGGTGGTTCGACGGGATCGCAGCTGTCTGGGTTCACGATCTCAGGCAATGGGGGTGACGGCATCGCCCTCGCCGCTGGCGACTACACGGGGACGACCATCACAGCCGGCAAGATCTCGCTGAATACTGGCAACGGTGTGTCACTCACGGGAGCGTCTGGCCTCCAGCTGTTGACGAACACGATCACCGCCAACAGCCTGAGCGGCGTGGTCGTCTCGGGAGCAACCGCCGACGACAATACGATCTTCTCCAATTCCATCTACCTCAACGGCACCGCGGGCATCAGCCTGGATCAATCCGGCAACGACGATCAGTCGTCGCCGAGCCTGGTGTCGGCCGCCTTGATCGGTGCCGAGGGGGTGGTTCGTGTCCGTGGGGTCATGCGGGCGGCGGCCGGCAGGTATCGGGTCCAGATGTTCGCCAATACCGCCACCGATGAGGTCGGCTTCCCCGCGAATCGGTCTGCATTCGAAGGTCGACAGGTGTTGCCGATCGGTTCATCGAAAGTGCCGTATCAGGACGTTGTGGTGACGAATTCCGGCGAAGCGGAGTTTTTCGCCGATGTGCCCACGGCCGCGATCCCGAGCCTTGCTGTCGGTGACTGGATCACTAGCACCGCAACTCTCCTCGACGCCGACCTTCCAGCGAGCACTTCCGCGTTTTCGGCCGGTGTGCAGATTGGACTGCCGGTGCTTGCCGCCGCAGACAACGGATCACCGAGCGCTTCGTCGAAGGTCACGCCCGGGGCGAGGCTCTACAGCATCGCAGACAAGCAGGTTGGGGTCTTCTTGAATGTCGGCGCGACGATTCCCAACACCAAGAACCTGCCGTTGACCAGCGTCTACGGTGCGACGTTCGCAGCGGGATTTATGGGCGGCATGCGGGCCATCGCCATGGATGTCGATAGCGACGGCTACAAGGATCTCCTTGTGGCTCCCGGTGCGATCCCCACGCTGTCGTTCACGGCCAAGACGCCGAGGTTGACGGCAAACCAGATCCAGATCCCTGGCGACGTACGGTCGAGGATCGGCGTCGGCACGGCTCTGGTGCTGACTCCGCAGTTTCCAGGCGTGTTGTCGAACATCAACCGGACCGCGGCTGCCGTGGCCTTGGTGAACGGCAACACGGTCATCACGCTCAACGCCGCGGTTGGTGGCAGCACCACAGGTGGCCGGGTGATGGTCAACCCGTTCGGCAACGCGCTGCAGAAGATCGGCATCTTCAACGGCAGCCCCAAGGCAGGGTTAGCCTGGACCTCGGCGACACTCGATGTCAGCGGCGTTTTCGGTGGCTCCTATACCGGTGGTTTCATGTTGACCACCGGCGGTCTGACGGGAGATGCCACAGGGATTCCGCAGGTGATCGTTGCCCCATCCGACACGACATCGGCCTTCAATGGTGCCGCCGTGTTCACGGTTGCGGCGACCAGCAGGGGCGGGGCGCCGGTGGTGACGACCACGCCGGTGTTGCAGACCGCCACGCTCGCGGGAACGATCACCGGAATTACGGCTGGCTCATTCTCGACCCCGGTGGATTCCTCGACTCCGGGTGCCGTTAGCTTGGCCGTGGCCTCCGTCTCTGCGAGCCAGGGAAAGGTGACGGTTTTCGGCGAGCAGGCATCCGCGCTCGTTCAGCAGTCGATGGTGAATCTGAGCCTATCCCTCAATCGTGGCGACGGCGTGATGGTCAACGTCTTCGCCAATGGCGCGTCGTTGGTGGCCGGTGATCTCGATGGTGATCAGCGGTTTGAACTCATCGTCGGTGCGCAGGGGAATGGGATGAGTAACTTCAGGGTTATCCCGGGCGACGTTCTCCTCAGTGGCAATCAATCGGCGGTGAACGCGGCTCTCGTGGCCGGAGCGGGTCAGCAGTTCGCTTCCGGTACGACGGGTGGTCGCCTGGCGGGCAGCACCACTTCCGGTGGCAGACTCATTCAGTATCAGCAGGAGAATCTCGACTATTGGTTCGGTGCGCCGCTCAGCAGAGCGTCGGCCTACGTCGGCAGCGGCCTGAATGCACCGCTGCACATCGCGATAGGCGATGCCAATGGTCGCGGCAGGACTCAGCTGTTTGCCGCTCTGGGCGCCTACAACAGCACGACCAACAGTGTCATTCGGTTCTCATTCGACAAGACCGTTCCGAGCGTGACCGGCCGTTGGTCGCGGAAGCAGGTCTTCCAGGCCGTGGGTGCCGGTGGCACGTCTTTTGCGCTGGGTTCGGGCGTCAGATTCTCGTCTTGATGCCCGCCCGTCATCCGGCGCGCCGCGTGCATTCAGACGTCGCAGAGGCTGACGGCCTGTTTCAGTCCGGTGAGGGCGTCGCGGGTCGGGATGAATTCATGCCCCACGAAGCCCTTGTAGCGGATGTCGACCAGCTTCCTCATGATCGGCGGATGGTTGATCTCCTGATTGTCGTCGAGTTCATCGCTCATTCCCGGGTCGTGCTTTCTCGGGCGAAACTGCGATTCAATGATCCCTACCCGGGGGAGTGACTGGTCAGAAACTGACAAGCGTCCTCACGCCGGCGATCAGCGCCGGTTCCGCTGACCGGAGCGCTGGCACGACGTACTGCAGGTCCGGAGTGATGCGGACGGCACGCGTGAGTTCGTAGTTGTAGAAGCACTCGATGCCCTGGCCATCGCCGATCGGGCCAAACTGCGACGTGATCAGGGTGCCGATCTGGGGGCTGGTGGAGGCGTAGTACCAGCCAATGCCAAACGTATCGTCGCGCCGGGTTCGGCCAAGCACGTTGCCCCCAACGCCGAAGCTCAGGAACGCATCGATCGGGCTCGTGTTCGGATCCGCGATGCCCGCGCGGCCGAATGGGCCCCAGCCCCGAGTTTCGTCAGCCGGATCGACGAACAAATACTGATCGAAGTTCCAATACAGGCACCACGAGCCCTGGATCGTCGGCGTCGCCACGTTCGGGTAAGGAATGTAGGCCTCGGAAATCGACGTGTAGGTGCGGCTGTTCCAGGTGCCGCCCAGAAGCTGGTGCCCCGGGCGGCCGAACCAGTTCGTGGGCACCCGCACGGCCGCCGACAGGAGCATTCCGTCGTTGAAGAGTGTGTCGAAGCCGCTGGTGGCCGTCGTGTCGGTCGAGTTGAGCACGGTCACCATGAGCATCGGCCCGTCGTCGGGATGAAGCACGAATCCGGCCCCCAGCGTGGAGTAGGGCACCGTCGCGCCCACGATTGGGTTGAAGATAAACCCCATGTTTGAAAACTGCGTCTTGCCCCGTCCATGGGCAAAGGCGTTCATATCGCCATCGAGCGTGTCCATCTTGCCGGCAAACACGGAGAACGCGTCGGTCACCTCCTGCGTGAGCAGCACGTTGGTCAGATACACCTGCTCGCTGTTGTAGACCGGCAGGTCGGCGATCAGCGTCGGTGAGATGAAACAGCCCACGTTCCCGACGATCGTTTCGCCGTAGCGATGCTCGGCGCGGAGTTTGAGATACAGGCCCTCATGCACGCCGAGCTTTCCGCCGTCGGCGATCGCGCAATAGTCGCCGTGCCCGGCGTAATCGAAGGCTTGGGCAAAGCCGCCGTTGGTGTTTCCGATAGAGAAACCCGTGTTGTCGGCGAGGATGGTCACGCCGGCTTCGGCCAGACGCTCCCGAAAGCCGTCCGGAGCACCGAGCAGATGCGGAGCCATTTTGTATGGAGGCTCTTCCAGATAGGGCTGCGGCGGCTCATCTGCCAGAGTCAGGCTCACCAGACACCACCACATCGCGGCGGCCAGGCGAGTCATCGGCCTGCCAGCTGCAAACCGCCGCCGTTGCACGTCCCGAGCCCCACAGTTCGGTCGCATAGAAGTGCTGCGGAGAGGGCTGGTGCCTGACGGGCGGCGACTTCGACAAACGCCGTCGGGCACCCTGCTATCGGTATCATCGGTACAGTCGTGCGGCCGGATTTGGGCAATTTCCCGCCGTCGCCTCCCCCCGTGAGAGTGGCGAGACCAGGCAAACCCTGCGGCCTGCCTGTGCCCGGAGGCCGTATCGCCGTCCGGCTATTCCTGTTCAGGCATCACTGTCCAGGCAGTTGACCCAGCCAGTACAGCACCGACACCACCACCACGATCGCCAAGTCTAAAATCATGGCCTGTCGCGCGTAATCGCGGATCGGCTTCGTGCACGCATAGACGTCTCCCGCTTCGGTCTTCACGTGACTGCACACGATGCGATAGAGCCCCAGCACGGGGAGCGACGCCAACACCGCGAAGAGCATATCCACCCGCACTTGAAACGCAGGCGTGCTATTGACATACGCCAGCAGTGCCACGGTGAGCGTCACGAACAGGGCCTGGAGAGACACGACCTCGCGAAATGAATGTGCCTGGGTGACACACGGGGTGATGTCATCCGGTGGGCTGCTGAAAACCGCGGAAAAGAAATTACGAAAACCGGCCATCGTGAAGGTCCTAGTCCTGTTCGGAACGCGAGTGCTCGTCGATCGTCGCACAGCGCCACGACGATATCAACTCCACGAGATCGTCTTTTGAAACGAGCTCCTCGCACGGCCGCGATGACGACGCTGGCCCACGCCCACCGCCCGCGGAAGTTGGACGCCGAGGCCTTCGCCCTCTACGAGGCGTTCTGGCCTGCACGGAAATAGGGTCGGATTGGGGGAAGTGACTTTCAGACACTCATTGTTTTCACAGACGATACTGCGATTCAATCATTCCTGCCGGGCGTACTGGTCCTTGGTGTTGCCCGGCGTTCTCGTAGAGCCATTCGTTCTGAGCCATGGAAGTCCTTTCCTCGATAGAAGCATCGTCCCGCTGCGCGTTGCACACAGACGAAGCGGTTACGCAGCACGCACAGCGGAAAGCACCGCAGCCATCTGGCACACGGTGTCGCGCAGGTTGGTTTCGCCATCTTCAAACGAGCGCATGGCTTCCTTCACCAGGACCAGCGTCTGCAGCATTCGCTGCCACTCTTCACGTTCTCGCGGGGTAAGAACGTTTGGATCTGTTCTTCGCATCAAAGAGACTTCCGTAAAATGGTTGGCATCACGACGTCGGCTACCGCGGGGGGTTATGACGACCCGGAAAGACAACCTTGGTCTAGCCAGTCCCTAGCCGCCTTGGCGTAATCCGGGTGGCTGAGGGGCAAATACCGCGTGAACGCGACCAACGGTGCCGGCCTCACCGTTTCACGCGTCATCGCGAGACACACTTATGGTGCCGTAATGAGTGCGGCCTCGGTGTCCCCACGAAGCCAAAGCCGCTCGACGTCGTGGCCGTCAAATGGTTGGTCCGAAAACGTCAATAGCGGCAGATGACGCACGTTTCGGCCCATCGGCCTGAAGCGGCCCGACGCCGGCCGGCCGATGTGCGATAGTGATGCCACCCTTCCGGAGATCTACACGTGAATCCCGACACGTTCAAAGCGATCAGTCCATACCTCGAAGACATGACCATGATCCTGGAGGAAATGCTCCAGGAGGACACCGACAACGCCAAACGGCTGCGGTATTCTCTCACCGAGATCAGCAAGGTATTGGGGACGGATTTTTCCGTGGATCTCAACATGGTCGTGCAGGCCTTTTCCAGTCCTGAACTACGGGCACTCCCGCTCGCGCAGATCGGCCTTTCTTCCAACAACGGCGACACGCCCTACAGCCACTCCGCCGACTGCACGCCCCAGCGGTACATCGTCGGCGGTGAAATTCAGGTCGTGCCCCGAGACCGGTGCCCCAAGTGCTGGGAAGACTGGATGAACAAGTTCGAGTATCCCATCTGCGAGCACTGCGAGACCACGCTGGGCAAAGACTGCAAGGTGCTCTTGGATTCGGATCTCTGCCCGTTCTGCGAAGAGGGCCATGTGTCGATGCAGAATCCCGTGTGTGATGACTGCGGCTACGAGGTCAACCTCGCGATGGTGACATGGGGATAGGACAAGAGCCGCGGAATGAGGTCACACTCACACCATGAGTCAGACACACGACGAGTTCGACAGGCTGGAACGGTTGCTCTACCGCCCGGTCTCCACGCGACCAGATTGGCTCAAGGCGTGGCGCAACGAAGCCCAATATTTGCTGTATCTCGCCCGCCGCGCCGTCGATGCTGACGACGAGGAACTCGTGCAGGAACTCGAGGAACAGGCCCGCGACATGGCGGATGTCGTCGAGGCCAGGCTGCGAAACGACGAACTGCTGTAGAGGGCCCCCGTTGGGCAGGCTCAATCTCAAGGTCGTGCCGGGATCATCGCGTGACGATATCGTCGGCTGGCTCGGCTGAAACGGCCGCGAACCGCGGTACCGTCTTGCCATCGACCACCACGGTCTCGGCGAACATCGCCGCCGGCCGCACCCAGAGCCCGTGGTCACCGTACTCTTGCCGGTAGACCACGAGTTCCTCGAGCGTCTCGCTGTGGCGGGCGACGCCGAGCACCGTGTATTCGTTGCCTTTGTAGTGTCGGTAACGGCCCGGCTGGACATTGGTCATGCTTTGCCTCCTCTGAATCGCTCCGCGAGCATTTTCCGAATTTGGTTCCGGCCACACGATACCCTGCATGCCTGCCGCGATCACAGCCCTCCATGAAGGAGAGGAATAGCTGCAGTGCCGCTACACTGACGGCCTTCGTGCCGACGATTCCTGATCCGCCCGCCCCCGAACTGGAGCCAGTCATGCCTTGCCTGTGTCGAGCCAGCCTTATTGCGGCGTTTGCCATGGTACTTGCCGTCACCCGGATCGTGGTGGCTGCCCCCGCCGACCGGATCGTCCGCGGGGGCCCGATCGTCACCGTGAACCCCGCGCAGCCGGTGGCCGAGGCGGTGGCGATCGCCGGCGGCAGGATCGTGGCGGTCGGCGGCGAGGCCGATGTGATGAAGCACAAGGGCGAGGCGACCGAGATCGTCGACCTTGGCGGCAGGACGCTCGTGCCGGGCTTCGTGGACGGCCACAGCCATTTCTTCTCACTCCTCGACGTACAGACGCAGGCGCTGTGCGCCTCGCCACCCGCCGGGGATTGCAACACCGTGACCGACGTCATCGCGGCGCTCAAGACTGCGAAGGAGCGGAGGAAGCTCGGGCCGGGGAAGTTCGTCATGGGGTTCGGCTACGACCCCGAACTGCTGGCGGAGAGACGGCCACCCACGAAACAAGAACTCGACGCCGCATTCCCCGACAACCCCGTGATTCTCGTGCACGTATCGGGCCACGGCGCGATGCTCAACTCGAAAGCCCTTTCCATATATGGCGTGCCGCCACGCCCACACCGACGGGCGGCGTGATCGGCCGCGAGCCGGGCTCCAACGAGCCGAACGGCCTCCTCTTCGAGACCGCCTTTCTTCCGATCTTTTCAAAGGTGCCGGGGCCGGACGGCGACGAAGCGATCGCACTCCTGAAGACCGGGCAGGAACTCTACCTGCGCGAGGGCATCACGACGGCGCAGGAGGGGGCCACGATGAAGCACCAGGTCGACCTGCTCCGTGCGTTCGCCGACCGCGGCGAGTTGAAGCTCGACGTGGTGCTCCTCCCCTTCATCGCGGACATCGACGCGATCTTCGCCGGCAAGCCGCCGAAGAACGAACCCGACTACAGAAACCGTCTGCGGATCGGCGGGGTAAAAATCGTGACGGACGGCTCGCCGCAGGGCCGCACCGCCGCCTTCACCACGCCCTATCTCACCGATGGGCCCGCGGGGCAGAAGGAGTGGCGAGGGGACCTCTCATTTCCTCAGCACGTGCTCAACGATTGGGTGAAGAAGGTCTACGACGGCGGGGCCACGCTCTTTGTCCACTGCAACGGCGATGCCGCGATCGACAGCCTGCTGGAGGCCCATCGCTTTGCCTCGGGCGGCGAGCCCGCGAAGCCCCGCGGCACAGTCGGCATCCACTCGCAATTCATCCGCCGGGATCAACTGGAGAAGTACAAGGCGTGGAGCATCACGCCCTCCTTCTTCACGATCCACTGCTTTTATTTCGGCGACACCCACGTGGCCAATCGCGGCAGGGCACAGGCGGATTTCATCAGCCCGATGAAGTCGGCTCGGGCGCTGGGCCTGCGGCCTGCCAACCACACCGACTTCAACGTCGCGCCGCTCGACCAGGTCTTCACGATCCACACGGCGGTCAACCGCCTCTCCCGATCGGGCCAGACGATCGGGGCCGGCGAGCGGGTGACGCCACTGGAGGCGCTGGAGGCGATCACGATCGACGGTGCCAGGCTCTACGGCGAGGAGGCTAAGAAGGGCTCAATCGAGGTCGGCAAGCTGGCCGACCTGGTCGTGCTCTCCGCCAACCCGCTCTCGGTGCCGCCGGCCACCATTCGTGCGATCCGCGTCGAGGAAACGATCAAGGACGGGAAGACGGTGTGGAAACGGGACCCCGCAAGCCGGTGAAACCCACCTGGTTCCAGCCGGGACAGCTTCCCTATGGCGGACGTCGTTGTGAGGTTGGGAACGAGCTGCGCCGCCTTTTTGTGAACGGTTGATACCCCTCCGAGCGGACCGAACCATCGGACACTCCCCGACGTATAGCATGTATGCAGGAGGTCCCGGTGGCTCACCATTCACGGAAATTCGTCTGGCTGCTGACGGCGTGTGCGGCATTGCTTGCACAAGTCGTGCCGCAGTCTTTGTGCGGAGCCTGTGACCTGGGCTGCTGCGCAGCCCAGACTCCCGATCGGGGCCCAGCCGCCACGAGCCGGCCTGTGCCGTCAACAGACGGCTGCCCGCTCTGTAACGCTGCGTCCGAGGAGTGCCGCCCCGACACGACCGAACAGCCGTGTCGCTGCCAGTTGTCGTCCAGGCAGGACCAGCCGCTGACGGTCAATCCCTCACCGCCACACCGCGATCCTTCCACGCAGGTTGCGGTTCTGGATACAGCCTCCCAGCACGTTCCCCAGACACTCGGCCTCAGCCGGGAATATGTCGCGACGTCGCTGGCCATCCCGATACGACCGACGCGGATTCTTTTCGGCGTCTGGCGGAATTGAATCGCCCGCCCAGCTGTGTGTTGCTGTCCCTTGGGCCCGTGCCCGTTGGGATTCAGCCGACAGCGGCGGTGTGTTACCCACGCTCACGCGTCGTGGCGTGGAGTGTTCGATTCAGTTTCTTCCTGCATTGGAGTTTTCCCATGAACGGTCTGATTCTCTGGACGGCACTGGCATGCGTGCCCTTTGTGCCCGCCACCCTCGGCAGCCAGAACGCTGGCTGCCCCAAGTGTGACTGCTGTGGTTGCTGCGAGACCGGTAGCTGCGAGTGCAACAACTGCACCTGCACATGCTGCCTCGACGAGTGCCCGACAGCCGGGCGGACGGCCGAGCGCGAGGCATGCGGCTCAGGCTGCTGCAGCCGATAGCAGTCGGCGATCGTGATGACGAGCGGGGCGGCGGGGAACGGAAGTTCTCCGCCGCCCTTTTTTGATCGCGGCCGGAAGCAGCGAGCGTCGACGGGGCCGCGGTGACCGGGCGATGCGGGCCGGCGGGCACACCCCCGCAGGTGCCCTTGGAGGACCCGGTCCACGGTGGTAAAAGCGAAGGAAATTCGTAGCTGACTGACTGCCGTGATGATCCATGCGGTCGATGGCGAGCAATTCATGGACCACGCCAACACTCAAAAATTCCCGGGCATCCACGCGGAGTTTCTCGATTTCCGGGACAAGACCCACGGCGATCTGCGGCTCGACCAGGTGCCGGCACAGCTGGCCGATGGCCGATTCGTCTGGATCGACGTCGATGCTGCGCAGGGCCCACCGTCGGCGGTGCTGAACGCGCTCCCGGCCGACCTTGTTCGCAGCAGCGGGCTGGCCGAAATCCGTCTCGTGTCCGAGCCCCATCCGGGGACGGTATCGTCGCTCCATCGAACTGATCGGCTGCTGCATATCATCATCGTCGGCTGCCACTACGCCGACGTGAACGGCCAGGAAGTGCTCGAGGTGCTGGTGGGCGAGGGCTTCCTGATCACGATCCATCGCGGGCTGAACGCCGTGCTCGCGGGCGTTCGCCGTGGCTATCTGCATGATTTCGAACACCACGCATCGACTCCGAGCTTTCTCCTCTACGAGATCTGCAACAAACAGGTCGAACTGCTGCTGGCAACCCACGCCGAGCTCGACGAGGATGTGGAACGAACAAGGCTGGCTCTTCGTCATTCGACCGACGAGGATGCCCTCGAGTGCCTGGGGCGGGTGAACGACCGTCTGCTCACGCTTCGCAAGCTGGTGCGGCCCACGCGGCGAGTGTTCGAGGAACTCACCACCCGAAAGACGAAGCTCGTCAGCGAGGCCACACTCAGTTTTATCGGGGGGATGATTGAAACTCTCGAGCGTCTCCTTGCCGACATCGCCGCCGACCGGGAGATCCTCGAAACCGCGCTGCAGCACTCGCTCACCGTCATGAGCCACCGCACGAACCAGACAATGAACCGGCTGGCGGTCGTCAGCACGATTTTCCTGCCGCTCACGTTCCTCTGCGGCGTCTACGGCATGAACTTCGAGATCATGCCCGAGATCGAGTGGGAGAACGGCTATACCTACTTCTGGATTCTCTCCGGGGTGATCACCGTCACGCTCATCATCGTGCTCCGGCGGGCGCGGCTGCTGTAGATGCCCAACCTGCGATCGCCGCGCAACCCGATCCCACCAAGGGACCGATGGAACTCATGGGGTTTACGTGGACGAACGCTTCAGGTGCCGGGCAAACCAGTCCCGCGTGTGCTGCCACATTGCCGGAGAGAGCACGTGCCCGACGCCGGGCTCGATGAATGAGCTGAAGTGCTCCGCAGCGCCGGCGGCCCGATAGGCGTCGCCGATCCGCGTCACTCCCGCTCGCACCTCCTCGATCGGGCTGCCTTTGTCGACTTCGCCGAAGTTGAGCAGCAGCGGCCGCGGGGCGATGAGAGCCGCGATGTCGGGCGTGTCACCGTATTGAAAGAGCCCGGGAATGAAGTTCGGGAAGCAGTGCAGCAGGTGCGTGCGGTGGATGGCGGCATAGGTGGGCAGGCAGCAGTTGCCCACGAGACACCTGATCCGCTCGTCCCACGGGCCCACCAGCCATGTGTGCGTCGAGCCCATCGAATGGCCGTAGCAGCCGATCCGCGCGGCGTCGACCTCGGGCCGCGACACGAGCACGTCGATGGCCCGCCGCATGTCGAGGATGTTTTTCCAGGCCATGCAGCGGCCCGCCACCGTGAGCCTGAGGAACTCGAACCGTTCGAAGTTGCCCTTCTCGAGCACCGGGCTTTGCCGCTCCTCGAAGCAGAGCGCGTCGGGGCAGAGGACGACGTAGCCTTCCTTGACGAGCGCCACGCCCGTGTGATGCATCGGGTTGCCGGCAAGGCCGGCCGGCTCGCTCTTTCCCAGATGCCACTCGCCGTTGTGCTGGTGCCAGACGGCCACGGCCGGGGCGGGATGGTCGGCATCGACGCCGTTGGGAATGAGCACGAGCGCGGGCACGCGGTCTCCGAGCTCGACCTCGTAGTCGATCGACTCGATGCGATAGCCGTCCTTCTGGAGGCTCTCGATCCGCAGGCCTCTGGATTCGACCGGATCACGACGGCGGACGTCGAGCGGACATGGCTCCGGCCACGGGCCGCCGAGGCAATCGAGCAGGTGATCGCGAAACTGTTTGGCTGGCATCTCGTCTCGTCCTTCGGCCGTGCGGTCGCCCGCCGCCGCCAAGGTCGCCAGCCCCGTTGCGGCCATGCCGACGAACGTGCGGCGATCGGGCCCGGGGGCTGACCTGCGTTGGTGGTTCGAATCGGCCATCCGCATCTCCTGGATCCGCTCGAAAGGGAATTTCCCCGTTGGCCGGCTGCAATCCACCGGCCCACGTCGGCAGCCGCCGGGGCGGCTGCCCGCTTTAGCGTCGTGTACTATAATCATTGGAAGGTAGTGCCATGCACATGAACATCAACCCGCGCCACACGCGACCTCGGAGCGGCTTGGCGATCCGTGCCGTCCTGACAGCCGCCAGCCTGATTCCGCTCGTGGCCGTCCGCTCAGGCCGGGCTTCGGAACCAGCCACCACGCCCGACTTCCAGCGGGACGTGCAGCCGATCCTCGCCGAACACTGCGGCCACTGCCACGGCGTCGACGAGCAAAGCCGCAAGGGCGACCTCCGGCTCGACATCCGTCAAAACGCCCTCGAGGGGGGCGAGTCGGGCCAGCCTGCGATCGTGCCAGGCAAGCCCGACGAGAGCGAACTGGTGAGCCGCATTCTGTCGGACGACCCCGACACGATCATGCCGCCTCCCCACGAGAAGAAGCCGCTCGCCGCGACGCAGATCGCCACGCTCAAAGCATGGATCGCCGCCGGGGCGAAGTACGACCCGCACTGGGCGTTTGTGTCGCCGCAGCGGCCGGCCGCGCCCGCCGCTGCCGTCGGCACGAGCCCGATCGACGCGATCGTCGCCTCCCACCTCGCCACGAAGGGGCTCACGCCAGCCCCCGAGGCCGATGCCGCCACGCTCTGCCGTCGGCTCTATCTCGATCTCGTCGGCCTGCCGCCGTCGCCCGAGCAGCTCGCGGCCTTCGAGGCCAACGGCTACGAGAAGACGGTCGATGCCCTGCTCGCGAGCGACCGCTACGGCGAGAAGTGGGCACGGCACTGGCTCGACCTCGCCCGCTATTCCGACACTAATGGCTACGAAAAGGATTTCCGTCGCGAGATGTGGATCTGGCGCGACTGGGTGATCGCCGCGCTCAATCGCGACATGCCCTACGACCAGTTCGTCGTGGAGCAGATCGCCGGCGACCTGCTGCCGAATGCGACGCAGGAGCAGATCGTCGCCACGGGCTTCCTGCGGAATAGTGCGATCAACGAGGAGGGGGCGATCATCGCGGAGGAATTCCGGATGGTCGAGATGTTCGACCGCATCGACTGCCTCGGCAAGGCGGTGCTCGGACTGACGACCCAGTGCGCCCAGTGCCATACGCACAAGTTCGACCCGCTCACCCACGACGAGTATTACGGGTTGTTTGCGTTCCTGAACAACACCTATGAGTCGCGGTCGTACGTCTACACGCCCGAGCAGCGGGCGGCGATCGATGACATCCGCCGCCAGCTCGCCGCAGCCGACGAGAAGGCCCGCACGCAGCGGCCGGCGTGGCAGCAGGAGCTGGCAGCCTGGGAGCAGAGCGTGGCGGCGGGGCTCCTGGCCTGGACGCCGGTGGAGATGACGGAAATGAGCTCGAGCGGCCTGCTCACGCATCCCACGCAACTGCCCGACAAGACGATCCTCATGCTCGGCCACTGGGACAAGGAGATGATCTTCGAGTCGCAGCCCGATCTGCGGGGAGCGACAGGCCTGCAGCTCGAGGCCCTCACCCACGGCGACCTCTTCATGCAGGGCCCCGGCCGCCAGGGCGCCTGGGGCGTCGAGGAACTGAAGTGCTTCGTGAAGAAGCCGGGTGAAGAGAAGTGGGAGCCGCTCAAGCTCGCGAACGCCACGGCCGACTTCTCGAAGGACGCACGGACCGAGACGAAGCCCGCGTCGAAGGATGGCAAGGAGCCCGAGAAGAAGATTGAGCACGGACCGGTCGCGAAGCTCGTCGACGGCGACAACGACACGGCGTGGGAGACCGACCGCGGTCACATCGTTCGCCACCAGCCGTCGGTCGCGGTCGTCCAGTTCGAGAAGCCGCTCGACCTGCCGGAAGGCACGGAATTCAAGGTCGTCGTGCGGATGGCGGGCAGCGACACCATGCGGATGCTCGCCTGCTGCCGCGTGAGCCTCTCGACCGCTGCCGCACCCGCAGCCCCGCCGATCGACCATGCCGCGGTCCTCGCGATCCGCACGCCGAAAGAGCGGCGGACGCCCGCCGACGAGGCGGCCATCTTCGCCGCCTGGCGGAAGAGCGTGGCCGACCTTGCACCGGTCAACGACGAGATCGCCGCCCTCTGGGCCAAGATGCCGCAGGCCCCGACCACGGTGCTCCACATGGCCGAGCGGTCTCATGCCCAGCATCGCGTGACCCACCTGCTCGACCGCGGCACGTGGAACCAGCCGCTCCGCGAGATCGGGCCGCACGTGCCCGCAGCGCTGCATCCCTTCCCGGCCGACGCGCCGCGGAATCGGCTCGGGTTTGCCAGGTGGCTCGTCGACCCGCGGTCGCCGCTCACGGCCCGCGTGGCCGTCAACCGCATCTGGCAGACGCTCTTCGGCACGGGCCTCGTGGAGACCTCCGACGACTTCGGCACGCGGTCGCCGATCCCTGAATACCGTGACCTGCTCGACTGGCTGGCCGTCGACTTCGTCGAGCATGGCTGGAGCCAGAAGCAGCTCCTCAAGCACGTCGTGATGAGCAAGGCCTACCGGCAGTCGTCGCGGGCGACCCCTGAGTCGCTGGCCCGCGATCCGGGCAACCGGCTCCTAGCCCGTGGCCCGCGGTTTCGCGTTGAGGCCGAGGTGGTCCGCGACATTGCGCTGGCCGTCTCGGGCCTGATCACGCAGAAGATGGGCGGGCCGGGCGTGATCCCGCCGGTGCCGCAGAACGTGCTCGACTTCAACTACTCCTACCCCGACTTCTGGAAGCCGGCCGAGGGGCCGGAGCGGTATCGCCGCGCGGTCTATCTCTTCCGCAAGCGGTCGATGCCCGACCCGGTGATGACGAGCTTCGACGCCCCCAACGGCGACCTCTCCTGTGCCCGGCGGCTGCGGTCGAACACGCCGCTGGCGGCGCTGGCGGGCCTCAACGAGCCGGTCTTCGTGGAGGCCGCGAGGGCCCTCGCCCTGCGGACGCTTCGCGAGGGGGGCAGCGACGACGCCAGCCGCGGCCACTACGCCTTCTTTCTCTGCACCTCGCGACCGCCGACCGACGATGAATTGAGGGAACTGCTCGCCTTTGTCGCAGCCCAGCGGAAAAAGCTGGCCGATGGCTGGACGAACGCCCGCGAGGTCACGACCGGCGACGGCGAGAAGCTGCCCGGCCTGCCCGGAAACGCGACGCCGCAGGACGCCGCGGCGTGGACGCTCGCGGCGAGAGTGCTCCTGAACCTCGACGAAACGCTCACCAAAAACTGAACTTGAAGCACTCAACTTGAAGCACTGAACTTGAAGCACTGGGGACCTTCCCATGAACACCTCTCATCTGCTCCATGAGGCCCAGGCCCGGCTGCTTTCGCGCCGGTGGTTCTTTGGCGACTGTGGCGTTGGCTTGGCCGGCATCGCTGCCAGTTCGATGCTCGCCTCGGAGAGCCATGCCGCCGCGGTGGCCGCTGCCGGTCCGCTCGCCCCGAAGGCGTCGCACTTCGCGCCCAAGGCGAAGCGGGTGGTTTACATGTTTCAGGCCGGCGCCCCCAGCCACCTCGAGCTCTACGACCCCAAGCCCGAGCTCGCGAAGCACGACGGCAAGCTGCCGCCGGCCGACCTGCTCAAGGGCTATCGCGCCGCCTTCATCAATCCGAAGTCGGCACTGCTCGGTCCCAAATACAAGTTTCAGAAATATGGCGCCAGCGGCATCGAGATGAGCGAGCTGCTCCCGTATACGGGCGCGATCGCCGACGACATCTGCCTCGTCCGCTCGATGCAGACCGACGCGGTGAACCATGCCCCCGCGCAGATCCTCATGAACACGGGCTCGCAGCAGTTTGGCCGGCCGAGCTTCGGATCGTGGACGCTCTACGGCCTCGGCAGCGAGGCCTCCGACCTGCCGGGCTATGTCGTGCTCACCAGCGCCAAGGGCACCAGCGGCGGCGCCAGCAACTACGGCGCCGGCTTCTTGCCCACGCTCTACGGCGGCATTCCGCTGCGGAGCGGCGGCGACCCCGTCCTCTATCTCTCGAACCCCAAGGGGATCGACCGCGAGACGCAGCGGTCCTCACTCGACACGCTCAACCGGCTCAACGATCTCTCGCTCAAGGCCGTGGGCGATCCCGAGATCGCCGCGCGGATCCAGTCCTACGAGATGGCCTACCGTTTGCAGGCGAGCGCCCCGGAACTGCTCGACTTGGCGAGCGAGCCGAAGGAGGTGCTCGACCGCTACGGGATCACCGATCCGACGAAGGCCGGCTACGCCCGCAACTGCCTCTTGGCCCGGCGGCTTCTCGAGCGGGGCGTGCGGTTCGTGCAGCTCTTCCACGAGGCCTGGGACCAGCACGGCGACCTCACGAGGAACATCAAGAAGAACGCCCTCGACACCGACCAGGCCAGTGCCGCGCTCGTCGCCGACCTGAAGGAGCGCGGCCTCCTCGACGACACGATCGTGGTCTGGGGGGGCGAGTTCGGCCGCACGCCGATGGTGCAGGGGGGCAACGACGGCCGCGACCACCACAACCGCGCCTTCACGATGTGGCTGGCCGGGGGCGGCATCAAGGGGGGCCATGTCCACGGGCAGACCGACGATTTCGGGTTCAACCCCGTGGCCGACACCGTGCACGTGCACGATCTCAACGCCACGTTGCTTCACCTGCTCGGCTTCGACCACACGAAGCTCACCTACCGCTTCCAGGGCCGCGATTACCGGCTCACCGACGTGCACGGGAATCTTGTGAAGGGCATTCTGGCCTGACCGCCGGGCTGGATGCCCGGCATGCGACCAGCGACCGGAGGTCGCCAAGCAAATCGCGGCACGATGCCGCGGATTTGCGTGTGTCATCCCGTGCACGGGAATCTCGTGAAGGGCATCCTGGCCTGACCGCCGGGCTTTTTTTCGCCGGCGTGGGCGTGTTGCCGACGCCCCATCCCGCCGGTAGCCTGTCCGATTCGTTTTCCAGCGTGGGCCCGGCCCGTGGTGGCATCGCCCCCTCGCCGCCACGGTGCGCCGTGCCACTGGCGCTCTTCACACAAGCCACAACACAAGGATCGTGCATGCTCGGACTTGAACGGATCGGCGTCCAGTCGAGGTTCATCCTCCTGATGCTGCTGGTGAGCCTGGGGTCGATCCTCGCGATCGGGTGGATCGGCTACCGTTCGGCCCGCCAGGCGATCACGCACGCCGTGCAAAACCACCTGCAGAGCGTGCGGCACTCCAAAACAAGCGGCCTGATGGCCATGCTCGAAGCGCTCCGCGACCAGGCGATCTCGCTGTCGGACGGAAAGCTGGCGGCGGAGGCGATGATCAACTTCAAACAGTCCTTTCGGGGACTGGCTGGCGAGACGCTCTCCGACGCGCAGGAGCAGGAACTGCGGAGCTACTATGCCACCCACGTTCTGCCCCAGCTCCAGAAAAACCTCGGCGGCACGGCCCAGCCCGAGCAGTATCTGCCAGCCGATCCTGCCCAGCGCTATCTGCAGTATCACTACATGGTGGCCGCTCCAGCTGAAGACAATCCGGGTGAGGGTCCACGGGCGGGCAAGGCAGGAACAGTCGAAGCACCGGCCGAAGGCGGTCCTCTACGCGACGCTGCAACGGGCGACGACTCCCTTTACGGCCTCGCCCACGCCGCCTTACAGGAGCGGCTCGACCGGGTGGGCAAGATGTTCGGATACGAGGACATCCTGCTCATCGACGACGAAACGCTGGAAGTCGTCTACACGCTCCGTAAGCGGCCCGACTTCGCCACCAGCCTGCGGGATGGCCCCTATGCGTCCACGAACCTGGCCAAGGCGGCGGACGCCCTGTCCCGCGCCGGCGATCGCGATGCTTTCAAGGTCGTCGACACCGAACTCTACCGTCCCAACCTCGGCCGCCCGGTGGGCTTCGTGCTCTCGCCCATCTTCAATGGCCCCGACATGGTGGGCATCCTGGCCCTGGAGTTTCCCATCGATCGGATCGCCCATCTGCTGACCGGCAATTTCCAGTGGGAGCGGGAGGGGATGGGGAAGACCGGGGAGTGCTACGTGGTGGGCCCCGACTTCACGATGCGCAGCCGCAGCCGCTTTATGGTCGAGGATTCACAGGCCTTCCTCCGAGAGCTACGGACATCGGCGGTGACCACGTCGGTCGTGGACCAGATCGAGCGGCAGGGCACCGTGCTCAACCAACTGCCGGTGAAGACCTACAGCACCGAGCAGGCGCTGCTTGGCCGCGAGGGCCTTGCCATGATCAACGACTACCGGGGGGTGCCCGTGCTCAGTTCCTACGGCCCGCTCGACCTCAATTCGTTGCGTTGGGCAGTCGTCGCCGAGATGGATGTAGCCGAGGCCTACAAGCCCATTGACGACTACGCCCGCAGTGCCGTACTCGCTACCACGGCATTGGCGCTCGCGACCACGCTGCTAGCGCTGTTGAGTTCCTGGCTGCTCGTGCGACCGCTCAAGCAGCTCTCGGTCGCAGCCCGACGGATCAGCGCCGGAGACTCCACCGTGAGCGTCGACCTGCGCACGCGGGACGAGTTCGGCGAACTGGCGACAGTCTTCAACGATATGTCCGCGAACTTGCGGCGGCAGCGGGCCGAACTCGAGGAGAAAGCCCGCGAGAACCAGGAGCTCCTGCTCAACATCCTGCCGGCCTCGGCCATCGAGCTGCGGCGAGGTGGCGACGAGAAGGCCACACGGAAATTTGCCGACGTCACCGTGATGGTCGCCGAGTTCGGCGGCATCGACGCTCTTGGCGGAAAGGGCAACGACAGCCGTGCCATCTCGCTGCTGGGCGATCTCGTGGCGGCCTGCGACGAGGCTGCGGAAAAGTGCGGCATGGAGAAGGTCCGTGCCGTGGGGTCCATGTATATGGCCGTCTGCGGACTGTCGGTGAGCCGACCCGACCACGCTACCAGGGCGTTGCTGTTCGCGCAGGAGCTCGTCCAGATCATGGCCGCCTTCGACCGCGAGCACGGTGCGACGCTCACGCTGTCAGTCGGCATCAACTCCGGTCCGGTCGTGGGGGGCGTGGTGGGACGGCACAAGTTTCTCTACGACCTGTGGGGCGACACGGTTGCCATCGCCTCACGACTGGCTGCTGAAGGCGGCAGCACCATCCACGTCACCCAGCAGGTCTACGACCGCCTCAGCGACCTGTACTCCTTCGATGGCCCCTTCGACGTAGAACTGCGCGGCCAGGAGCCGATGAAGACGTGGCAACTGAGGAGGTCGGTGGGGGCCTGACAGCCGCACCGTGAACCACCCATGGCCGACCCCACGGATCCCCTGAAGATTCCGCTCTTGCCCGCGGCAACGCTGGTGGTGGGATTTCCCCTGCTGCTCCTGTTGCTCACGGAACTGATCAACTCCGGTCAGCGGCATCACTGGCGGCTCACGCCAACCCTGCGGGCTCTCCGCAATCTGGTCGTGCCGGCGCTGGCCGCCATGCTCTTCGTAACGAATGTGTGGCAGCTCCCTGCCGATGACATCTTCGTGCGGCTGGTCCAGACCAGCTTCTGGCTCTGCGTGCTCTATGCTGCACTGTCATTCATCAACGACGGCGTCTTTGGAGCGGTCACGCAGGGTTCCTGGCAGGAGCGGGTGCCGAAGCTGCTCCGCGATCTGGCCCGTGCCATCCTGATCGCGATCGGTGCCGCGATTATCTATTCGCAGGTCTGGAAGCAGGAACTCTCGGGCGCGCTCACCGCCCTGGGGCTGGGCAGCATTGTGATCGGCCTCGCACTGCAGGAACCGCTGGGCAATGTCGTGTCGGGCCTGATGCTCCTGCTGGAGCGGCCGCTCAATATCGGCGACTGGCTGATCGCGGACGGCACGACGGGCAAGGTGATCGAGATCAACTGGAGGAGTGTGCACATCGAGACACTCCTCCACGAAATGCGGATCATCCCCAACGTCTCGCTCTACAAGGAATCGTTCAGCAACCTCTCCCGGCCGACGCTCGAGCGGACAGAAACCTACGACATGGGCTTCTCCTACGACCATCCGCCCAACGCGGTGAAGGCGGCGATGCTCGAACTGCTGCAGACCACACCGGGCGTGCTGCGGCAACCGCCGCCGGAGGTCCACACGCTCAACTACGGCGACTTCTCGATTACCTACCGGATGTTCTTCACCGTCGCCCGGTATGAAGAGGTACTGCCGGTCCGCGATGCAATCATCACCCGGATCTGGTACGTCGCCCGCCGCCACGGGCTTCAAATCCCTTACCCGATCGCCATCCAATACCGACACGAAGGCTCCCCGTCGCCGCCGGTCCCCACGCCGACGGAACTGCTCGAGCGGTTTCCACGGTATCGGCACGTTCGCCAGGCGATGATGGAGGCGGCCCAGCGACACCGGCGGCCGGACGAGGGCGGTCCTGGGACCCCCAACGCCTTGCATCAAGACGCCAGTGTGCTGATGTTTTCCGCCGGCGGGGAGATGCTTCCTTTTGGGAGCACGCGGAACGGCTTTACGCTCATCGTGGAGGGCAACGCCGCCTTGTCGGCCCGCGACGCTGACGGCCAGCAGGTGCGGATTGCCAGCCTCGGCCCGGGGGATTTCTACGGCGAGGCGACCATCTCCGCGGGGCGGCCGAGCGAGGTGCGGGTGGTGGCTGAAACCGACGTCACCGTGGTGGCATTCGATGCCGGCGTGATGGCGGAATGCCTCCAACGATCGAGCGGCCTGGCGACGGAGATCGGCGACGCCATCGAATCGCGGCGGCGGGCCGCCCAAGCCATCCGGCAGCGGAAACCGGTCTCGTGACGCTACTCCAGCGGGATCAAGACGCCCACCGCCTCGTCATCCTCGAACGGATCGAAATCGCCGTCGAACGGCCCAAAGGCTCCTGGGATCGTCGCGTGGGTGAGCATGGCTGTGAACTCCTTGGCCTTCTAGTCCAACCACGCGCTGCGGCCGAATCAAATCGGCAAAATTGCGGCTGAAAACAAGGTTTTTTCAGCAGGCGGCGGGCCGCCGGCCGGCCGAAAACACCCCCCCTTTCGAGTGTAATCCTGGGCGGGATCGCTCTCCCGTCGACCTTTCCTATACTGGCCACTCACGGTTCGAATCATGTGCTTCGAGTCTCCGGTTTCCCCTCCTGCCGAACCGCATCGGCATTTCCCCTCACCCGATCTCCATGGCCACCACCACGACATCCACCGCCGCCCCCGCCGCAGACCCTTGGTTCCAGGACCTTTTCGCCGAACGGATCGGCGGGGCGGCCTATGGCAAGGGGAACGAGATCTACAAGTTCGAGCTCATCAAGCGAGCCAAGCGGCAGGCCATGGCCGATCACCCCGAACGGCGGATGCTCGACTTCGGCATCGGGGAAAACGACGAAATGGCCCCCGCCAGCGTGCGGGCGGTGATGAAGCGGGAGGTCGACCGGCCGGAAAACCGCGGGTATGCCGACAACGGCATCGCCGCCTACAAGGAGGCGGTCGCCAAGTTCATGCAGCGGGAATTCGGGGTCAGCCTCGATCCCGTCAAGGAAATCAACCACTGCATCGGCTCGAAGACGGCCTACGCGATGCTGCCGGCTGCCTTCATCAATCCGGGCGACGTCACGCTGATGACGGTCCCCGGCTATCCCGTCGCGGGCACAGCCACCCGCTGGTTCGGCGGATTGGTCCACAAGCTGCCGCTGGTGCCGGAACACGACTTCTTCCCCGACTTAGCCGGCATCCCGGGCGATGTGCTCGAACGGACCAAGTTGCTCGTGCTCTGCTATCCCAACAGCCCCACCGGCAAGACCGCCACGCGGAAGTTCTATGAGCAGGTCGTCGACTTCGCCCACAAGCACAGGATCATCGTGGTGCAGGATGCCGCCCACATCATGCTCTCCTACGATGATCGGCCGCTCTCGTTCCTGTCGGTCGACGGCGCCAAGGACGTGGGCGTCGAGGTCCACTCGATGTCGAAGGGCTTCCACATGATCGGTTGGCGGCTCGGCTGGGTATGCGGGCATGAAAAGATCGTCCGGGCCTTCGCCGACGTGAAGGACAACTGCGACTCAGGCCAGTTCATGGCGATCCAGAAGGCGGGGGCCGCGGCGCTCGACGATCGCGAAATCCCGCGAGCGGTCCGCGAAAAGTATCGACGTCGCCTGGAGAAGCTCGTCGGTGTGCTGCGGGCCGTCGGTTTCGAATGCAACATGCCGGGCGGCACCTACTTCCTCTATACGAAGAGCCCTCAGGGCGCCGGCGACCGCGTCTTCGCGACGGCGCAGGACGCCAGCCAGTTCCTCATCCACGACCTGTCGATCTCGACGGTGCCGTGGGACGACTGCGGTGCCTACCTGCGGTTCTCGGCGACCTACGAAGCCGAGGACGAGTCGGCCGAAGACGACCTGATGGCGGAGACCCATGCCCGCCTGTCCCGGGCCCGCCTCAAATTCTGACGGCTCACCGTTTCAACCATTCCCCACTTCCGACGGCTCCAGACCGGCCGCCGCTACTGCTCCCCCGGAGTTTCCTCCCATGCGCCCGTTTGCCTCGTTTCGCCCCATCCTTCTCGTTCTCACGGGTCTTACCTGCATGGTGCCCACCGCCGGCTGCGGCACGAAGAAGAAGCCGACCCTCACGATCGAGCAGCGGCTGGAGAAGGCTGAAAAGGAAAAGACGCCTGACCGTCAGGCGGCGGCGCTCTTGAAGGTGGCCAAATCGCAATTTGCGGCGAACGACGAGAAAGGCGCGAAGGAGACCGCGGCGAAGGCGCTGGAGAAGGTGAAGGGCGAGGGCGACCCCAACCTCTTCGCCCCGCGGCTGATCGATATCGCCGGCTTCTTGGCCGAACTCAACGAAGTCAAGCCGGCCCGGGAAGCCCTCGACCTGGCCGTCGGCCTGATCGAAAAGACCGACGATCCGGCCCGCAAGGCAAAACTCCTGGCCGAAGCCGGAGCCGCCTACAAGGCCAACACCGACTCCATGGCGGCAAAGGAGACGCTCGAGAAGGCCGCCGCCGCTGCCGACCAAGTCGAGGAACGATTCCGTGCCGATGCGCTCGCCGCCGTCGCCCTGGGATACACCCGCAGCGGGCTGGCCAATACGGCCAGCGACGTGGTCGACAAGCTCCTGAAGGCGGCCAAGACCCTCGAGGAGCCCCGCGCGAAAGCGGAGGCACTCGCGGCGGCAGCGGGCGTGCAGGCGCAGACCGGCAAGAAGAAGGAGGCAGCACAACTCCTCGAAGACGCCGAGGCTGCAGCCAAGAGCATCACACGCGTGGAGAGCCGGGCCTACGCCCTTCTGGCCGTGGGCATGGCCACCAGCGCCAACGGCGACACCAAGCAGGCGCTGGCGCTCCTCAAGGAGGCCGACAAGGCTGCCGACAAGGTGCCGGAGCCGGCCTCGCAGAAAAAGATCGTCGCCCTTGTGCGGTCTGCGATTGCCGACCTGGAGAAGAAGCAAAAGAAGTAAGGGCTATTTCCTGCCTGCCGAAACGGCCTGCAGTGCCTTGAGCGCCAGCTTTCGCGCCTCGGCATGGTCCACGATCGGTTCGGGATAGTCGCGGCCGAGACCGGCCCACGTTCGCACGTAGGCCTGATCGGGATCAAACTTCTCTGCCTGGCTCGTGGGGTTGAAGATGCGGAAATAGGGCGCCGCGTCGGCGCCGCATCCGGCCGCCCACTGCCAGCCCAGTGTGTTGGCGGCGAGATCCGCGTCAACGAGCGTGTCCCAGAACCACTTCGCGCCCTCCAGCCAGCTCACCCGCAGATCCTTGACCAGAAAGCTCGCCACGATCATCCGCACCCGGTTGTGCATCCAGCCGGTGGCCCACAACTGCCGCATGCCCGCATCGACGATCGGAAAGCCGGTCCGGCCCCGCTGCCAGGCGAGGAGACCCACAGGGTCGTTCGCCCAGGGAAACCGGGCGTAATCAGCCCGGAGCGGGGCATCGGTGGTGTGCGGAAAGTGGTAGAGCAGGTGGTTGGCAAACTCCCTCCAACCCAGCTCCCGCAGATACACCTCCGGGCTGCCGGTGATCCTCGCCGCGGGAGTCCCACCGACGGCCTCGCGGACGGCATGCCAGACCCGCCGCGGTGAGATCTCGCCGAAGTGGAGGTGGGGGCTCAGCGCACTGGTACCCTCGTGGTCGGGGCGATCGCGTTCGGTGCCATAGGAGGCAACGCCGCGGGTGATGAATGCCTTCAGACGCTGCCGGGCGCCTTCCTCGCCTGGCGCCCATGTTGTTCGCATCGTGCCGGCCCAGTCAATCCGGGGCAGCAGTCCGAGCGCGTCGACGGCGAGCGTTTTCCCACCGGCCTTGCCGGTCGCCGCGACGGAGCGGAGCTTTCGCGGAGCGGCCACCGGCCCGGCCGGCTCCTCGCGGGCCAGCAGCGACCGCCAAAATGGGGTGAACACCTGATACGGTTTGCCCTCCTTCGTGGCGACATGCATCGGCTCGAAGAGCAGGCTGCCGTTGAAGCTCTCGACGGCGAGCCCGTCGTCACCAAGAGCCTTCTTGATCGCCGTATCGCGACGGATCACCGCCGGCTCATACCGCCGGTTCCAGGCGACGTGGGTCGCGGAAAACTCCCTGGCGAGCTTCCGCAGCGCATCAAGCGAGGGCCCGCGGCGGATCACGAGCGGTACGCCCGCCTTTTCCAAGGCGGCAGAGAGCTTCTCGAGCGACTGGTGCAACCACCACCGCGAGGCCGCCCCAGGCTCCCACGGTGCCTCCTCCTCCGGAGCCCAGATGAAGACGGGCACGACCGAACCACGGGCAGCCGCGGCGGTAAGGGCTGGATTGTCGTCCAGCCGGAGATCCTGACGAAACCAAACGAGCGTGACGGGAGTGCTGGTCATGCGGGCAGCATACGCACCGCGGCCCGCCGCGGCGAGCACGCTCGCAATCAGACGAGGATTTCCTTCACTACGTGCCCATGCACGGCTGTCTGCACGCAAAACCGCGGCATCCTGCCGCCTTTTGCTTGGCGACCGCAGGTCGCTGGTGCTGCGCCGGGCATCCAGCCCGGCACTCAGGAGAGAATGCTCTTCACTACGTGCCCATGCACGTCGGTAAGCCGGAAATCGCGGCCTTGGAAGCGGTAGGTCAGCTTCGTGTGGTCGAAGCCGAGCAGGTGCAGGATCGTGGCCTGCAGATCATGGATGTGCACCTGGTCGCGGACCGCTTTGAAGCCGAGGTCGTCGCTCTCGCCGTAGACGTATCCCGGCTTCACACCGCCGCCTGCCATCCAGACGGAGTAGCAATCGGGATAGTGGTCGCGGCCGAGCACGCCGCCACCGCTCGTCCGCCCCTCGCGAAACGGCGTCCTGCCGAACTCGCCAGTGCAGAGCACGAGCGTGTCGTCGAGCAGGCCTCGCTGTTCGAGGTCTTCGATGAGCGCGGCGGCGGGCTTGTCGAACGTGGCCCCTTTCTTCGTGAGGCCATCGCGGATGTCCTCCTGAGGCCCCGTCCCATGGAAATCCCAGCCCCAGTCGAAGAGGTGCACGAACCGCACCCCTTGCTCGACAAGCCGGCGGGCCAGCAGGCAGTTGTTGGCCAGGCTCGGGCTCCCCGGCTTCGCGCCATAGGCCTCGAGCACTTCCTGCGGCTCGCGGGAAATGTCCATCACCTCTGGCACGCTCGCCTGCATCCGGAAGGCCAGTTCATACTGCGCGATGCGCGTCACCGTCTCGGGATTGCCGAGTTCCTTCGCCTGCAGTTCATTGAGGTCCCTGAGGGCGTCGAGGCTGGCCCGTCGCAGCGCCCGATCCATGCCGGGGGGATCCGATACATAGAGCACCGGGTCGCCCTTCGAGCGGCACTGCACGCCCTGGTACACGCTCGGCAGAAAGCCGGAGCCAAAGCTGCTCGTGCCGCCATTGGGCTGCACACCCGACGAGATCAGCACCACGAACCCGGGCAGGTTGGCATTCTCGCTCCCAAGGCCATAGGTCGCCCAGCTGCCGAGGCTCGGCCGGCCCGCACGCGGACTTCCCGTGTAGACCATCAGCTCGGCAGGCGCGTGGTTGAACTGGTCGGTGAACATGCTTTTCACGAGGCAGAGCTTGTCGGCCACGCGGTGGAGGTTCGGGATCGCGTCGGAGAGCTCCATGCCGCTCTCGCCGCAGCGGACCCATTTCCGTGGTGTTCCCAGCAGCTTGGGCGTGCCGCTGGTGAAGGCGAACTTCTTGCCCGCGATCGTCTCCGCGGGGCAATCCTCGCCGTCGTGCTTCACCAGTTCGGGCTTGTGGTCGTAAAGGTCGAGGTGCGGCGGCGAGCCCGTCAGATGGATGACGATCATGCGCTTCGCCTTGGCGGGCAACGGCGGCTGCTTTGCCGCCATCGGATCGGACACGACCGCAGGCGGCACGGTGCCCGCCCCCAGCAGTTCGTGCATCGCCAACGCCCCGATGCCGCCGGCCATGCCACCAAGGAGATGCCGACGAGTGGCCAGCAGCTTGCGTTCGAAGATCGGATCCACGGCTTGCTCTCCCGATGGCAAAAGCAAAAAGGTGACAGCCACCTTTTTTATGGGCACATGAAGGTTTCGTCGAGATTCAAAATGACGTTCGCGACGACCGTCCAGGCGGCGAGATCGTCGATCCCGATCGTCAGGTCGGTCGGCACCGGACCGAGCGGATCGGTCGCCATCTTCTTCGCATCGTCGGGATCATTCCGAAAGCCCGCCAGAGCGTCGTCGTGCAACTTGACGAGCCGGTCGATCTCGGCGGCACTCGGCTGCCGGGCGAGCACGAGCCGGAAGCCGCGGGCGGCCCGATCGGGGCTCGTCGTGCCCCCTTCCCGCACCATCCGCCTGCCCAGGGCCTGCGCCGCCTCGACATACACCGGGTCGTTGAGCGTGACGAGTGCCTGGAGCGGCGTGTTGGTCCGCGGGCGGCGGACCGTGCAGACCTCGCGACTCGGCGCGTCGAACGTCGCCATCGACGGATAGGGATTGCTCCGCCGCCAGGTGGTGTAGAGGGCGCGACGGTAGCGGTCCTCGCCGTCGCTCGTCTTCCAGTCGATGCCGCCGCCAAACGCCGCGCTCAAGCCGACATTGGGCTGCGGGGGATGCACGCTCGGGCCCCCCTTCTTCCTCGAGAGCAGTCCCGCTGCGGCGAGCGCCTGGTCGCGGATCACCTCCGCCGACAGCCGCACCCGGGGCCCGCAGGCCACGAGCCTGTTCTCCGGGTCACGCGTGACAAGTTCAGGGGTGGCCCGCGAGGTCTGCCGGTAGGCGGCGCTCGTGACCACGAGCCGGATGACCGCCTTCAGATCCCACTCGCGATCCACCAACTCGCAGGCCAGCCAATCGAGCAGCTCCGGATGGCTCGGCAGCTCTCCCTGGCTGCCAAACTCCTCGCTCGTCGAGACGATGCCGATGCCGAAAAGCCGCTCCCAGAGCCGGTTGGCAATCACGCGGGCCGTGAGTGGATTCCGCGGGTCCACGAGCCACTTGGCCAGCAGCATGCGATCGAGACGCCCCGCCTCGGGAACCTCCGGCCGCGGAAAGACGGCCGGCACGCCCTCTGTTACCACGGGCCCGAGGTCCTGCCAGTTGCCCCGATGCTGAAGCTTCGTCACCCGCCGCTTGTCGCCCGCAAGTTCTTCGAGCACCGGCACGGTGGCGGGCTTCTCATCGTCAAGCTTCTTCCGCAGCCCCTTGACGAGGTCGCGGACCGGCCGGAACTCCGGCGGCTCGATGGCATCCTTGGCGGACGGAGGGATTTGGCGTTCGATCTCCGCGATCTCCTGCTCGATCGCCGCCCGTCGCGCATCGATCGACTCCCAGGGAATCCGCACGACGGGGGTCTCGTCCTTCCGGTCCTCGTCGGCGGTGTTGTTCAGAATCGCGTAGAGTCCGAAGTATTCCTGCTGCGAGAGCGGATCGTATTTGTGGTCGTGGCACTGGCAGCACGCGATCGTGGTGCCCATCCAGGTGCTCATCGTGGTGTTCACCCGGTCGACGATCGCCACCGTCCGAAACTCCTCGTCGATCGTGCCCCCTTCGCTATTGGTGAGCGTGTTGCGATGGAAGCCAGTGGCCACCCTGTCGTCGAGTGTCGCATTGGGCAGGAGGTCGCCGGCGATCTGGCGGAGCGTGAACTCGTCGAACGGCATGTTGGCGTCGAACGCCCTGACCACCCAGTCGCGCCAGCCCCAGATCGTCCGCGGCGGGTCGTCGGCATAGCCAGCGCTGTCGGCATAGCGGGCCAGATCGAGCCACTGCCGGGCCATGTGTTCGCCATAGCCGTCGTGCGCGAGCAGCCGGTCAACGAGTTTTTCCACCGCGTCGGGAGAACGGTCGGCCACGAAAGCGTCGATCTCCTCGGGGCTCAGCGGCAAGCCCGTCAGGTCAAGCGAGAGGCGGCGGGCGAGCGTCGCCCGGTCAGCCTCGGGCTGCGGCGCGAGCCCCTCCGCCTCGAGCCTCGCGAGAATGAAGCGGTCGATGTCGTTTTTGGGCCAGGCCGTGTTTTTCACCGCCGGCAACACCGGCCGCTTCGGCGTGACATACGCCCAGTGCGGCTCGTAGGTCGCGCCCGTGGCGATCCATCGTTTCAACAGGTCGACCTGCTTCGCCGGCAGGCGTTCACCCGCATCGGGCGGCGGCATCACGAGGTCGGGGTCGTCGGAAGTGATCCGGGCGATGATCTCGCTCTCGTCCGGGCTGCCGGGCACGATCGCGGCATGGCCGCCCAGATCAGCCGTGGCGCCGGCAAACGTGTCGAGCCGCAGGCCTTCGTCGCCGCCGCCGTGCCGCGATTCCGCGTCCGGCCCATGGCACCGCACGCAGCGGTTGGAAAGAATCCCCTTGATGTCGCGGGTGAACGACGGCGCCGGATCGGCGGCCACCAAGGGGCGTGCCGTGATGAGTCCGGCCGTCGCGACCAGGGCGCACAGCAGTGTCGTGTGGCTACGGCTCATGCCAGGATGTCCTTCAAGACGTTGGCCCCCTCGACGCCCGTGAGCTTGGCGTCGAGCCCCTGAAACTTCACGCTAAAGGCGTCGTGCTGGATGCCCAACTGATGCAGCATCGTGGCATGCAGGTCGTGGACCGTGCAGACGTTTTCCACCGCCGCGTAGCCCAGTTCATCGCTTGCACCATACACGATCCCGCCCTTGATCCCGCCGCCCGCCAGCCAGACGCTCATCGCCTTGTTGTGGTGGTCGCGACCGTTGCCCTGCGACATCGGCGTCCGTCCAAACTCGCCCGCCCACACCACGATCGTGCTGTCGAGCATGCCGCGGTTCTTGAGATCGGTGATCAGTGCCATGCAGGCCCGGTCGATCTCCTCAGCCTTGAACTTGATGCCGTCCTTCACACCGCCGTGGTGGTCCCAGTCCTTGTGGTAGAGCTGGATGAACCGCACACCGCGCTCGGCCAGCCGCCGCGCGAGCAGGCAGTTCGAGGCGAACGAGCCATCGCCCGGCTGGCAGCCGTAGAGTTCGAGCGTCTGCGGGCTCTCCCCTTTCGTGTCCATCAGCTCTGGCACACTCGCCTGCATCGCGAAGGCCATCTCATACTGGGCGATCCGCGTGGCGATCTCGGGATCGCCCGTGAGCGCGTCGTGCTGGGCATTGATCGCATTGATCGCAGCGATGTCGGCCCCCTGTCGCGGCCGGGTGATCCCGGCGGGATTGCCGAGGTAGAGCACCGGGTCTCCCTTGCTCCGCAGCTGCACCCCCTGATACCGGCTCGGCAGGAAGCCGCTCGACCACTGCCGGGCCGCGATCGGCTGGTTCTGGCCGCCCTTGCCGAGCGACGTCAGCACCACGAATCCCGGGAGATCCGCGGCCTCGCTTCCCAAGCCATAGGTCACCCACGCCCCCATGCTCGGCCGGCCCGCGATCTGCGACCCGGTGTTCATGAACATGTGGGCTGGATCGTGATTGATGGCGTCGGTGGTCATCGAGCGGATCAGGCAGATGTCGCCGAGCACCGAGCCGATCTGGGGAAAGAGCGAGCAGATTTCGGTACCGTTGGGCCCCATCTTCGAGAAGGGATGCTGCGGGCCAAAACAGATGAGCTTCTGCCCCTGCAGCTGCGCCAGTTGCTGCCCCTTCGTCATGCTTTCGGGCATCGGCTTCCCATCGAGTTCCGCAAGCTTTGGCTTGTGGTCGAAGGTCTCCAGATGCGACGGCCCGCCGGCCATGCTCAGCCAGATCACCCTCTTCGCCTGCTGTGGCAGCGGCGGCTTCTCCAACACACCGCGGAGCGGGGAGGCCTCGAGCAACCCCGGCGCGGAGAGCGACGCCAGGGCCACGGCCCCCACGCCCTGCGCAGAGCGCCCGAGAAAGGCCCGCCGGGCCAGCGTGTTGTGGTCGTGGATGTTCATGCCGTTCATGGTCAGGGCCTCGTGATCGTTTCGTGGAGATTCAAGAGCACGCGGGCCACGTGGGTCCAGGCCGCCAACTCCGCCTTGTCGATGCCGGGCGGCACCGCGGCAAGACCGGTCTTGAGCAGTTCGTCCGCCGCGGCAGGGCTCGCCTGGTAGTGAGCGAGATGCTCTCGCAGTAGCGGCATCACCGTCTCCATCTCCTCGACCCGCGGCAGCCGCTGCAGCACCTGCCGCCACGCCCAGGCTACGCGTTCCTCCGGCGAGCCGTTGCATTCTTTCAGAATCCGCGCCGCCAGGCTCCGCGCTGCTTCGACGTAGCTGGGGTCGTTCAAGAGCACAAGCGCCTGCTGCGGGATGTTGGACCGGTTCCGCTCAGCACAGCATTCCTCACGGCTTGGCGCATCGAAGGCGAGCATGCTCGGATGGAGGAACGACCGCTGCCACCAGGTGTAGAGGCCCCGACGATACTGTTTGTCTCCCGTGTCATTCGGATAGGTCCGCACCGGAAAATTGAGATTCTCCCAGTAACCATCGGGCTGGTAGGGCTTCACGCTCGGGCCGCCTATCGTGCGGACGAGCAGGCCCGAGACGGAGAGCGCCGCATCGCGCACGCACTCGGCATCGACGCGGAAGGCCGATTGCCTGGCCAGTTCGCGGTTATAGGGATCGGCGGTCGCCAGTTGAGGCGTCGCAACGGAGGTCTGCCGGTAGGTGGCGCTCGTGACGATCGTGCGAATCATGTGCTTCATGTTCCACTGCGAGTCCATGAACTCGCAGGCCAGCCAGTCGAGCAGTTCAGGATTGGCCGGCGGCTCGCCCTGGGCGCCGAGATCATCGAGCACCTTCGAGAGCCCCGTTCCGAAAAACTGCCTCCAGAGCCGGTTCATCACGACCCGGGCCGTGAGCGGGTTGTCGCGCGAGACGAGCCACTGGGCGAGGTCGAGCCGGGTCGGCTCGCGGCCTTCGATGGCCGGCCGCGGCAGGTAGGACGGCAGCGCCGGTTTCATCACCTCGCCGGTCTCGTCCATCCAGTTGCCGCGGGGCAGGATGCGGACGGTCCGAGGCGTGTCGGCATGGACGCTGACGAGGCATTTCGCCAGCGGGTTGTAGAAGTCTTTGCGTTCCTTCTCGGCCTTCGCCAGGCCATCCCGCTCCGTCTGGAACAGCTTCGTGGCCTTCACGCGAAAATAGTCCCGCAGCCTGTTCTTGTCGTTGCCGTCCCGCTTGGCTGGCTCCTTGGCGAGGCTGGCCGCCACCTGCTTGGCGGTGTTCTGCTCGGCGTCGGTCGCCTGGCTGTCGGGCAGGAGTTCCGGCAGCGTCACGCTGTAGGCGACGATGTCAGACTCCCACTGCTGCTGCGCCGCATCGAGCTGCGGGACGATCGCTTCGTACCTCTTCTTCGCTTCCGCCAGGGCGGCGTCGAGTTCCGCCAGCCGCTTATGTTCCTCGGGCGTGCCGACGATCATCCCCTCCTCCGGATGGCCGATGATCGGCTCCTTGATGTCGGCGAAGAAGGCGCCGAGCGCGTAGAAATCACGGGTCGTGAACGGGTCGAACTTGTGATCGTGGCACTGCGCGCAGCCGGTCGTCTGGCCGAGCCACGCGGCACCGATCGCGCGGACCCGGTCGGTGAGCATCCTTGCCTCGTAGTCCTTGGGCTGCGCGCCTCCCTCCTCCGTCGTGAGCAGAAGCCGGTTGAACGCCGAGCCGATCCGCGTCTCCTGGCTCGCATCGGGCACGAGGTCGCCGGCCACCTGATGGATCGTGAACTGGTCGAACGGCTGGTTGTCGTTGAAGCTCCTGATCACCCAGTCGCGATAGGGCCAGACATTCCGCGGAGTGTCGCTGTGGTAGCCGATCGTGTCGGCGAAGCGGACGGCGTCGAGCCAGCCGATCGCCATCTTCTCGCCGTAGTGTGGACTCGCGAGCAGCCTGTCTACCAGGATCACGTATGCATCCGGACGTGTGTCGGCGACGAAGGCCGCGACCTCGTCAGGAGTGGGCGGCAGGCCGAGCAGGTCAAACGACAGCCGACGGATGAGCGTCCGCCGATCGGCCTCCGCCGAGGGTTTCAGGCCAATCTCGGCAAGACGCTTCCGCACGAGGTGGTCCACGCCATTGGTGCCGGCGGGCACAGCGACCTTGACCGGCTGCTCGTAGGCCCAGTGCTTCTGGTATTCCGCCCCCTCATCGATCCACCGCCCGAGCAGTTCCTTCTGCTTCGCATCGAGCTTCTTGTGCGACTCCGGCGGCGGCATCAGTTCGCCAGAGTCGGTCGCGTTGATCCGCGACACGAGCGTGCTCTCGGCGGGCTTGCCCGGCACGATCGCGCCGGCCGCCACGGCATCGTCGCGGATATCGAGCCGCAGGTCAGCCTGCCGGTGACTGGCATCGGGGCCGTGGCAATAAAAGCAGTTGTCGGAAAGGATCGGCCGGATGTCGCGGTTAAACGACACCGGAGCCGACGACGCCACCGCGGCGGCCCACAGATACGCCGCCGCGGCCATCGCCACAGGGCCGCACCGGCCCGCAAAGCTGTGCACCATAGGATCACTCCCTTGGAAAACACCCGCTTCGCCGCCAGACGTGCTTCAGCACCAGCCTGGCGCGGACCACCCCAAAGCGGAAGGCTGCGAGGCAAACCACAGAGCCTCCGCTCGGGCGATCGATCGGCGGTGCCGGATAACCATGGATGGCGTCCGGCTGTCACAATTCTCTAATATACCTTCGGCTTTGGGTCGGTACAGTCTTGGGCGGAACGGCCATACGCGGAACGAAAACAGGCGGTCACCATGGAAATCTACGCAAGCCGGCATGTGTTGGCGCCAAATGTCTGGACAAGGGCGGTCGAGGTCTTCGACGCGACCATCCGTCTGGGCGATGCACCGCCAGCAGCGGCATTTGCTTTGGCCGTGGCACGGATCGACGCCGCACTCCCGCAGCGGCGCGAACTTTTCAGCGCATTCACGCTGACCGACACGTCAGACGCGGAAGCCTCTGGCACTGACCGGCCGCGGCTGCTCGGCCAGATCGCACTCACTCTGCAGACCGAGGCCCGGCCGCCAGCGACGACGTTCCTGCAGGTGACGCATGCGGGCGAGCCCGGGCTGTTTCGGATCGTCCTCGAGGCCCACGATCCGCTGCTCGCGGAGGCCTGCCTCCGCGAGGCCGCCGCGATCCTCGATCGCGGGCTCGCCGGAGACCTGCCCGACCTCGCGCTGATCGTCGATCGCCTGACGTCGCTTGCCGACGACGTCTGCGTCGGCCCGGGCACGATGCTGATCGTCCGAGCGGCGATCGCCCGCGGAATTCCCTGGCGGCGGATCGGCCGGGAGAGCATGGTGCAGTTCGGCCAGGGCATCCGCCAACGCCGTATCTGGACCGCGGTGACCGATCGCACATCGTCGATCGCCGAGGGCATCGCGGTCGACAAGCAACTGACGAAGGACGTGCTCGCTGCGGCGGGCGTGCCGGTGCCTCTTGGCCGCGTGGTCTCCTCGGCCGCCGAGGCCTGGGAGACCGCGCAGGCGGTTGGCCTGCCCGTCGTCGTCAAACCGGCCGATGGGAACCACGGCCGAGGAGTCTTCCTGAATCTGTCCTCACGCGAGGAGATCGAACGCGCTTTTCCGATCGCTTCCGGCGAGGGACGGCGGGAGCAGACCGTCGTCGTGGAGCAGTTCGTGCCCGGCGTCGAACACCGTCTCCTGGTCATTGGCGGCAGGATGGTGGCCTGCGCGAAGGGAGAGCACATCTACGTGACCGGTGACGGCCATCGGACAATCGCCGAGCTCATCGATCTCCAGATCAACTCCGATCCGCGTCGCGGCCGCTCCGCGGCGATGCCGAACAAGACGGTCGATCTCGACGCTACCGTGCTCGCGCAACTCCACCAGGAGGGCGTGACGCCAGAGACAGTTCCGCCGGACGGCCGCCGTGTGCTCGTGAAGCAGATCGGTACGCACGGCCTCGACGTGACGGCCAGCGTGCATCCCGAGATGGCCGCGACGGCCGTACGGGCGGCGCGGGCCATTGGCCTCGACATCGCCGGGGTCGACCTGATCGCCCGGGACATCGACCGCCCACCCCGAGAGCAGGGAGCGGCGGTCTGCGAGGTCAACGCGGGGCCGCAATTGATGATCCATGCGCACCCCTCGCAGGGCCCCGGCCAGCCGGTTGGCGAGGCGATCGTGGCCGAGCTGTTCAGCGCCGGCGAGACCGGGAGAATCCCGACCGCGGCCTTCATGGGCCGGCAGGGATCCGCGGCTGCCATGGGGCTGGAACGCTGCCTGCGTGCGGCCGGCCGCACGCCCGGGCTCACCTGCTCGGATGGCAAATGGGTGGCCGGATGGCAATGCTCCGCGGAGCCCCACGCAACCGCCGATGCCGCCCGTGACCTCCTCGTGTCGCCCGAGATCGACGCAGCCGTGGTCGAACTCGACTGGCAGTCGGTCGCCGCCAGAGGATTCCCGTTCGACATCTGCAAGGTGCTCGTGCTCGAGCGACTTCCGTCCGTGAAGACTTCGCATGCCGATACGGAGGCCGGCGTTGCGCCACTCGCTGTCATCAAAGCACTCGTCGACACGGTTGCCACCGCGGGCGCCATCGTGCTCGTCGATGCGGACGCCGCCACCGCCGATCTCGTGGCCCGAAGCGGCCGCACCGTGATCACGGTCGAGCCTCCGGGAGCTCCGGCGACCGTGGCCGCCACAGTTGCCGAGGCCCTAGGCATTCAGCCCGACGCGATCCGCCGCGGTCTCGCCGACTCGCCCGTTCACACCCGCGGGATTTCGTAGCCTTCGCGGGGCTTGCGGGAGGCAAACGCCGCCGCCTGCTCGTCTCCCACGATCTTCTCCGCAGCCGGATCCCACTTGATCGTGCGGCCGAGCCGGGCCGCGATCGCCGCCAAGTGGCAGGTGTTCATCGCGATGATATGGCTATAGACATCCGACACCGGCAGACCACCCTCGCGGATGCAGCGGTAGAAGTTCTGCTTGTGGCCCTCGAACGGCTTGCCCTTGTAGAGCGTCTTCAGGTCGTCGTCGCCAAACTTGTCCTTGTCCCAACCCTCCTCGATCGGCGTGCCGGTGATCTTGGAGCGATTGACGAACAGGCGGCCCTTGGTGCCCTCGAATAGGATGCCGTTGTCGCCGCGGCTGGTGACGATCAGTTCGACGCCACTCGGGAACTTGCAGGGCACGGCGAAGTCGTAGGCCGTGTTGTATTCGTCGTCGACGGTCGGATAGCCGTCCTTGAACGGCACCGGGTGGCGAGCATCGACGCCGTTGATCTCGATCGGCCCCTTGCCCTTCGAGTCTTCCTTAAGTGCCCACTGCGCGATGTCGACATGGTGCGCGCCCCAGTCGGTGAACTTGCCGCCCGAATATTCGTACCACCAGCGGAATTCATAGTGGCAGCGGCGGTTGCGGAAGGGCACCTTGGGCGCCTGGCCGAGCCACATGTCCCAGTCGAGCCCGCTGGGCGGATTCTCGATCGGGAAGGGACCGCCGATGGGGCTGCCGTTGATGCTGGCCGTGACCTTCTGGATCTCGCCGAGCAGACCCTTGTGGACCATGTTCACGGCCCGGCAGAACTGGTCCTTCTGGGCCCGCTGCTGCGTGCCGATGAAGAACTGAAGCTTCGGAAACTTCTCGGCGGCGGCCCAGGCGAGCTGATTCTCTTCGAGCGTGAGCGACAGTGGCTTCTGGCAGAAGACGTGCTTGCCCGCCTGCAGCGCCTCGATCGCGATCTTCACGTGCCAGTGGTCGGTGGTGACGATGCTGACGACGTCGATATCCTTCCGCTCGAGCACCTTGCGGTAGTCGCCGTAGGCGTCGGCCTTGCCCTTGCCGATCCGCACGTCGTACTTGGCCCGCTCCGCCCGGTCCTTGTCGACATCGCAGACGGCGAGGATGTCGCCGAACTGGGCATGCTGGATCGCGTCACCCATGCCCATCGAGCCGGTGCCGATGCAGCCGATCCGGGGCCGGTCATTGGCTTCCTGGTTGGCAAACGCGGTCGCCGTCCAGGGGATGTACGGAACCATACCGCTGGTGGCGGCCGCGGCGGCACCAATTGTGGTGTTCCCCAGAAATGTCCTGCGGTTCGTGCGGCGGCGAGTCGTCATGGTCGCTTCTCCTGGAAAATAGGCGTCAATCCGGTCCCTTACTCTGAACGACTCACGCCCTCTCCGCAAGAGCTGCGTGCAGGATCTCGACGGGGTGCAGGGCCATGCGGCCGGTGCCGTCCTTGATCTGGTGGCGGCAGCTCGTGCCCGGCGCGGCGATGACCACGTCGGACGCGGCCGCCCGAACGGCGGGAAACAGCACCAGCTCACCGATTTTCATGGAAAGCTCAAAGTGCTCCTCCTCGTACCCGAACGAGCCGGCCATGCCGCAGCATCCGCTGGGGATCGTCTCGACTGAAAAGTTTCGCGGCAAAGAGAGCGACTGCACCGTGGCGGCCAGCGATGCAAGCGCCTTCTGATGGCAGTGGCCGTGCAACTTGATCCGCCGTGGCTGGTCGGTGAACGACGCCGCCGTGATCCGGCCGCAGGAAGCCTCCCGCGCCAGAAACTCGTCGATCAGAAAAGTCCGCGATGCCAGCCGCTTCGCGGCCGCGGCGAGCCGCTCCGGCACGAGATCGGGATACTCGTCGCGGAAGCCAAGAATCGCCGAGGGCTCGATGCCGACAAGCGGCGCGTCGTCGGTGATGATGTCGGCGAGCAACTCGACGTTCCTGGCGGCGAGGTCGCGGGCCTCCCGCACGAGACCCTTCGACAACTGCGCCCGGCCGCTGTCAACATGGCGGGGCACCACCACCTCGTAGCCGAGCGACTCGAGCAGTTCCACGGCCTTGATGCCCAGCGGCACATCGAGCGTGTCTGTGAACTCGTCGACGAACAGGTGCACGCGGCCGTTCGAGGCCACCCGCCGCACCGCAGCCCGGCCGCGGCGTCTGAGCCATGTCGTGAGCGTCGTGCGATGCAGGGGCGGCAGCGAACGGTCCGCCGCGAACCCCATGAAACGTTTGAGCAGGTGCGACACGCCCGGCGCCGACACGGCGAAGTTGTAGGCCCATGGCGTGAGGCTCGCCCACCGCATCGCGGCCGCCGAACCGGCGATCAGTCGGCTCCGCAATGGCACGCCCTGGGTATCGTGCAGGTGCTGCTGCCACTCGGCCTTGAGCCGGGCCATGTCGACGTTGGACGGGCATTCTGATTTGCAGGCCTTGCAGGAGAGGCAGAGATCCATCACGTCGGCGATCTGAGGCTGCGTCCAGGGGTTGGCCGCCTCGCGGGTCGAGGAAAGCGCCTGCCGCAGCACGTTGGCCCGCGCCCGCGTGGTGTGCTGCTCGTCCCGCGTCGCCATGTAGCTGGGGCACATCGTGCCCCCCATCGCGGCGGTCTTGCGGCACTGCCCCACGCCCGTGCATTTTTCCGCCGCCCGGAGCACGCCGCCGGTGTCGGCAAACCGAAACACCGTGTCGTGATGCGGCTCGGGCTCGCCGGGCAGGATCCTCAAGGAGGTGTCCATCGGCGGCGTATCGATGATCTTGCCGGGATTGAAGATCCCCTGCGGGTCGAACAGCCGCTTCACCCGCTCGAGCAACTGGAAGCATTCGTCGCCGACCATCGTGCGGATGAATTCGCCGCGGAGCCGGCCGTCGCCGTGCTCGCCGCTCAAGCTGCCGCGGTATTTCTTCACGAGCGCCGCCACGTCGGTGGCCACGTCGCGAAACATCACGAGCCCCGCGGGCGTGCGGAGATCGAAGAGTGGCCGCAGGTGCAGCTCACCCGCGCCGGCGTGGGCATAGTGGATGCATTCGATGCCGTATTTCTCGGCGAGCAGCCGGTCGAACTCGGCGATGTAAGCGGGCAGATCCTCGACCGCCACGGCCGTGTCTTCGACGATCTCCCGCGGCTTCGCGTCGCCCGGCACGTTGTTCACGAGCCCCTGGCCGGCCCGCCGCAACTCCCAGACCTTGTCGCCGTCGGCGCCAAAGAGCACGGGGTAGGCGTAGCCGAGGCCCGCGCCGCGGAGTTCGTCCTCGATCACACGGAGCTTCTCCGTCACGACCGCACGGTCGGCGTGCTTCACCTCCACGACGAGAATCGCGCCGGGATCGCCGACCACGAACGACCGGTTGCGGGACTGCTCGGCGTTGCCCTTCGTGCAGTCGAGGATCTTCTTGTCGATCAGTTCGCAGGCGCTGAGCACGCACGCGTTTGCTGAATCCAGACACAACGGCATCCGTGACCTATCCGGCATGTGGCGATGCTGCATCGCCACGAGCGTGGCCCGCAGCGCCTCATCCACGGTGGCGCAGTGCACCACGAGGAGCGCGCCCGGCGGCGGCAGCGGAATCAGGCTCAACTCATATTCCACGCCGAAGAACAGCGTGCCCTCGGAGCCCGCGAGGAGCCGGCAGAAATTAAAGGGCCGCTCACCCCGGCTGTCGAAGACCTGGTCGAAGCACGAGGCGTCCATGAGGGCGTCGAGGGCGTAGCCGGTGTTGCGGCGGGTGACCTCGGGCCGCGGATAGGAGTCGCGGATGAGCCGGCGGTTGGCAGGGTTGCCAAGCACTTCGTGGATCTCGCGGTAGATCCGCGTCTCGAGCGAGTCGGGCCCCGCGACCTTCTCCGCGAACTCTTCGGCAGAGAGCGGGCCGAACGTCACCTCGGAGCCGTCCGCGAGAAAACCCCTCGCGCGGATCAGGTGGTCGCGGGTCGAGCCGTAGGCGATGGAGTTCGAGCCGCAGGAGTTGTTGCCCACCATGCCGCCGATCATCGCCCAGGCCGCGGTGGAGGTTTCGGGGCCGAAGAAGAGCCCCAGCGGCGCGAGGTACTGATTGAGCGCATTGCGGACCACGCCCGGCTGCACGCGAACGGTGCGACACTCGACGTCGACCGCCACAATCCGATTCAGGTGACGGCCCGCATCGACGACGATCCCGCTGCCCACCACCTGCCCGGCGAGCGACGTGCCCGCGGCGCGGGGAATCAGGCCGATCCGTTCCGAGGCGGCAAACCGCACGAGTTCCCGGACGTCCGCCTCCGTCGTGGGAAACGCCACGGCCAGCGGCCGTTCCTGATACTCCGACGCGTCGGTCGAGTAGATCGTCCGCGTGAGGTCATCGACGAGCAGGTCGCCCGTCAGGCGGTCTGCCAGTGCCGCGATCCTCGCTGTTGAAGTGGACTGATTCATACGCTCCCATGCACCTGACCGGCTGCTCTGCACCGCCGCACTGCGGCCATCATGATAGGGTTTCAGCCCAGTCGCAAACTTTTACGTTTCTTGCCGCCTGCTTTTCCAGCCGCCTGCATGTCGCACGAACAGCTGCCTCTCTTTGCCGACGCCGATGCGATCGATCCGGCCGCGGTGGATCAGGCCGTGACGGCTTTAGGCGAGATGCTCTCGCCGCGGATCCGCCTGGGCACGTCGAGCTGGTCGTTTCCCGGCTGGACGGGCCTCGTCTACGCCGCCCGCAACGGCAAGCCGGCCAATGAACAAACACTCGCACGACACGGGCTGGCCGCCTATGCGGCGCATCCGCTCTTTCGCACGGTGAGCCTCGACCGCACGTTCTACGCGCCGCTCACGCCAGAGGAATTCGCCCGCTACGCCGCACAAGTGCCCGCGCACTTCCGGTTCGTCGTGAAAGCGCCGGCCGCGATCACCGATCCGGTCGTGCGCAAGCCCGGCTCCGGCGAGGCCGCCCGCGACAATCCGCTGTTCCTCGATGCAATGGCAGCGGCCACGACGTTCATTCGCCCCGCCGTCGACGGGCTCGGCTCCAAGGCCGGACCGCTCGTCTTCCAGTTTCCGCCGCTCGGCCGCCGGCTCCTCGCCGACGTGCCGAGACTCGCGGCGCGGATCGCCGCCTTCATGGCCGTGCTGCCACGTGGACCGCTCTACGCCGTCGAGGTCCGCGACCCGCAGCTCGTCTGCGAAGGGTTTGCACGGTCTCTCGAGGATGCCGGCGCCGTGCCCTGCCTCGCGGTGCATGCGCGGATGCCACCCGTGGACGAACAGGCAGAAGTGTTTGGGCTCACGCAGCCGGCCGCACGCCAGCCGCTTGTGGCCCGCTGGAATCTCCATGCCGGCCGCGGCTACGCGGAGGCGAAGGCCGACTACTTTCCGTTCAACCGTCTGATGGAGGAGGACGTCCCAAGCCGCGCGGCGCTCGCGCGATTGGCCCACGCGGCAGCCGCCGTCAGCCGCGACGTCTTCATCACGATCAACAACAAGGCGGAGGGCTCGGCGCCGCTTTCCGTGCAACGGCTGGCGGAGCAGATCATGGGGTGACTTCACGAAAAGCAGTATTTCCACGAGAGCCCAGAAAGGGTATTTCCCCCGCATTCCCCTCGCGGGGCTTCTCAAGGAGACATCGTGATGACCCAAGGATTCCAGCGTTGGACGGTGCGGAGCCTATCCATATTGACCCTCGCATCGACCGTGATGGTGGCAGCCGTGGCGCAGGCCGGTCCGCCGGGCCTCAGCACCAATCCGGGCAGACACGCGATCTTCCCGGCGAAAGGCCAGAGCCCCGACCAGCAGAGGGTGGACGAAAACGCTGCCTATGACTGGGCCTCCCGACAGACCGGGTGGGATCCCTATCAGGCGAAGGCCCAACTCGACCAACAGGTGCAAGCCTCGGCACAAGCAGCCGGCGGTGCCGTGGGTGGCGGTCTGGGTGGCGCCGTGAAAGGCGGAGCGGGCGGCGCCCTCGTGGGTGTCGCCATCGGTGCCATCGCCGGTGACGCAGGGAAAGGCGCGGCCATCGGCGCAACAGCCGGCGGCATGACAGGCGGCCTGTCCGGCGGCATGCGGTCACGGCGGGCCGTGAAGGCAGCGGGAGGATCGGCCGATGCAGCCGTGGCAGCCTACCAGCAACAGTTCGCGATGTGGGACAGGAACTTCATCGCGGCCATGGAGGGCATGGGCTACTCGGTGCGGTAACGCTGGGCAGGCGATTTCGAGCCAGTCCGGCATCCGGTGTCTCACACAAGCGAACCATACTCAGCATTCAAGGAAGTGGATCAACGATGAAGAACGCGATGACGATGATTCTGTTGGCGGTGGCGATCACTCTGTCATTCTGCGGCGGCGCATGGGCCGAACAGACCTGGCTCTGTTCGATAGGCTCGGCCGTCGCGGTGGATGAAGACGGCACGGTGGGTCCTCCCGATCTGGGCGACAAGGACCGCCCGACGTTCTTTCGCGTGGACCCCGCCAAAAAAGAATTGACGCTGCTGGCGCCGGCCTCGCGGCGCGGCGAGGTGACGAAGATCGACATGGTCCACGAGTCGCAGGGCCAGCGGATTTTCTCCGGAGTGGAGAACGGCCGCAGCTTGAACCTGATCATCGCCGACGATGGCCGCATGAGCCTGTCCGTCCTCGGCGACGGAGTGGTCTGGTCCGTGTTCGGCCACGCGTTGCCGGAGGACGAGACGAAGGCGGCGCTGGCGGGAGAGACGACGGCAGCACCGAAAAGCGATGCCGACACGTTGCCGGAGGGTGAGACGAAGGCAGCGACGGAAAACGAGGCGAAGGCTGCAGCGGAGGGTGAGGCGAAGACGCAGGCCGTTGAACGTGATCTGCTGAATGCCAACTCCGGGACGGCGATCTGTCCGTCAGTTGACGGCGGAGTGGCAACGGTTGATTCGGCAGACTATCGCTCCCGCGCGGTTGCTCCCCAGGAAGCCATGCGATGCAAGCTGGGCAGGCGAAAATGAACCGTCACGGGTGATGGCTCATCGCGTGGCTGCATCGCCATCGATCGCGACCGCCCGTCGCAACAGGAATCGCGTCACGAGGTGGAGCAGAAACCCCACCGGGCCTGCGAGGAACGTGAGCACAAGCGCGATCGTGCGGAGTGGCCAGGGGATGGCGAGGCGAACGGCATCCCGCGCGACCCAGGCGCCGACCACCATGTCGAAGACCAGGTAGTGGGTCCACGCGGCCGCGAAGACCCAGTCGTCGGAGAACACGGCGCGAAGTCCGTCGATCGTCGTCACGTCGCCGGGCGGCGGGCCGTTCGAGGCGAGCTTCCAGCCGATCACGGCGGCATAGCACGCGGCCAGCAGGCCGGGGATCACGATCGCACAGAGCAGATGCGACACGAGCCGTCGGCCCGGAAACAGCACGAGCCCAATCCACGCCAGGAGGGCGACCGTGTTCGTGATCTGGAAGAAGTGGTTCGGCATGGCGAAAGCTTCGGGAACGGTTGCGGCGGCGAGTCGAGCACGAGGCCGCTGCCCGTTGCGGATTCCGCAGACAATTATGTTGTTTTTGGCGTTTTTGGCCGCCTCGGCCGATGGAGTATAGTGGAAGGTCGCGCCGCGGCACGGCCCGTCTCCCGATGACGAGCACCACCACCGATGGGCATAACAGTGAGTCACGTCAGACGCATCTCCTGCCTGACTGTCGCCATGACGCTCGCGGTCACCGTTGGACGCGTGGCCCAGGCATCTCCCTCCCCGGACGGCATCGCCTTCTTCGAAGCGAAAATCCGGCCGGTCCTTGCGGAGCACTGCTACCAGTGCCATTCGGCCGACGCACTCCGCGCCGGCAAGCTCAAGGCGAACCTCCTCGTTGATTCCCGGGAGGGGATGGCAAAGGGAGGCGAGAGCGGGGCCGCCGTCGTGCCTGGCAAGCGGGAAGACAGTCTGCTTCTGGCCGCACTCAAATACGACGGGTTCGAGATGCCACCCGCCGGAAAACTGCCGGACGAAGTCATCGCCGACTTCGAGAAGTGGATCGACATGGGCGCGCCCGACCCTCGGGACGAGCCCGCGGCGGCCGTCGACGAACGGACGATCGACGTCGAGGCGGGACGCCGTCACTGGTCCTACCGCCGGCTGGGGCCCGTCTCGCCGCCCGATGTGAAAAACACCGCCTGGCCGGCCAACGATATCGATGGCTTCATCCTTGCCAGGCAGGAGGCCGCAGGCATCGGGCCGAATCCTGCGGCCGCAAAGGAAACACTCGCGCGGCGGGTCACGTTCGACCTCACGGGCCTCCCTCCCACGCCCGAGGAACTCCAGGCGTTTCTGGCCGACGAGTCGCCCGATGCGTATGACAAACTTGTGGACCGGCTGCTGGCCAGCCCACGTTTCGGCGAACGCTGGGCCCGCCACTGGCTCGACACGGTGCGGTATGGCGAGAGCAGCGGCTACGAGTTCGACGGCGATCGCCCCCACGCCCATCACTACCGCGACTGGGTGATCAAAGCTCTCAACGCCGACCTACCCTATGACGAGTTCCTGCGGATGCAGGTGGCCGGTGACCTCATCAAGCCCGGCGACTACGACGCGACGGCCGCGACCGGCTTCCTCGTAGCGGGCCCGTATCCGGGGCAGGTGACGGCCAAGACGGTCGAACCGATCCGCTACGACCAGCTCGACGACATGGTGGCCACGCTCGGCTCGAGCGTGCTTGGGATGACGATCGGCTGCGCCCGCTGCCACGACCACAAGTACGATCCGATCGCCCACCGCGACTACTACGCCATGATCGCCTGCCTCGGGAAGGCCGTGCAGCGAGATACCGGCATCGACCTCGATCCGGCGACGACCAAGCGGAAGCACGACGCCTGGCTCGCGGAGCGGGCGCCGCTGGCGGCCGCGGAGGAACGGTATCGCCGGGAGGAACTGCCGGGGCGGATCCCCCGCTGGCTGGCCGCCGAAGCGCCGCACCATCTCCAGGCGGCCACCTGGATGGCGCTCGATCCGCAGACGCTCAAGGCCTCCAAGGCCACGCTGCTCAGAGAGCCGGGCGATATCGTCGCCGCGTCGGGCAAGCTCGAAGCCGACGACACCTACACCCTCACGTTTCACACGTATCAGAAAGACCTCCGGGCGCTGCGGCTCGAGGCGCTGGCGAGCCCCTCGGCGCCGGGCGGGGGGCCGGGCACGGGCGAGAACGGGGCGTTTCGGCTGTCGAAGTTGAAGATCATCGCGGCCCCGCTCGTGGCCGCGCCGGATCGCAAACCGGTTGAGATTATTCTGCGGCCAGCCGCTGCGACGTCCGCGGCTCCGGGGTACGAACTCGAAAACGCGGTCGACTCCCCCCTCGAAACCGGCTGGTCCGTGGACGGCCAGCCCGGAAGGGACCACGCCGCCATCGTCGCCTTCGACAAACCCGTCGGGTTCGACCAAGGGACGCGTCTGACCGTCGAACTGATGTTCGCCGCCAAGCAGCATGGCCTCGCGAGGCTGCGGGTGGCTGTCACCGCCGAACCGGAAGCGGCCGACCTCGCGGTGGCCGCCGCGCCGCAGGCGGCCTTGGAACTGGCGACGTTGCTCGATGCGACCCGCGCGGCGGGCAAGGATCTCTCCGATGATGCCGTGACTCGCGACCTGTTGCCGTGGCTCGGCCGTTTCGATGCGGCCGCAGCGCAGGTGCAGGCCGACCTCGCGGCGATCGACGCCAAGAAGCCGAAGCCCGATCTTCTCAATGTCTATGCCGTCACGAATGGGCCATGGGTGATCACGGGCAACTCGCAGGCCGTGCAGAGCGGCAGCCAGGACGTGTTCGTGCTCGCCCGCGGCGAGGTGGGCCGCAAGAAGGGCAAGGCGGCGCCGGGATTCGTGCTGGCGACGATCACCGATGATGACGTTGAGAAAAACCTGCTCTCCGGCCGCGACAGCGCGCCGCTGCCCGATTCGCGGCTGGGGCTCGCCAACTTTCTCACCGACGTCGATCGCGGCGCCGGCCCGCTCGCCGCCCGCGTGATCGTGAACCGTCTCTGGCACCACCACTTCGGCCGCGGCATCGTCGCCACCCCCAACGACCTCGGTACGCAGGGCGATCCGGCCACGCACCCCGAGCTGCTCGAATGGCTCGCCAACCGGATCGTGGAAGATCGCTGGAGCCTCAAGAGCATTCACAAGCTGATCGTGACGAGTGCCGCCTATCGGCAGTCGGGTGCGGTGAACGAGGCTGCCCGGGCGAAGGATCCCGACAACAAGCTGCTCTGGCATCGGAAGCCGACGCGACTGGAAGGGGAGTCGATCCGTGACACGCTGCTCGCCGTCGCCGGCACGCTCGACACGAAGATGTATGGCCGGACCGGGCTCGACGTGAAGGTGCCCCGGCGGAGCATCTATCTCACCGTGAAGCGCAGCGAACCGATCGGGTTTCTGCAGGTATTCGACCAGCCGGAGCCGGTGCAGCCGGTGGGAGCGCGTGGCGTGGCCACGGTGCCGACGCAGGCACTGGCGATGATGAACTCGCCGCTCGTGCGGTCAACGGCGGAGGGCCTGGCGAAGCGGGCCCGCGCGACGCTCGGCCTCGCGCCATCTGCCGCAGCGGGCGAGGCGACGATCGACTATTGCTTCACGGCCGCCCTGTCGCGGCAGCCGACCAAGACGGAGCGGGAAAAGTTTGCAACGCTGCTCGCCGCCCGCGAGCAGGCGGCCGGCGACGATGCGGCGGGCCGGCAGGCGGCGCTCGCAGATGTATGTCATTTAATGTTTTGTTTGAATGAGTTCGTGTACGTGGATTGAGGAGTGTCGCATGAATACCTCGCCATCACGGATTGGTGACCTCCTACTGCCGGCGCGGCGCGAGTTTCTCCGCGACGCGGGCCTCGGCTTCGGCGCCCTCGCTCTGGCGTCGCTCCTCGGCGATGAGAGCCGGGGCAACACGAGCTCGGGGGTGGCGACGCCGGCATCGCTCCCCCATCACCCTCCGAAGGCCAAGCGGGTGATCTGGCTGTTCATGACGGGCGCTCCGTCGCAGGTCGACACGTGGGACTACAAGCCCGAGCTCCAGGCTCGCAACGGCCAGCCGCTGCCCGGCGCCGACAGCCAGGTGGGCTTCTTCCAGACGAGCGGCAAGTGCCTCGCCAGCCCGTTCACGTGGGCCCAGCACGGCCAGTCTGGCACCTGGGTGAGCGACCTCTTTCCGCACCTCTCGAAGCATGTGGACGACATGACCTTCATCCACTCGATGCACCTTCGGGCCAACAACCATGCCCCGGCCGCGATGGAGCTGATGAGCGGGTTCAGCAGGCCCGGCATGCCGAGCATGGGTGCCTGGCTCGACTACGGCCTCGGCAGCATGAACCAAGACCTGCCGAGCTACGTGGTGATGCACGAGCGGAAGCCGCGTGGCGATGATCAGATCTGGTCTGCAGGCTTCCTGCCCAAGAGCCATCAGGCCCTGGCCATCGACGCGCGGCGGCCGGTGGCGATCGACAACCTGGCGCTCCGCACGGGGCACACGCTGGACTCCCAGCGGGCGGAGCTCGACCTCTTGTCGGCGCTCAATGCCCAGCATGCGGCGCTGCGGCCGACGCAGGCCGACCTCGCGGCCCGCGTCTCCAGCTTCGAGTTGGCCTACCGGATGCAGACGGCCGCCCCCGAGGCGATCGATCTTTCGCAGGAGTCGAAGCTCACACACGAGCTCTACGGCACGGACGATCCGAAGTGCAAGGTCTTCGCCAAGCAGTGCCTCACGGCCCGTCGGCTTCTGGAGCGGGGCGTGCGGTTCATCCAGATCTTTGCGGGAAAGAATGTGGCGGGCGACGGGGCGGTCGATGACGTGCCCTGGGACGGCCACGGCAATATCGAGACCAACCACCGCGAGTGCGGCCTGGCGACCGACCGGCCGGCCGCGGCGCTTCTGGCCGACCTCAAGTCGCGCGGCATGCTCGAGGATACGCTCGTGATCTGGGGCGGCGAGTTCGGCCGCACGAGCGATTCCCAGGGGGGCAAGGGCCGCGACCACAACCCCGGTGGCTTCACGATCTGGCTGGCCGGTGGTGGGGTGAAGGGGGGATTTCATTACGGTGCGACCGATCCCTTCGGCTACAAGGCTGTGGAGAACAAGGTGCACGTCAACGACCTGCACGCCACGCTCCTGCATCTCCTCGGCATCAACCACGAGCAGCTGACCTACCGGCACAACGGCCGGAACTTCCGGCTCACCGACGTCGGCGGCAGCGTGATCCGCGACATCATGGCCTGACGCCGCTCGAGGCGGTGCAACGCCTGTGCCTGACCGAAATCGGTCGCACGCATAGCCGATTCCCGCCGCCACGACCCGCCGCCGCTGCTTGCGGGCCTTTCCCGGGATTCGTACAACTTCTGGTCTCAGTTCCGTGCGTCCACGACAGGGGTTTTTCATGGCCACCGCCACCGCTTCCCGCACCTCCGCCAAGCTTCCTGAGTCGAAGAACGTCGGTTCCGCCCTCGACCGGGCGCTGACTGCCGGCAAGGGCATCCTCCGGCTCTCGCCCACCTGGGTGCCTCGGAGCTTCCTCCATCCCGGCAAGCGGGTGCGTCTCCACCCCGACGACTACTACTCCTACGGGCTCGACCGTGGCGGCATCGACGAGCGGTGGTTCGCCAGCACGACCGAGGCCGCCAACGAGGGCCGCGTGCCCGACGAGGGGCTCTCGTGGTGCGTGTTCGACGGCGAGCGATTCCTGCTGCGTGACGCCGTCAGCGAGGGGGGCGCGAAGCTCGTCGGCAAGGCGATCTGGGACCGCTACAAGAAGTGGCCTGTGTATTCGAAGTTCTTCGACAACATGGGGCCGATTCCCCACCACATGCATCAGTCGTTCGAGGATGCCAAGCTCGTCGGCCAGGAAGGAAAGCCGGAGAGCTATTACTTCCCGCCGCAATACAACAACTGCGACAACAACTTTCCCTACACGTTCATGGGCCTGGAGCCGGGCACCACGAAAGAAGACGTGCGGAAGTGCCTGGAGAACTGGAACCGTGGCGACAACGGCATCATCGACCTGGCCAAGGCCTACCGGCTCAAGCGGGGCACCGGCTGGCTGATTCCGCCGGGCGTGCTCCATGCACCGGGCTCGCTGCTCACCTACGAGCCGCAATGGGGCAGCGACGTCTTCTCGATGTTCCAGTCGCTCGTCGAGGGGCGGGCGGTCCCGTGGAGCCTGCTGGTCAAGGACATGCCGAAGGAAAAGCACCACGACCTCGACTTCATCATCGGCCAGCTCGACTGGGAGAAGAACGTCGACACCCACTACAAGGAGAGCAACTACCTCGAGCCGATCCTTGACGAGCAGCGGTCTGACAAGGGTGTGCACGACCGCTGGATCGTCTACGGCCATGTCGACGGCCGGCAGCTCTTCAGTGCCAAGGAACTCACGCTCGAGCCGGGCGCGAAGATCACAGTCAAGGACGCCGGCGCCAGCGGCTGGATCACCGTCCAGGGCGAAGGGAAGGTGGGCGTGCACGACGTCGCCACCCCGACGCTCATCCGCTTCGGCGAGATGACCAGCGACGAACTCTTCATCTCGGCCGACGCCGCCGCCGCGGGCTACACCGTGGAAAACACCGGCCCCGGCCCGCTCGTATCGCTCCGCTACTTCGGCCCCGACGTCCACGCCGACCTCCCCAAACACGGAAAGAAGGCGTGAACAAGCCGGGGGTGCCCCTACCATGTCACCGGACGTTCGCTACGGCCATCCTGGCCTTCGCTCACTCGATGCTGACTGCGCTCCGACATCCTGTCTGCGCTTGTCAGCAACGCCGTCTCCATGGCAGGGGCACCCCCTCCCGGTCTCCCTCCGACCATCTGAACCTCCGACCATTTGAAGGAACCACGCGATGCCAGCGCACACCGCCCCTAAACTTCACAACGCCATGTGGCCCGGCCTCGTCGGCAAGGGCACCGACGCCGGCCAGGAGCCGCCGATCAGCCTCGACCGGATGCTGGAGCTGACCGCCGCGGCCAACGTCAACGGCCAGAAGTTCGACGGCATCGACTACTTTCTGTTTCTGCCGCACACCAATCCCGAGGCGAGTGACGCCGAGCTGACGAAGATCGCCGACAAGATCGCATCGCACGGCTTCACCGTCGGCTCGCTCGTGGCCCCGGTCTGGCCGGGCACCGTCGGCGACTCGGCGATGGGCGATGCGGCCGCCAACGAAAAATTCCTGTCGGCCGTGAAGATGGCCTGCCGGATCGCGAAGGTCTTCGAGAAGCACGGCGTGCGCAAGTACGGCGTGATCCGGATCGACTCGGCGGAGTTTGGCGTCAACAAGTGGCGGGAGAATCCCAAGGCCAATACGGCGAAGATCGCCGCGACCTTTCGCGAGGCGGCGAAGATCGCCCGCGACAATGGCCAGCGGCTCGCCGCCGAAGGAGAGATCTGCTGGGCCGGCATGCACTCCTGGAAGGACGTCCTCGACTTGCTCGAAGAGGTTGGCATGCCCGAGACGCTCGGTTTTCAGGCCGACCTCGCCCACACCTACCTCTACCTGCTCGGCTACAACGCGCCGGAATACGCGCTCGTGAAGCCCGGCTACTCTGAGGCCGATTTCTATGCCGCCTACAAGCAGATGACCGACAAGCTCCGGCCGTGGACGATCGACTTCCACGTGGCCCAAAACGATGGTGAGGTGCACGGCGCCGGCGCGCACGACAAGACAGGCAAGCACTGCCGCGCCGACGACCCCAACGGCAAACTCGACATCGTGAAGTGCTCGGGCTACTGGCTCGAAGGTGCGGCCAAGCGTGGCATCCAGCACATCTGCTGGGACGGCTGCATGTTCCCGAACTCGACCCTCGAAAACCCGGCCACCTGGAACACCATCCTGAAGACCATGATCGCCGTCCGCGACGCCCACGGCTGGAACTAGTTTCGCTCGGACTGGATCAACGTGAACGAACAAGAAGCGAGGTGAGGGGATCGGCGGAAGCTCGAGGAGCATATGAGATTGCGACCTTCTGAGGGATGAACTGCCACAGGTCGTGGAAGGAGCAAGCTCATCCGCGACGAGAATTCTGCCGTCCCCGAACCGGACCACCCCAGACTCCCCATCACCACTCGCCCATTCAGCCACCACCACGAAGGATCTCTCCCATGGCAAAACCCCTCCGCATCGGCATGATCGGCTACGGCTTCATGGGCCGCGCCCACTCCAACGGCTACAACCGCGTCAAGGATTTCTTCGACCTGGAATACCTGCCCGTGCTGCAGGCGGTCGCCGCCCGCGACCCCGCCAAGGCAAAGGCCTTCGCCGACCGGTGGGGCTACAAGCGGGTCGAAACCGATTGGCGGAAGCTCGTCGCCGCCGACGACATCGACGCCATCGACATCTGCACGCCCAATAACCTCCACGCCGAGATCGCCATCGAGGCCGCCAAACACGGCAAGGCGATCCTCTGCGAGAAGCCGCTGTCGATGGACACGGCCGAGGGGGAGAAGATGTGCGCCGCGGTCGAGAAGGCCGGCGTGCCAAACATGGTCTGGTACAACTACCGTCGCATCCCGGCGGTGACGTTCGCGAAGAACATCATCGACAGCGGAAAACTTGGCCGGATTTTCCACTACCGGGCCAATTTTCTCCAGGACTGGACGATCAATGCCGACCTGCCGCAGGGGGGCGCGGCCCTCTGGCGGCTCGACGCCGCCGCCGCCGGCTCGGGCGTGACAGGCGACCTGCTCGCCCACTGCATCGACACGGCGATCTGGCTCAATGGCTCGGTGAACGACGTCACCGCGATGACCGAGACGTTCGTAAAGGAGCGGAAGCACCAGCTCACCGGCAAGGTCGAGAAGGTGGGCATCGACGACGCCTGCTCCTTCCTCTGCCACTTCAAGAACGGATCGCTCGGTCTCTTCGAGAGCACCCGGTATGCCCGCGGCCACAAGGCGCTCTACACGTTCGAGATCAACGGCGAGAACATGAGCCTGAAGTGGGACCTCCACGATCTTCACCGGCTGCAGGTGTTTGATTACAAGGACGAGGGCCCGATGCGTGGCTGGAAGAGCATCCATGTGACCGACAGTGATCACCCCTACATGGACAAGTGGTGGGTGCCCGGTCTGGCGATCGGCTACGAGCACAGCTTCGTGCACCAGGTGGCCGACTTCCTCGAGGCCTACGCAAAAAAGCAGCCAGCTCATCCGAACTTCCGCGACGCGCTCGAGACCCAGAAGATCTGCGACGCGGTCCTGGCCAGCGCCAAGAGCCACCAGTGGGTCACCGTGGGATGAGTCGCGTCGCGACGGGCGTTGTGGCGTTCGTCGTGGTGATGCTTTGCGGCGTGGGGGTGTTTGCGCCGCCACGCCGGTATCAGGTCGATGGCCTGTCGATGGCGCCCGGCCTGCGGCCTGGTGATGTCGTCACCACCGGCTGGTTTCCGTCGCTCGACCGGCTGCGGCAGCCGCGGCGGCATGAGCGCTGGATCCTCACGTCGCCCGATGGCTCGCCCGCCATCAAACGGGTCGTCGGGCTGCCGGGCGAAACCGTCTCGATTCGGGACGGCGATCTGGCCATCGTTGGCCGGACCATCCTCACGCCGCCGTCTATTCTCGCGGAGTTGGCGTCGCCCGTGCCCGAGGCCCAGATCGTCTCGGACGGCGACGATGCCGCCGACGGCCGATGGCAGAGAACCGTCTCGCTGCCCGTCGTGCTCGACGATGCGGCATTCGCCCCAGCCGAGCGGCGGATGCTCTTGCCTGTGCGCGACGTCGGCCTGGCGGCGGTGATTCGACTCCGGGAGTCGCCCCAGCAAGGCGCGACCGTGCGTGTGCTGGCTCGTGTCGGCGGGTTCGTCGTACCGTGGCGACTGAAGGCGAGTGGCCTCTACGGCGTGGTCGCCGGCCGGCTCGACGGCCATCTGGTCGGCGCGGCGTGGCCGATCGCAGATGCCGATGGGCAGCCTGCACCTATTCGTGCCTGCCTGCCGCCGCTGGCACCTGCGGCCTGGGATGTCGCCCGGCCCTGGCCGGAAGACGTCGCACGAGACGCTGATGACACCCCGCTAGTGCTCGGCCTCGGGCTCACCTCGGCTGGCGGCCCAGCAAGCCGCGACAACGCGGACGCCATGATCGAACAACTGGTCGTGTGGCGCGACATCCTCCATCGGCCGGCCGCCGATGGCGTGGTGGAGTGGCGAGTGGAATCCGGCAACTTCTTCATGCTTGGCGATTTTCCCTCCGGCAGCCGTGATTCGCGGCACTGGGGCCCGCTCGGCCGCAGCACGCTTGGAAACCTGGCCGTGCCCGTGGCGCGGACGAAAGACAGCTTACTCAAGCGGCTCTGAGCGATACGCCTGCGACAAACGCGTGTAGGCGCGAGACGCGGCGAGCGCGTGCTCGCGAACCTCGTCAGGCGTGTCTCCGTCTTCCACTGCGTGCTCCAATGCCTCGAGCCGATCCTGGAGCAGTCGCGACTTCATGAGGTGGTAGTCACTGACTTTCCAATGCCGGAGATAGGTGCCGACGACGAGGCGTCGGTTCCAGCCCTCGCACACCGGGATCCAATGAAGAGCATGCTCGCGATTACCACTGGTCGCGGCCGATGCCGCCTCAGTTCGAGCGACCGAAAGCTCCTCGAGCACTTCGCTGGGCGGCGGGTAGTAGGAGTAGCACCCGACGACACTCATGGCCACGATCCCGGCGAGCCCCACCATCGCAAGGACAGGGCCCGGAACCTCCACGTCATACCGCGAAGATGTCCGCCCGCTCACCTCGGCCGGCTGCCGAACGAGCCACGCGTCGATCCGCCGCGAGGGATCGACGACGCGGAGCAGTCCGCCGACCAGGGCCAGAAGAGCGAGTATGCCTGCCCCAAACCATTCATGCGGCTGGGTCTCGAGCCGTACCCGCCGGATGATTTCGGCGAGATGTCCGCCGGCCGGCATGCTGTTCGGGGCAAAGGGTGCACAGTAGCCGTCGAAGGCATGGGTGTGGTTGACGGGCTCGACGTCGCGGGGATAGAGCGGTCGCTCGATACCGTAAGACAACCCGACCACGACCAGCAGCATCAGTCCGAACCAGACCGCGAGCTTGCGCCAGCCATAGTTCAACCACATCCACGCTATCAGCCCCAGATTCATGCCTGCGCCGAACGTCAGCAGGATGAAGGCGGCCCCGATGGAGTTCCCATGCTGGAACATCGATCCCAACTGGCCCATGGCTGTCATGGGCGTCGCATAGGCCGGGATCGCGACGCCGGTCATCACGAGCGGCGACCACGGATTGTCGTGGGCCATGGAATGCTGCAGCGAGCCTGTCGGCAGGATCACCGCCAGCAGGCCGACGCCAAGAATCCCGATGCCAATCAGTCCCGCGGTGTGGCCCACCGTCTCGCGTGCCATGTCGACACCGACGGCAAGGATGCGTTTGATCCCGGGGGGTGGGGCTGGGGGCTGGGGAAGATGGACCTCCGTGTCCGGGTAGAGCCAGTCGAAGATCGCCCCGGAGAGCGTGACGACGACCAACGAGCAGCCGGCGAATGCAAGAATCGTAAAGGGCTTCGACAACGTCAGGCCGTACAGCAGCGATAGCGGATCAAAGAGCGGACTGGAAAGAGCGAACGCAAAGATCGTTCCGATCGCGATGCCGCTGGCACGCAACTGCCGGCAGATCGGAATAACCCCCAGCGAGCAGCCGGGCAGGAGCATGCCGATGAGCCACGACTGCATGAGCGACGAGAGGGAATTGGAGCCGAACAGGCGTTTCGTATCCGCATGGCCCATCAGACGACTGAGCATCCCGGTGATGCACAGACCGGTAAAAATGAACGGCGATCCCTGCAGCAGCGCCTGAATCATCCGTAACGCAGCACCCCAGGCGAGTTCGATCATGGTCTGTCCTCCGTTGGGATGTCGGGCGGCAGCAAGGCATCGGCATCCGCCAGCGTCTTCATGGCATCCGCCAACGTCGTCGGCAGGGTCTTTTGACGACTGGCAGCCTGCTCCCCGGCATGCGCCAACGACTCGAGTTCACGGGCCAAAGTGCGCGCCGCGTCGTTCACACGTTCCCAGTCGCGTCGTCCCAGCTCGGTGTCGGCAGCCAGTTCTGGCAGCCAGCGAACGACATCCAGCAGTTGACGCCGCTGGAGCTCTAATTCCGGCCCCTCGAGCATGCCCGACGTCAATACGCCGCCGCGATGGCCGATATCGACGACCGCCCTACGAAACGTGCGTGGATGGTGCTCCGGCAACGCGTGGGCGT
>JBIIGJ010000012.1:0-57654 GCA_044236455.1 Pirellulales bacterium
TTTTTGCATGGCAGGATGCCATGTTTTTCGATCAGACAGCCCGGCGGTTGGCGACCGGACCGCGGGCGCGGATCGCGTCGGCGATCGTCCGCCGGGCGTCGTCGTCGAGTTCGCAGGCCAGGGCCCGCGCGTTGATCCTCACCTGCTCCGGCGACGTGGCGCCGAAGAGCACGCAGGTGATGCCGGGCTGCTCCGCCGTCCACGCCAGTACCAGGTCGGGCAGTTCGCATCCCAGGCGGGATGCCACCGGCCTTAGCGCCTCCACGAAGTCGAGGTTGCGCTGGAACTCCGCCCCGGTGAACATCGGGTATTTGTGGCGGCTGTCGGACGTCGGAAACACCAGGTCCCGTGCCATGCCGCCGGCCAGCAGACCCTTCATCAGCGGCCAGTAGACGAACATCGCCACGTTTTTGGCACGGCACCACGGGAGGATCTCGGCGTCGATTTCGCGTTGCAGCATGTTGTAGTGCATCTGGCAGGCGGAGAGCGGGCAGGCTGCAGCGAACCGTTCTAGTTGTTCCAGCGACACATTGGACACCCCGACGGCGCGGGTTTTTCCGGCAGAGAGCAGCTGCGATAGTCCGCCGGCTGATTCCTCGATCGGGATCGTCGGGTCGGGGGCGTGGAGATAAAGCATGTCGACGTGATCGGTGCCCAGCCGCCTGAGGCTCTCCTCGACCTCACGGAGGATTCTTTCCGGCCGTCCGTCCACGCACTGTTTTCGGCCCGGCTCCCAGTGGATGCCGCACTTGCTGGCGATCACCGCGACTTCACGGCGGCGGCTGGCCAGCGCCTGGGCGATCGCCCGCTCGCTCTCCCCCGCCTCGCCGTAGCAATAGGCCGTGTCGAGGTGCGCGATACCGGCGTCGAGTGCTGCCGCTACGGTGGCCACGGCCGCTGCAGGCGTGATGCCAGATCGGGTCATGCCGGCCAGCGGCCAGCAGCCCAGGCCCAGCGGGCCGACGGCGAGTCCGGAAGGTCCCACGGGGCGGGGCGCGATGTTCATGAGAAAAGGTTCCAGGAGCTCGCGGTTTCAGCCGTCTGCCGCGGGGGCGGGAAACTCGCCAGTGGCAAGGAATGCAGCCACCAGATCGGCGGCATCGCGGCGAAACAGCAGGCTCGAGTGGAGGCAGGGAAGCGTGACATGGTCATGGGGCACGTCTGGCCGCGTGCTCTCCGGGGAAACGAGGGCATCCCGCGAGGCTGCGATGACACCGATATCGATGCCTGTAGGCATGCCGAGCGAATTGACGAGGCTCTCCGGGCCGGTGGTCAGTTCTGCCACCGGCTTGAACAGGCCGCCGAGGACGCCGACCGCGGCATTCGCGACGAAGGAGCCGCGGTTGGGTGGAGCCAGCATCACGAACCGGCCGAGTTTCTGTGGCCGAAAACGCTCGAGCGCCGCGCGGGCGATGATCCCTCCCATGCTGTGCGTGACCAGGTGGATCGTGTCGACAGCCCGGTCGGCGTCGAGTCGGGCGAGTTCACGGCTGAAGGCATCCGCGTGCTCGAGAATCGAGCGGCGCATGTTCCGATAGCCCCATGGTGTGGCGAGATAGCCGTGCCGTTTGAGGCGATGGCCGAGCAACGCCAGCATGTACTGGTTGGCAAAGAACCCGTGCACGAGTGAAACGCATTCCCGGCCGCGGGCCGAGGCGTGCACCGGCGGCATGCCTGTCATGCCGGGCGTCCGGTGGCGGCAGGGCGCGGGGCGGGCGCCGGGCAGCAGTCAAGCGGGCAGACATCGTGGTTCGCGGGGAGTCGGCCGATCGCCGTGCGGTCGTTCAGCATCCCGTTCCGCTCGGCGATCAGATCACGCACCATGCCGACGAAAACCGGATCAGTTCCCACGGTCGCAGCACGGACCATCTCGATGCCCAACTCGCGGCAGAGATCCGCCGCCTCGGTGTCGAGGTCGTAAAGCACCTCCATGTGGTCGGAAATGAAACCGATCGGTGCGATCACCAGCCGCCTGCCACCATGCGCATGGAGAACCCGAATCGCGTCGCAGATGTCAGGCTCCAGCCAGGGCTGGCTCGGCGGGCCGCTCCGGCTTTGGTAGACGAGTTTCCAGTCTGCAACGCCGGCCTGCTCGGCGACGAGGCGGCATGCCTCGGCCAGTTGCACGCCGTACCGGCACCCCTCAGCCATCGACATAGGGATGCTGTGCGCCGTGAACAGCACGGGCACTGCCGCACGTATGTCTGTCGGGAACGTGTCGAGCGCCCGGGTGACGTTGCCGGCCATCGGGCCAACGAACCCAGGATGATTGAAGAAAACGCGGATCTTGTCGATCTGCGGTGCCCGGTCGCCCACTGCTGCACAGGCGGCGGCGATGTTCTCCCGATACTGGCGACAGCCCGAGTAGCTGCTGTAGGCGCTGGTCACGAAGGCGATCGCCCGCTTCACGCCGGCGTCGGCCATCTCCCGGATCGTGTCGGTCAGCAGCGGGTGCCAGTTGCGATTTCCCCAGTAGACCGGCAGATGCGGTCCACGGCGGGAGAGTTCTTCACGAAGCGCCGCGAGGAGTGCGAGGTTTTGTTCGTTGATCGGGCTCTTGCCGCCGAAGTGTTGGTAGTGCTCGGCGACTTCCAGCATCCGCTCCCGTGGCACATTCCGGCCGCGAAGTACGTTTTCCAGAAACGGGATCACATCGTCCGGGCCGTTTGGACCACCGAACGAAACCAGCAGAACGGCATCGTATAAGTCGGCCATAGCGAAGGCGAATCAAGTCAGAGCGAAGGCGAACAGCCTTACGGCAGCGTGCGGTGTGGAGATGCGAGAAAATGACCCTGACGGGATTCGAACCCGTGTTACCGGCGTGAAAGGCCAGTGTCCTAGGCCCCTAGACGACAGGGCCGCACGTTCAGCAAAGCATACCGTCAACTGGCCGTTCGAACAGCCTCTGATCAACACTGAAATTCCCAGGGCGATTTCCAGGGAGCAAGGAGCGGATCTCCGCCGGCCGGTGCGTGTCAGCCGGCGCGAGGCTGGTCGCCAGCAGCGGCCTCGCCTCCGTGGAGCGGCTTGCCCGATTCGGCCTCGACCGATTCGACGACCGTCTCGCCGCGGGCAATCGCTTCGAATACTTCCTGCCTGTGCACGGGCACCTCTTTCGGTGCCTCGACGCCCAGCCGAACCTTGTCGCCACGGATCTCAACCACGACGATCGTGATGTCGTTGTTGATGACGATGCTTTCGTCTTTTTTTCGCGACAGGACCAACATTGAAACCTTCCTTGGCGGTCCGCTGAAGCCGACCAGTTCGCACTCGCGATCGCCGCATTGGCGTCGAAAGGGCAAACTGCGATGACTCGGACTCCTTAAATGTAGATGGTTTTGCGTCCTGGTCAAGCAATTCCTGGGCCAAAAAACGCTGGAAACAAGGGTAGCAAGGGGGCTAATGTCGGCTTTTTGTGCCGGCGCCCCCTGATAGGAGGGGCGGCGTCGCCGTTGGACACTTGGACCTTAAGGGCGACGGGAGGCCGCTGCCGACCGTCTCCGGCGGCGGCCGGCGGGCTCGGTGATGGGCGATAGCCACAAGGCCGCTGAAAACAGCAACGCCGCTTGTTGGTGCGAAGGTGGTCCCTATACTCTGCGAAGTCCGCCGTTGCGTGGTGAAGCCATGCCGTCACGGCGATTGACGCGATTCGGATGCACCTTCGATTGGAAGTGCCATGCGAGAATGGTTTCGAAATCTGTTCACCGCCGTACGGACCGTGGTGGACGGCATGCTGGTGACCCTGCGGGTCTTCGGTAGCACCTACGACCAGAACCGCCGCACATTCACGGAGCACTTCGAGTATCCGGAGCTGCCGGCGCCGGTCGCAGCCCGTTATCGTGGCTTCCACCGCTACGATCTCACTACGTGTATCGCCTGTGACCAGTGCTCCAAGGCCTGTCCTGTCGATTGCATCTACATCGGCAAGGAACGTGTCAGCGGGGGCAAGGGCTTCCGCGTGAGCGGCTTCACGATCGACTACTCCAAGTGCATGTTCTGTGCGCTGTGCGTGGAGCCGTGCCCGGTCGACTGCATCTTCATGGGGTCGACGCTCGACCTGAGTTGCTACAGCCGGGATGGCACGATCGTCGACTTCGCCCGGCTGCCGGTTGAGGTGGCATGGGGCCGGTCTACTCTCAATCCAACGGCCGTCGCGGCGTCAAAGGTGATCGTCGATCCTGTTCATGGCGGTCCCAACCAGTGAGCCTTCAGCTTCGAATCCCTGGCGAGTGAGTCTCGATGCATCCCGTACTGATTGCCGGCTATGTCGCGCTATTCGTTGCCCTGGGGGCAGCGTTCCTTTTCGTCAACCTTTTGGTGGGATGGCTGGTTCGTCCCCGGGCTCCGAACGCCGAGAAACTCGAGGTCTACGAGTGCGGCGAACCGACGATCGGCTCGAGCTTCGTGCAGTTCGACCTGCGATTCTATGTGGTCGCACTCCTGTTCATCATCTTCGACGTCGAGGTCGCGCTATTCTTTCCATGGGCAACGGTCTTCGGCAAGGCGGTACAAATGGCTGATCCTTCCCTGGTGACCATCCAGGCAGACGGCCAATCGCTCACGCCTGCCGCCGCCGGAATCATGCGTGAACTGGGGATTGAGAGTCCCGCGGTGCCGCTGTTTCCCGAGTTAGGGACGGGAGCTGCGGGAGCCGTGGCGCATGCCGGAACACTTCTTGCCCGCACCGCGGCCGTGGACATGGCGGCGTTCTTCGCCGTGCTGCTGGTCGGATTTGCCTACGTCTGGTATCGCGGCGATCTGGACTGGGTGCGTGCGGTTTCCTCGCAGGTGGCCTCGGGGCAAAGCTCTGGAGGCAGCGGGCGAAACACGACTGGGTAACGTTCCAGACCACCTGATCTGACGTATGCTGTGCACTCGCCATTGAACGTTGCCACGCTGACGCCGTTTTTTCCTCGAACGAATTGAACGAAGGTCTGTCATGAGAGGCCCCGGATTCCTGGAACAGTTGGAGCGATCGCTGCCTGGAGCTGTTACGGGCAGCCGGCTCGACGCCCTCGATCCTTGGATCGAAATCGCGCCCGATCGTTTGGTGGACGTCTGCCGATGGTTGCGGGAGAAAAGCGAGGTGCGTTTCGACGCACTGGAGTGCATCACTGCCATCGACTGGTTCGAGCCCGATCCGAAGAAGGCCGCCAAGGTGGCCTGGCAGCCCCACACGGAGTTGGTCTACCACCTCTGGAGCACCGCCTCGCGGGTCAGCATCGTGCTGAAGGTGAAGTTGCCCCGGTGGAAGGGGGATGTGCCCGGCCAACTGCCCGAGGTGCACAGCGTGTGCGGCGTGTGGCGGGGCGCAAACTGGCATGAGCGGGAGGTTTACGACCTGTCAGGGGTTTGGTTCACCGGCCATCCCGACCTGCGTCGGATCCTCTGCCCGGAGGATTGGGAAGGGTATCCGCTTCGCAAGGATTACGAGCAGCCGCTTGAGTATCACGGAATCCGGGGCCGCTAGTTTCGGCGGCAGCGAATCTCGATCACGCTCCGCATTCACGCATAGCACGACGGAAATAGAGCCATGGCACAACTGATGGATGACGATCCGCGGATCATCGAGTTCGACGTCCGCACCGACGAGATGCTCGTCAACATGGGGCCGCAGCATCCGAGCACGCACGGCGTGCTCAGGCTCGTGCTCAGGACCGACGGGGAGATTGTCTCGGAGGTGGAGCCCCACATCGGTTACCTCCATCGCTGCGCGGAAAAAATCGGCGAAAACCTCACGGCGCGGCAGTGGATTCCCTACACCGACCGGATGGACTATCTCGCCGCCATGAACATGAATCTCGGCTGGTCGCTCGCCGTCGAGAAGCTCATGCAGTATCAGGTGAGTGAGCGGGCGAGGCATCTGCGCGTCCTGATCGCCGAGATGGGCCGCATCGCCAGCCATCTTGTGGGCATGGGTGCCTACGGTCTCGATCTGGGCACGTTTAGCCCGTTTCTCTACGCCTTCCGCGAGCGCGAAAAGATCCTCGACCTGTTCGAGGAGGCCTGCGGTGCCCGCCTCACCTATAGCTACATCACCGTGGGCGGCCTGACGGCCGATCTGCCGCCCGGCTGGCTGCGGAAGTGCGAGGAATTTCTCGACCAATTCGAGCCGATCATCAAGGAATACCATGCGTTGCTCACCACCAACGCGATCTTTGTGAAGCGCACGGCGGCCATCGGCGTGATGTCGCCGGAATTGGCGATCGAATACGGTTGCTCGGGGCCGGTGCTGCGGGGCAGTGGCGTCGATCAGGACATGCGGCGTGACGGCGAGAGCATCTATACCGCGATGTATGACGGCTACGCCTTCGAGGTGGCCGTCATGAAAAACGGTCACTATCCGCGGGACCATGAGTATCCGCCGGTGCCTGCCGATGCCGTGCTCGGCGACTGCTGGCATCGTTTCTTCGTGCGGATGCTCGAAGTGGTGCAGTCGATGGATCTCGTGCGACAGGCGATCGACCGCTACTCGGCCTGCAAAGGGCCGCTCGGCGAGCCGGTCAAGCTCATGGAGAAGATTCCAGCCGGTGACGCCTACCTGGAAACCGAGTGCCCGAAGGGCCAGATGGGCTTTTATCTCGTCAGTGACGGCTCGGCGATTCCGTGGCGGGTACGTGCCCGGTCGAGCTCGTTCTCGAACCTCGCTGTCACGCACGAGCTCTGCCGTGGCTGTCTGATCGCCGACGTTCCGGCCATCGTGGGGAGCCTCGACATCGTGATGGGCGAGATCGACCGCTAGCCCGTCCCTGCCGACGGCTTTCGTCCGGTTTTTCTCCTGGCACTTGTGAATTGGGCCGACTTGGTGCACACTTCGTGCGATTTTTCACGAAGTCGATTTCAACCCGGGAATTCGACGGTTCGGAGGGCATTTTCGCCCAGCCTACGCTCCAGCGTGAAACCCAGTTCCGATGGCTGATTTTCTCATCAATACGGTCGGTCTGCCCGAGTGGCTGGGCTGGACCATCACGGCGCTCGTCGCCGCTGCCCTGATCCTCAACGTGATCGCGGGTGGCGCCCTCGTGTTTATCTGGGCCGAGCGAAAGATCGCCGCCCGAATTCAGGACCGCCTCGGGCCCACGCGGACTGGCGGCCGGTTTGGCTGGCTCCAGTCGCTTGCCGACGGCATCAAACTTCTTGCTAAGGAAGACCTGATGCCGGAAGGGGCCGACGGCATGCTCTTTCGGCTCGCCCCGTACATCAGTTTCTGTGCGTCCTTTTGTGCGTTCATCGCCTTGCCGTTTGCGTTCGATTTCGTGGGCCAGCGGCTCAACGTCGGCGTGTTTTTCGTGGTCGCCGTGCTCGGCCTGGAAGTCTTTGGCGTGATCCTGGCGGGCTACGCATCGGCCTCGAAGTGGTCGTTGTTTGGTGCCATGCGCGAGGCCGCACAGGTGGTGAGTTACGAGGTGCCGTTGGGAATGTGCGTCGTCGTGCCAGTGATGCTTGCGGGCAGCATGGACCTGGTGACGATCGCCGAGAAGCAGGCCGGGTGGATCACGAATTGGTACCTCTTCCACGACCCGTTCACCTTCGTGATCTTCTGGGTGTATGTCACCTGTGCGGTTGCGAGTGTGAATCGTGCCCCCTTCGACCTGGCCGAGGCAGAGAGCGAACTCGTGGCTGGTTTTCACACCGAGTATTCCGGCCTGCGGTGGAGTTTCTTCTTCATGGCCGAATACGGCTCGATGTTTCTCGTCAGTGCTCTGGCTGCCGTGCTCTTTCTCGGGGGCTGGAACGGTCCGATTCCCGTCGCCACGCTGCTGGGGCTGAGCGAAGGCACCGGGGAATCGGCGAACTACTTCGTACGCTTGCTCGGTTGCGGCAACCTGCTGCTGAAGGCCACGCTGGGCGTGCTGCTCATGATGTGGGTGCGGTGGACGCTGCCCCGGCTCCGCATCGACCAGGTGATGACGACCTGCCTGAAATACTGCACGCCAATCGCCGCCGCGATGTTCGCCGGCGCCATGCTCTGGCAGTTGGCGTTTCCGGGTGGCGTTGTCCGCGGCCTGTCGCGGCCTGCCGGCGAAATTCGCGAGGGTTGGCTGGAGGGGCCAGGCGGGCTTTCCGGTGGTCGCCGGCCGGATGGTTCGTTGAGTCCACGCGCTGCGTCCCCGGTTGAATCCCCGAACGTCGTGCAGGTGTTGCCATGATGCCGACCATGCTCGCTTTCGCCCTGCCGATGCCGGGCGGGGTGGCCACGCTCGCATCGGCGATGCCGATGGCTGCCGTCAACTGGCACTCGGTTCTGTTCTTGCTTTTTGCAGCCGTGGCCTGCGCCTGTGCGGTGGCCGTGGTGCTGGCCGACAACGTGGTGCGGATGGCCTTCTATCTCGTGCTGTCGCTCGCTGCGACGGCCGGGCTGTTCTTTCTGGCGGGGGCCGAGTTCGTGGGTGCGATGCAACTCATGATCTACGTCGGCGGCACACTCGTGCTGTTGGTGTTTGGCGTGATGCTGACGGCCCAGGCGCCGTTCGTGGCGATCAAGACTTCGACGAGCGACCGAGTGCTGGCCGGCGTGGTGGGTGCGGCCCTGCTGGCGGTGTTGTTGCAGGCGGCGTTTCGCGTGGAGCCTTGGCGGCGGCCCGCCGTGGCTGCCGTGGCGGCGCCCGCGGCCACGCCGATTGGAATGGCGTTGCTCGGCATTCGTGTCGATGGGCCCGCGGCCGGTGCCCCGGCCGCGGCCGTGCGCGGTGGCTACTTGCTGCCCTTTGAGATCGTGTCGGTGCACCTGCTTGTCGTGCTTGTCGGTGCTGCGTATTTGGCCCGTGCAAAGCGGCGGCGCACGCCCCGGGCGATCGACGTGGCCGCGTCTTCCATCGGTCCGGTCGCGACCGCGCGGGAGGCGGCCCGGTCGTCCGCTTCGGCGCTCGTGCCAGGAGGTCATCGATGAATCATCTTGCCGTTGGCCTGCCGCCCGTAGCGGCCCCGCTCTTCGCAGGTTTGCTCTCAGCTCCGGTGGGTGTGGCGCACTATCTCGTCGTGGGGGCGATCCTGTTCACGGCTGGTGTGGTCTGCATGGCGTTGAAGCGGAACGCGTTGGGCGTGCTGATGGGCATTGAACTGGTGCTCAACGGTGCCAACGTCAATTTCGTGGCGTTCTCTTCGCCGTACCTTCGCGGCGAAGGTGCCTCTTCGTTGGGGCTGGACGGGCAGGTGATCGCACTGTTCGTCATCCTTCTGGCAGCCGCCGAGGCGGCCGTCGCCCTCGCGATCACATTGAACTTCTACAACAACCACGCCACCGTCGACATCGACCGGGCCGAAGACCTCAAGGGCTGAGCCGCCACCGCGGCACTCGACCATGGATCCTGCCACCCAACTTCCGATGCTGCTGGGCCTCGCATGGCTCGCGCCGCTGGTTTCGTTCGTGGCGATCCTGTTTTTTGGTCCGCGGATGGGGCATCACGGCAAGAATGCCGCCTGGGTGGCCACGGCGGCGATCGTCACGTCGCTGGGGCTATCGTTGGCGGCGTTCGGCACCTGGCTTTCGTCGCACCCCGTGGTGGCCGTGGCGCATGCCGGCCATGCCGAAGGGCATGCGGCCGATCATGCCGATCCGCATGCCGGAGACTCGCATGGTGCAGATGGCGGTCATGACAGCCATGACGGGCATGCCGGCGAGGGAGGCCACCATGCCGCCCATGTGCCCGCGGCGTACTCGGGCGACTGGTATACGCTCTACCAGGGCGGGGCGCTGAGGCTTTCGATTGGCTGGTACATCGACGCTCTGACGGTGCTGATGTTCGTGGTCGTGACGTTCATCGCGACGTGCATTCACGTCTACGCCTCTGGCTACATGCACGATGAACTGCACGACGTAACCGATCACGAGGTGCATCTGGCGGGGGGCAGCCATCTTCACCGGCCGGGCCGGTTTCCGCGGTTCTTTCAGGCGCTGTCGCTGTTCTGCTTCTCGATGCTCGGCATCTTGATCGCAGGGAACCTGGCAATGGTCTTCATCTTCTGGGAATTGGTGGGTATTTGCTCGTGGTTCCTGATCGGTTTCTACTTCGAGCGCAAGAGCGCTTCCACGGCGGCCAACAAGGCGTTCATCGTCAACCGGGTTGGTGACTTCGGCATGCTCATCGGCCTGATGGCGCTCTGGGGGGCGCTCGGCACGCTGCATTTCGCCGATTCGACAGTCGCGGGAGCAGATGGCCAGGCGATCACGCGGCCGGGCCTGTTCAGCTTGGTGCGTCCGGCATCCAACGGCCACGCCCTGCAGGTGCCCGATGGGATGGTCACGTTTGCGAATGCGGACGAGGTTGGCCGCATCGCCGCCGAGCATGCCGATCGGCCCCGTGACGGGGCCGACGAGATCGCCAGTCGGATCGACGGCTGGCGGTCGGAGGGCATCGGCCGTTGGCTACTGTTCATTGCTGGCGTCGGCATCTTCTGCGGCTGCGTCGGCAAGAGCGCCCAGTTTCCGCTCTTTGTCTGGTTGCCAGACGCGATGGAAGGGCCCACTCCCGTTTCGGCGCTCGTGCATTCTGCCACGATGGTGGCCGCAGGTGTCTACCTCGTGGGGCGGTTCTACCCCGTGCTCACGCCCGACGTGCTTCTCGTCATTGCCATCGTCGGCGGTATAACGCTCTTCATCGCCGCGACGATCGCCCTGGTCGCCAACGACATCAAACGAGTGCTCGCGTATTCCACGGTGAGCCAGTTGGGCTACATGATGCTGGCGCTGGGGGTCGGCGGCTGGTCGGCAGGACTGTTCCATCTGGTGACGCATGCGTTCTTCAAGAGCCTGCTCTTCCTCTGCTCGGGCTCCGTCATTCACGCCTGCCATACCAACGACATGCGGAAGATGGGCGGCCTCGCCCGGGTGATGCCCTGGACTGCCGGCACGATGCTCGTGGGCTGTCTGGCCATCATCGGCGCGGGCATTCCCTTTGTGGTCGGTCTCTCCGGCTATTACTCAAAGGACGCGATCCTCGCCCAGGCGCTCTCGTATTCGCAGGCCAATCCCTCGTGGTGGATCCTCTTCTACGCGGTGGCTGGCGGAGCCTTCCTGACGGCGTTCTACATGTTCCGTCTCTGGTTCATGACCTTCGCTGGCAAGCCGCGGGATCATCACATCGCCGACCATGCTCATGAGTCGCCGAAGGTGATGGTAGCGCCGCTCGTCGTGCTCGCGGTGCTCGCTGTCGTGGCGGGTTGGACGCTTCCCGGTGGCTTCGGAATCGCCAACCTGGTCGAGCAGGCCCGGCCCGCCGGTACCGACGTCACTTCCACGGGCGGTTTCCTGTTCGGCAGCCTGACCGTACCGGCGGAGCATCTGAGCCACGAGGGCGCCATTCACGTCACGGCCACTTGGACAGCCTTCGCCACCGCGGCCGCAGGCGTCCTCCTGGCAGCGGCGATGTATCTGTGGCGGCTCATCTCGCCGACAGTGGTGGCTTACATGTTCCGGCCCGTCTATTCATTCCTCTCCCACCGCTGGTATTTCGACGAACTCTACGACGTCATCTTCGTGCGGCCGGCCTTCGCCGTCGCCAGTCTGGCCAGTGGCACCGACCGCGGCGTGATCGACCGGTTGATCGACGGCGTAGCATGGTCGGCCCGGCAGTTGGCCGGCCTCGACGCATGGATCGACCGGAATCTGGTCGACGGTCTGGTCAACGCCACGGCGACGGCCACCTGGAACGTCGGCCTGGAACTCAAGAAACTGCAGACCGGCCGGCTTCGTCAGTACGTGATGTTCATCGTGGTTGGCACGGTGGCCCTCTTCGTTCTGGCGAGCATGCTGTTTCGGGCCGCGATCGCCGGCTGACAGCCGCTTTTTTGCACTGTATTTCAAGACCTTTTTTCATACGCCTGACCAGCACCAGCACCCCACGATCCCCGACGGACTTTTCCATGTCTCCCATCGATACGCTCGTCCAGCCTGCCCTCTGGCCCCTGTCGGCCATCGTCTTTTTGCCCGCCCTCGTGGCTGCGTTCCTGTCGCTGCCGATCGTGCCGAAGGCGCGCGAGGACGTCATTCGCTGGATCACGCTGCTGACCACGGCGGTCGTGTTCGTGCTCTCGCTGTGGATGGCCGTGCCGGCGCTGTTCGGGGCCACTGGGCCGGCGCAGTTTCGGATGGGCGACCCCTCGATGCAGGCGGTCGTGAAGTTGCCCTGGATCGAGGCGTTCGGCATCGAATATCTGCTGGGCGTCGACGGCATCAGCCTGCCCTTGGTGGTGTTGACCACGTTCCTGTCGATGCTGGCCGCTGCTGCCAGTTGGCCGATCACCAAGCACGTCAAAGCCTACAGCGTGCTGTTTCTGCTGCTCGTGACCGGCATGCTCGGAGTGTTTGTGTCGCTCGACTTCTTCCTTTTCTACGTGTTCTGGGAGGTGATGCTCCTGCCGATGTATTTCCTGATCGGCATCTGGGGTGGCCCACGACGCGAGTATGCAGCCATCAAGTTTTTCCTCTACACGTTGCTGGGTAGCGTGCTCATGCTGCTGGCGATTTTGATGCTCTATTTTACGAGTGACCTGCGGCTCTTGTCGGACGAGCAACTCGTTGCCGCACACGCTGTCAGTCCGGCGCTGGATGGGGCGGCCCGCACCGCCGCTCTCGAGGCCGTCCGAACCGCCGATCGGCCGATCCACACGTTCAACATCCTGGCACTCGCACAGATCGGCCAACTTCCGAAGTCGCCGTTTGCCGCGGCTCAGGTCTGGGGGATGAGCCTCGAGACGTGGGCCTTCCTGCTCCTGCTGATCGGCTTCGTGATCAAGGTGCCCGTCGTGCCGGTACACACCTGGCTGCCGGATGCCCACGTTGAGGCGCCGACGCCCATCTCGATGATCCTCGCCGGCGTGCTCTTGAAGCTCGGCGGGTACGGCATCCTGCGGATCTGCTATCCGATCTGCCCGGGCGCCGGACTGTCGCTGGCGTGGCTCGTCTGTGGGCTCGGCGTGGTGTCGATGGTCTACGGAGCTTTCGCGGCGCTTGCTCAGAAAGACTTCAAGCGGATGGTCGCCTACAGCTCCGTCAGCCACATGGGTTACGTCATGCTGGGGCTGGGGGTCTGGAGCGCAGTCGCCGGCCACGAATACCGCTGGGATGCCTGGGCACAGGGCGTCAACGGCGCGATGTTCCAGATGCTCGCCCACGGCATCAGTTCGGCCGGAATGTTCTTCATGGTTGGCGTGCTGTATGACCGTGTTCACCACCGCAATCTCGAGGAGTTCGGGGGCATCTTCGGCCGCATGCCGGTCTACAGCGGTCTGGCCATCGCCGTCTTCTTCGCGGGCCTCGGCCTGCCGGGTCTCTGCGGCTTCATCGGTGAGGTGTTGGTCACCCTTTCCAGCTGGAATTACAGCCGCGTGCTCGCGGTGATCTCGGCATTCACCGTGATCCTCACGGCGGCCTATATCCTCTGGGCTATCCAGCGTGTGTATCTCGGTGCGGAATACAAGGGGCCGCACGGAGATCACCTCACGCCGATCACGCCGCGTGAGTTGGCGATCGCCACGCCTCTGGTGTTTTTCGCGATCCTGTTCGGCGTCGCCCCGCAACTGCTCTTCAACTACGTCACACCGACCGTCAACAAGCAGGTGGAGACGCTGGCCGACTGGACCCGCCGCGTGCACGATGCGTCAGCGGCTCAAGCGATGGCCGCGATTCCGTCAGACACGGCGGGGCAGGCGGCCCGCTAGCCGCGTCCCATCAGTCACAGGAAAACAGACCGTGAACCAGACCATGAACTTGGGCTCGCTCATCACAGGTTCGCTGAACGACACGCTCTCGGTGTCGCTGCCCCTGTTTCGCGCCGAGCTCTGCCTCGCAGCCACGATCGTGCTGGTGCTGCTGTCCCGGATGCTTCCGGTGCTGCGGCGGCTTGATGCAGGACTCGTGGCGCTCGGAGGTGTCTGCTTCGCCCTCTGGTACGCCTGGAACGACCTGCGGGGAATTCCCGTCGGCGGGCTGTCGGCCGGTGGAGCGGCGGGAGTCGGAATCGTGCGGCAGGAACTGTTCGGCGGCCTGCTCGTATTCGACTCGTTGACCGCCTACGTACGGTTTCTGCTCATGGGTTTTCTCGCCATCTATATCCCGTTCACGAAGGTGTCAGGCATTCCCGACCACGAGGATGGGGCGGATTTCTACACGCTCGTCCTCGGCGCGACGCTCGGGATGTGCTTGATGGCCTCGGCCAACCATCTCCTGATGGTCTTCATGGCGGTGGAGATGGCGAGCGTACCGTCCTACGCGCTGGCTGGGCTGCTCAAGGGACGCAAGGCGAGCTCCGAGGCGGCGCTCAAATATGCTGTCTACGGTGCGGGTGCGGCCGGCATCATGCTCTACGGAATCAGTCTCCTCGGCGGCCTTCTGGGCACCTGCCACATGCCGAGCATGGCGGCGGAACTCGCACGGATCGTCGACACCGGGGCGGCCAGTGGCAGCGTCATGGTGCTCGCCCTTGGCGGCCTGATGCTGGCGGTCGGCCTGGCGTTCAAGTTGTCGGCAGTGCCCTTTCACTTCTGGTGCCCCGACGTGTTTGAGGGGGCGGCGGCGGAGATCGGCGGCTTTCTCTCCGTGGCGAGCAAGGCGGGCGCCGTGGCGTTGTTGCTGCGGGTGTGCTTCGCGCTGGGCGTGCCCACAAGCGGCGACGGAGCCGCCGCGGCAATCAGTGCGAACCTCGCGGAACCGGGGCTGGCCGCATTGGGTTCGACGCGGCACTTCATCGTGTACCTCGTCGGCCTGATGGCCGCTGTCACCTGCACGCTTGGCAACCTCGCCGCCTATGGCCAAACCAACATGAAGCGGCTGCTCGCCTACTCGACAATCGCCCACGCCGGCTACCTGATGATGGCGGTGGCGGCGGCGGTGGCCCTGGTGGGCGTCGATCCGGCCGGGGCCCGCGACGCTGTCAGTGCGGTCGCCTTTTACCTCGGCACCTATCTGTTCATGAATCTGGGGGCCTTTGCCATCGTGGCGCTGTTGCGGAACAAACTCCGCAGCGAGGAGATCGACGCGTATGCCGGTCTGGTGCGATCGAGCCCGGGCATCGTGGTTGCCATGGCCGTCGTGCTCGTGAGCCTGATCGGTCTGCCGCCACTGGCCGGCTTCGTGGCCAAGTTTCTCGTGTTTTCCTCGCTTGTGCAGGCGATCACCGCCGGCGCCGAGCGGCCGTTGATGCTCGTGCTGCTGGTGGTGGGAGGATTCAACACGGTGATCAGCCTCTTTTACTATCTGCGAGTGCTCAAGGTGATGACCTTCGACCCGCCTCCCGCCGACCGTCCCGGGGGCGAGTTCTCGTTGGTGTCGCTGCCGGGGGCACTCGTCACGGCCCTCGTCGTGCCGGTGGTGGTGCTGGGTGTGTTCTGGTCGGGGCTGTATGCCTGTGCACAGCTGGCGGGCGTCTTTGCATCCTGACGGAACCTCACCATGCCAACCTCCGATCCCCTCTGCCGACTGCTCGACGTGCTCCAGCCATCGCTGGCGATGTATCTCGCCGACTCAGGAATCTGGAGCTACCCCGGGAAGGAGTCGATCAAGCTTGCGCTGGCGGACTTGGTTGGCGATCACCGCAGCCTGGTTGAACGGGCCGCCGTGACGATCGAGGACCGTGGCATCGCGGTGCCGTCCGTCGCGTATCCGATCGGCTTCACCGGCTGCCACGATGTCGACATGCGGTCGCTCGTGCCGCGGGTGGTCTCCGGCCTGCGCGGCCAGTTGGCGTCATTGGACGCGATCATCGCCTCGACCTCCGACGATGGCGTCGCGGCCGAACTGGCCCGGGAGGCCAAGGCCACGACGCTGAGTCATATCGACGTGCTGGAGCAGGTGGCAGCGTCCGCATCCTGATCCGCATCCTCGGTCGGGCGGTCTGTGCATGGAATTTTTCGACAGCCACTGCCACCTCGATCCGATGCGGTATGGGGACGAACTCCCGCAGGTGATCGGCCGCGCCCGGGCAGCGGGCGTGGTCGGCATGACGGTCATCGGCACCCGGGCCTCCGACAGCGAGGCCGCCGCGGAACTCGCGGCTCGCGAACATGGTCTCGTGGCAGCGGCCGGCATCCATCCCAATGATGTTGCCGAGATCGAGTCAAACGAGTGGGATCGCATCACGCGGCTGGTCGTTTCCGGCCGGGTGGCGGCGATCGGCGAGACCGGCCTCGACTGGTATCGCGACGCAGCGCCCCGTGACCTGCAGCGGGAGTTCTTCGACCGGCACATCCGTCTGGCTCAGAGCCTGGGACTGCCGCTGGTCGTGCATACCCGCGACAGCATCCGTGACACGCTCGACACGCTGCGTGAGGCCCTGGTCCGAGGGCCGCTGACGGTGGTGCTGCACGCGTTCACCGGCACCCAGGCCGAGGCCGAGGAGGCGGTGTCGCTCGGCTGCTGTCTCGGGTTCGCCGGCATGGTGACCTTCCGTTCGGCCGCCAATCTGCGGGAGGTGGCTGCGGTGGTGCCGCATGACCGTCTGTTGATCGAGACGGATAGCCCGTTCCTTTCCCCGGAGCCGCTCCGCGGCCGGCGGAATGAGCCATCCCACGTCGTGCACACGGCCCGCTGCCTCGCAATCGCACGCGGCGTTGCGCTCGAGCGACTGGCGGTCGAGACCACCGCCAACGCCCGGCGGGTGTTTCTCCGCCGCTGACGACGATACCATTCCACGGTTTGAAAACCGGCGTTTCCCCTCATCAGGAGATATCCCCATGGTGCGCACCCCCAGCACGATGCTGCCGCTCGGTACACCGGCCCCCGATTTCGAGCTGCCCAATGTCGACGGTCGGATGGTGCGCCTGGCTGACGCGGCCGGCCCAAAGGGCACCGTGGTGATGTTCATCTGTAATCATTGCCCGTTCGTGAAGCATGTGGCAGACCAACTCGCGGCGATCGGGCGTGACTTCCTGCCGCGGGGCATCGGCATCGTGGCCATCAGTTCCAACGACGTCGCCACCCATCCTGCCGATTCCCCGGAGCAGATGGTGCGAGAGGCGGAGGAGCGGGGCTACGCGTTTCCCTATCTCTATGACGAGACGCAGGAGGTGGCCAAGGACTACCACGCCGCCTGCACCCCCGATTTCTATCTGTTCGATGCGGCGAGGAAGCTCGCCTACCGCGGGCAGCTCGATCCCAGCCGTCCCGGCAGCGACATTCCCGTGACGGGCAGCGACCTTCGGGCCGCGATCGACGCCGTGCTCGCGGGCAGGCCGGTGGCCGCCGACCAGAAGCCGAGCATCGGCTGCAACATCAAGTGGAAGGCTGGCCACGAGCCGCCCTACTTCCACGCCTGATGGCGGCTCGAGCAGGTGGGCATGCCGTCACATCGCGACGAGTTCGGAGTCGGTCCGCTCGCCGTCCAGATTGTGGCCCTGCTTAGCGCCGCGGTCCTTCCGGCGGGCGGGCGGCACCGTTGGTGCCTCTGCCGGCAAATTTGCTGATGTCCTGCGTGTCGCCCGGCTCGAGCCGCGAGGCCCGCAGGTTTTCCCGCTGGATTGCCTCGTAGACCTCCTGTCGGTGCACGGGGATCTCGGTCGGAGCGTTGATGCCCAGGCGGACCTTGTCTCCCCGGATGTCCACGATCGTGACGACGATGCTGTCGCCGATCATGATGCTTTCGTCACGTTGTCTGGAGAGCACAAGCATCGCTGGTTCCTTCCTGATCCTTTCGTATGGCCGACAATCCTGTGTCGGTTGCTACAGAGATTATGCACTCTTTTTGAGTGACGGGCGTGCGGGGGTAAGTTCGTACTGCATGGAAAGATCGCCGCTGGCAACGACCTGACGGCCGGTGCGGGCTTCAAGGTTGATAACGATCGGCGCTTTGAGATTCAGGGTGAGGCCCGTGGCGGTTTTGCCGACGACGACAACCACCTGTGCCTGCCGCATGTCGGCCAGGGCGAGAGGGGTGAGTTCACTGCGGGGAATGCGAACCTGGTAGTCGGGGACGAACCGCCGCGGGCTGACCACGGCCAGCGCGACGTCACCGCGGGTGGTGCTTTGCAGCCATCCGAGGGCATCGTTGTCGGAGTCGGCGAGCAAGGCCCAGTCGCGGCAATCCTCGAGTCCCGGCAGGCCGCTGGGGAAGTGGAGGACGTCTGCCGGGTCGACGTCGATCCGTCCAAACCTGATGGTGGTGATACGCATGGGTGGTGGCACTCCTTCGCCTCGAACGCTTCGAAACAGCGTCGGCGGCCACTCGGCCAGCCGACTCTTGTTCGCACCGTAGAGATCGGCAGTCAGGGCGGTTGGGGTTGAAGAAATAGGCTTGGATAAAAAAGAGGGGTTCGGAAGACGTTGCCGGGCAAGGGTTTGGCGACGAATGCGTTGTCTTGCCGGCCTGGGACGACCCGGTTGCGAATTTGGTAAATCTGTCACAATCAGAATCTGGGGAGGTGTCTGGCCCGCCGGTCCAAATCCGTGGATGACACCCAAACGGCAGTGAGTCGTTTCCCGCAGCACACCATTTCTCACGCGGAGAATATCCATGCATCGCTCGCTTCAGCTTGCCGCCATCGGGTTGGTCGCCGCCGCCGGTTGCCTGTCAGGCAGCTATGACGAGGCTTTTAGCGGCAGCCTGCAACGCTACCGGCAGGATGGAGATTTTCAGCGGCTGCATCGAGAACCAAAGGAACTGGCCGGTGGTCGGTTGCGGCTTCGCGTCCCCAAACTCTTTCAAGAGGAGGATCCCACGGGAGAAAAGGAGCGATCCAAGCCCCCCTTTCTCATGGATTTTCCAGGCTTTTGTGTCGCCTACCAGTCGCTCCTCGATGCCGATGGGGCAAAGTCGCCGGTCGTGCTTTCCGTGGGCGCGTTAGCTGACAAGGAGAGCGGTCTCGAGGACCTCAAGAAGAGGATCTTGAACCAGGTGCAAAAGGAACAGGCGTTTGGGAAGGCGGCCTGGGCCGTGCCGGAGGGCCAGTCCGATCCCGCCGGCAAGACAGCGTGGACCGTGCTGAAACTCACAGGTCCGCAGCCCTTCGATCGTGTTAACAACGGCGTCACGGAACCCAAGAGCAGCGAGGGCGAGACGCAGGTCTGGGTCTCGTCCGATCCCGAGGCCAAAGTTGCCGCCGTGCTGGTCTGGCGGGTGCCGAAGGAACTCTCCGAGACCGTGCCGCTGGCTGAACTGGCAGGTCTTGTGGCCCGCACGGTTGAGTTCAGGCCCGCCGCTGAACCGGCCCCCGCGGGGGCCGCGCCGGATGGAGCCCCAGCGGCCGCGCAGTGAGCCGGACCGCACGCGCTCATCTCATTGCCACATCGGCTGGGCCGCCCACGACGCCAGCGGTGCCAGGATGAGAAGCGGCGCCCAGGCACCGATCGACGGACTCACCACGTAGGCCGCGGCGAGGGAATGCCACCCGAAGATCATCAGAAAAAAGATCACTGCCGACAGCACGCACAGGCCGACCGCGACGAAGATGCCCCGGCGATTGGGGCCCACCACCAGTGGGATGCCCAGCAGTGCCAGAGACATGTCGAGCAGCGGCGAGACCAGCCTGGCATGGACTCGGAGCGGAATCTCCGCGCCGACGCCCAGACTCGGGTTGGCGATGGCCCTGACAAGTTCCACGGTCGACGAATACTGGCTCCAGTTGGATGACCCGATCAGTTGTTCGAAGGTCACCTGACTGGTGACGAAACACTCGCCCGGGGCGAGCCATTCCGCCGCGGACCGCGTGAGCACAACCGGCCGGTCGCCGCTTTTCAGCGGCTCAAGCCGATCGATATCGACCGGCTCGCGGACACCGCGCAGCAGATAGCCCGCACGGTGCGTGGCGTCGGCGGGCTTCCAGAAGGCCTCGGCTGCGTTGATCTGTGGGCCATATTCGGAGAGTGCCGGGGGCATGAGCAGGCTGGGGGTGTCGATGCGAAAGGTTGAAAGCTGGGCGGAACGGCCGCGAAACAGGATCTCCGTCTCGTGGTCGTAGCGGGCTTCGAAGGGGTGGGCGGTGTCGCCGCGGAGGTCCTGCGCGTTGCGGCTGAAGTTATGGCGGATACGAGGCAGCACGATCTCCCGGTTTGCCATGGACAACAGGGCCACCACGGCAGCAAAGACCAGCGTCGGGCGGGCGATCCGCCAGCGGGTCACGCCGGCGGCGAGCAACGCCGTGAGTTCGTTGTGGCGTTCCAGCCAGGAGAGCGCAAACATGGCGCTGGCCAGCGAGATCACGGGGCTGGTGGCGTCGAAGAACGAGATCAGCCGGTAGCCATAATAGGCCCCCAGCACCCGCGCCAGGCCGCCCGCCTCCGGTGCATGGGCAATGAATTCCTCAATGTTCGTGAACGCGTCGACCACGAACGTGAGTCCGGCCAGGCTCACGAACACGATCGTGAACGCATGCAGTTGGGCCCGGGCGATATAGCGGTCGATGAGCATGAACGCTTGACGGATTGCGGCCGCGGCGGACGATTGACGGGTGAAGCGACGCTGGCGTTTTCGGTCGACGGCGACCGGGCCCGTCTGGGCGGCGGAGGGTACGTCTGTCGGCCGGGAGCGTCAACCTGGGCTCGGACCGTAAAACCGGCCTCAAACAGGCAGGAATTCGCAGCCCAGGATGGCTGGCCGCATGATTCGCAGCGGTGGAGGCACGGGAATGGGCTGGGTTCGATTGCTGCAGGGCGAAGCCGGTCGCTGGGCTGCCTGCGGCATTGATCTCATCTATCCGCCCCGGTGCCCGATCTGCCGTCGCGAACCCAGCGACCGAGTCGATGCGGGCAGCCGGGCGGCGGAGCCAGTGACGCCGTCCACCGCTGCCGCCATCTGTGGTACCTGCGAGCGGGAATTGTCCGCCGACATGGGAAGGTGCCTGCGGTGTGGCGAGGCCGGCGGGCCCGCTGACGGCTGTCGACGCTGCCCGCAGCGGCCCCACGCCTGGCGGCACATTGCGATCCTGTCCTCGTATGGCGGTGGCCTTCGCGAGGCAGTGCTGAGGGCGAAGCGGCCGGCGAGTGACGGCGTCGCGGCCGCACTGGCGGCGCTGCTTGTCGGCAAACACCGTGAGTCACTGCGATCCTGGGAAGTTGGGCGTGTGGTGCCCGTGCCGATGCACTGGCTCCGGCGGTCGATCCGCGGCACGAGCGCCGCCGACGAACTCGCCAGTCGGATCGCGTTGTTGCTGGGCCTCCCCTCGAGCCGGGTGCTCACCAGGCGCAGGGCCACGCGGATGCAGAACGAACTGCCCATCCAAGACCGACCGCTCAACGTGCAGGGTGCCTTTCGCGGCCGCCGCCGGCTCGACGGTGAGAGGATTCTGCTGGTGGACGACGTGGTCACGACGGGGGCGACCCTGTCTGCGTGCTGCCAGGCGCTCATGGCCGCCGGCGCGGCGTCGGTGGACGTGGCTGTCGTGGCCCGGGCCGACAGGAGCAACGCCGACGCCTAGGTTTCCGTGGACAGATGCGGGGGCGTGTTCGGAGGCCCTGGATACCATCGCTCGCAGAGCGGCTCCTCGGTAAGGCCGATGGGAGTGGATGGCGGCTGGCTCGGAGGCGCTCAAACGCTTGCTCCGGTATCCAGGGCCTCCGTGGAATGCGTGTAGACTCTGGGGCCTCCGTGGAACGTCGAATACGGCAGGTAGGAGAAGCAGATTCAGATATGGATATGCATTCAGAACCGGCTCGGCAGAGTCGCCCGATTCGGGTCGGCACCCGGGCCAGCCTGCTGGCCCGCACGCAGACAGGGTGGGTCGTCGAGCAGCTCCGCAGCCACGGGCACGCCGTGGAGATCGTCACGATCTCCACGCAGGGGGATAGCCGCGCCGACGTGCCGATCGCGGCCATCGGAGGAGACGGCGTGTTCGTCCGGGAGTTGGAGCGGGCCCTGCAGGAGCACCGCATCGACGCCGCCGTGCACAGTCTCAAAGACATGCCCACGGAGGGCACGGCCGGGCTGACGGTGGCGTGCGTGCCCGTGCGGGCCATGCCGTTCGACGTCCTCGTTGCCCGGGAACCGTGCACGCTCGAGTCGCTGCCGCCGGGTGCGGTGGTGGGAACGTCCAGCGTCCGGCGGATCGCGCAGGTAAAAGCGATCCGCGGCGACCTGATCGTTCGCGCCATCCGCGGCAATGTCGACACGCGGCTCCGCCGGCTCGATGGCGGCGAATACGACTGCCTGATCCTCGCCGGTGCGGGGCTCGAGCGATTGGGATTGGCGAACCGGATCACCCACGTGCTGCGGCCCGACTCGTTCTGGCCGGCGGTCTCGCAAGGCGCGCTGGGCGTGCAGATCCGTGGCGACGATGACCGACTGCGGCGGGCGCTCGAACCACTCGACGACCCCGCGACGCATCAGGCTGTGCGGGCCGAGCGGAGTTGCCTGGCAGCTCTCGCGGGCGGCTGTCTGGCCCCCATCGGCGCCTGGGGCCGCCACTCCGCCGATGGGCGGCTCGAACTGGGCGGCTGCGTTTTGGAGGATGCGGGCGACCACGTTGTCAGGATCGCGGCCGCGGTCCTGTCGCCTCCCGCGGCAGGCGATCCACGGGCATTGTCCGAGATGCCGGAATCGCTCGGGAAACAGCTGGCGACCATGCTGCTCGCCCGCGGTGCGGAAGCCATGCTGGTTCGCATGCGTGCCCAGGCGCCGCACGCGTGACTCCGCCGAAAAAGAGGGCGATCCACCAATGTGGGTGATTGGCCTTTCGGGGCGGTTTCGCGACAGTTATACGCCTTGCTGGCTGGGCATCACCGCCCTAGCCAGGTTGTTTCAAAAAAATTGATTTGCTAGGATTTCGTCAGGAATAGGTGAAACAGGTAGCGAGGGATCGGTTCGACACGCAGTCGTGCCGATCGGAGCCCCGAGAGGATTCATTGCCGCGGTTACGGCGGAAAGATCTGGGAAAGTAGATGTCCATCAAACTTGTCATTGCGGATGATCACGAGGTTGTGCGTCGGGGCCTTGTCAGCCTGCTGGCGGGATCCGAAGTCAAAATCGTGGGCGAGGCCGCCAGCGGTGACGAAGCCGTCAAGCTCACGCGGAAACTCAAGCCCGACGTGGTTCTTCTCGATATCCGCATGCCCGGGAAGGATGGCTTGGAGGCGCTGGAGCGGATTCGTGCCGACATGCCCGCCGTGCGAGTGGTGATGCTCTCCACCTTCGACAATCCGACCTACGTTGCCCGGGCCGTGGCAGCGGGTGCGCACGATTACATGCTCAAGGGCTGCACCCGAGCCGAACTCATCCACTCGATCGCGGGGGCGGCCGCCGGCCAGTTGCCGATGAAGGCCGGCGAACTCCGCCGGGTGGCCACCACCATGGCCAATCGCGTGGCGACGCCCGATCCGGACATCCCGCTCACCCAGCGGGAAACCCAGGTGCTCAGGCACATGGCCCTCGGGCTCTCTAACAAGGAGATTGCCCAATCGCTGACGATCAGCGTGGAGACGGTGAAAGAGCACGTTCAAAACATCCTGCGGAAGATCGCCGTCGGCGACCGGACGCAGGCTGCCGTCTGGGCCGTTCGTCGCGGTCTGGTGTAGGCCGCGACAACAGCGGCGGGGTGTCCTTACCGCGCCCGCGGATGCGCCTTGTCGAAGGCGTCGAGGAGCCGGGTGGTCGTCACGTGGGTGTAGATCTGCGTGGTCACGAGGCTCTTGTGACCGAGGAGTTCCTGCACGCTGCGGATGTCGGCGCCGGCGTCGAGCAGGTGGGTCGCGAAACTGTGTCGCAGCGTGTGCGGGCTCGCCCGTTTGGAGAGGCCCGCAGCCGCCAGGTGCTTTTCCAGCAGTCTGGCCACGCCTCGCACCGACAGCCTGCGGCCAAACTTGTTCGTGAACAGGGGCCGCGGAGCCCCGCGAGGAGGGGCGACCGCGGGGCGGGGACGGGCCGCGAGCCAGGACTGCAATGCCCTCTGGGCATGGGAGCCCACGATGCCCAACCGCTCGCGACGGCCCTTGCCGCGGACGCGCACCGTGCCCCCGCGGATGTCCAGGTCCGCGTCGTCGAGGCTCACCAGTTCCCGCACACGCACGCCTGACGAATACATGACTTCCAGAATCGCCTGGTCCCGCAGACCGCCCGCCCGTCCCGGTTGGGGGGCGGCTAGCAGCCTGCCGATTTCCTCGCCGGTCAGGAATTTTGGCAGCTTTCGCGACCGTTTCGGGCTGCGTAGGGGCTTTGCCGGATTGGCGGGCACCCAGCCTTCCCGCTGACCGAAGGCATAGAAACTCCGCGTGCTGGCCAATTTGCGTGCCACGCTCGAGGCGGCGTATCCGGCGGCATGCAGGCCGCCGGCGAACCGTCGCAGGATCACGCTGGAAGCCTCGCCTGGCGAACGGCAGCCGGCCGACCGTAGGAATTCCTCCAGCTGACGGAGATCCTCACGGTAGCTCTTGAGAGTCAGCGGTGACGCCCCTCGCTCGGCGGCGAGAAATCTCAGGAATCGCTCGATCGCCGCCGCGAAGCCATCCCCTGCTGACGATGCATGCACTGCCATCGGGGAGGCCTAGGCAGGGCGGTCGGCTCGGGGGACGAAGCGGTGCCGGCGGCTGTGCGACTTGCTGCCGCGGACTTTCTGGCCCAGCATCGCCGCGTCGTACCAGGAAAAGCTCAATTCCGGATTCGATGCATACCGGGCGAGCGTGCGCAGGGTTTCCTCGCGGCTGTCGTCATCGAAGAGGAAAACGTAGCGTTCTCCGCCTTTGACGAGTGCGATGACGTTGATATCCCGGGCAGCCATCCAGCGCATCCTGCAGGCCGAGCGGCCGTACCCACGGCCCACCAATTTTCGTATCGGCAGCCGAGGCGAGACCGGTGCAGCCTTCCCGGAGGCCCCCACCCGGTCGCCGCGATCCGGCCATTTCCCCTCAACCCCCGGCCGTGTGTTGCCCGGTGAGGTCACCCGCATTGTCTCGCGGCCGGTATGCCTTGTTTTTCGGGCCGCTAAAAAAGGTCGGCAAATCCACGCAGGGCAACCGGTTCGCGCGACCAAAACGGCTCGCCATGCAGCGTGCCGATGGTCGTTCCCCACCACCGCGAAGTCGCCTCGACCCGGTCGAGCACGGTGGGCTTCGGGGCGGTCTGGTCAAACTGGCTGGCGTAGCAGGCGAGGCTGGCCCGCTTGGTTTCCCAGGTCGTGGAGATGTCGACCACGAAGGCCGGATTGCGGACGAGTTTCAGGTGGACGCACCAGTAGTGGTAGATCCGTTCCGGATGCCATGGTTCGCCGGGAAGATCGCACTTGGTGAGCTTGGCCCAGAACCGTGCCGCCTCCACGAGCCTGGTGGCGGCGACATGATCGGGATGGGCATCGACCCAGTACGGGGCGAAGAGCCAGCGGGGCCGCACGCGGCGGATCACTCCGGCCAGCGCTCCGCGGGCGGCGAGCGTCGCCCGCAGCCTTCGGTTGGGAAGGCCGAGATTCTCGCGCCAGGTGAGCCCCATCGCCGCGGTCGCCGCCGCCGTCTCGAGGGCCCGCGTTTCCCGCGATCCTCGCGGCGTTGGTTCGCCGTCGGTGAGATCAAGAACACCCACCCTCAGACCCTGCGATCGCATGAGCGCGATGGTGCCCCCCATGCCGAGTTCGGCATCGTCCGGGTGCGGGGCGATCACGAGCACGTCGAGCATGGAAGAGCCTCTGCATGGGACCGTCACACGCGACCGAGATTGCCCGGCCGGACGCCTGAAATCATACTCTGCAGTATGCCAGCGCACCGATCCTCCCAGGAGCAGCTTTTCGACGCAGTCTGCGGCCACGCACGGCAGGCCGCGGTGCTGGCGTCGGTGGAATCGCTGCTGGGGTGGGACGAGCAGACGATGATGCCGCCGAAGGCCGCCGTCTATCGGGGAACACAGGCGGAGACCGTGGCCACTCTCCTCCATCGGCAGCGGTCCGATCCGGCCTACGGCGAGCGGCTGGCCGCCCTGGCTGCAGGTCCGTTGCCGCAGGAGGGATCCCCACAGGTCCGCGCGACCATCCGCCTGCTCCGCAAGGACTTCGACAAGCATGCCCGGGTGCCGGAACGGCTGGTGGGCACGTTGGCGAAGACCTGCGTCGAGGCACAGCAGGCGTGGGTGACCGCCCGCGCCGAGTCGTCGTGGAGCACCCTGGAGCCGTGGCTGCGGCAGGTGTTCGATCTCAAGCGGGAATTGGCGGCCTGTCAGATGCCCGATGCGGACCCCTATGACGCTCTGTTGGACGACTACGAGCCCGGCGGTCGCTGGCAGATGATCGCCGCACAGTTCGGCCAACTGCGGGCCGAAATCGTGCCGCTGGTGCAGGCGTGCGCGGCCGCGACGCGGCGGCCCGACGACGCGATCCTGCGACGGCACTATCCCGTGGCCGATCAGCAGAGATTCGTCCGCGAGGTCGCCTCGCGGATCGGGTTCGATTTCCAACGGGGACGACTCGACACGACCGAGCACCCGTTCTGCTCCGGGATGGGGCCTGACGATTGTCGCATCACCACCCGCTGGGACGACGGTTCGCTCCCCACCTCGCTCTATGGTGTTTTGCACGAGGCCGGGCATGGGCTCTATGAGCAGGGGTTGCCGACCGAATGGTATGGCCTGCCACCCGGGGAAGCGGCGTCGCTCGGCATCCACGAGTCGCAGTCGCGGCTTTGGGAAAATCTTGTCGGCCGCTCGCCCGCGTTTTGGGACTGGTGCTTCCCGATCGCGCAGGCATTCTTTCCTCAGTCACTGGCCGATGCCACGGCGGCCCGCGTGCAGCAGTCGCTCATGGTGGTGCGGCCATCGCTGATTCGGGTGGAAGCCGATGAAGTCACCTACAACCTGCACGTCATGATGCGGTTCGATCTGGAACGCTCAGTGGTGCATCGCGATCTGGCCGTGGCCGATCTGCCGGAGGCATGGAACGAGCGTTTTGCCCGGGACTTCGGCTTCCGTCCTCCATCCGACGCGGTGGGAGTGTTGCAGGACATCCACTGGAGCGCAGGCCTGATCGGTTACTTCCCCACCTACACGCTGGGCAATATCTTCGCCGCTCAACTGATGGCCGCGGCTGCTCGGCACCTGCCCGACCTCGACCGCGACCTTGCCGCCGGCCACTTTGCGGGGCTGCTGTCCTGGCTGCGACGGCACGTGCATGCCCATGGGCGGCAGTTCGAATCGGCCTCGCTCGTCGAGCAGGCGACCGGGCAGCCGGTATCGGAGCGTTGGCTGATGGAAAGCCTCCGGCAGCGGTACGGAGCGGCCTACGGCCTCGAGTGAGGGCCTGTATCGGACGCCTGCCCCCCGGCACTCTGCGGAATCCCAGGGAATCAGGACACGCCGCCCGGAAAAACCAGTTCTGACGGTCGCTTCGGACTGCCGTCGGGGCGATGGTAGACTTGAAGCAACCGGCAACGACACTCGTTGGCAGATCGACCGGCGACAGGAACAGACAACGCGATGACGGCTGGTCGGGGCACTGAACCCCGGCGCCGGCATCAGGTTGGGAGGCATCCATGACGACTGACGACGACAATCAGATTCCGGAGCCGGATCCGTGGGCCGGATTGGATGTTGGTGGCGCGGATGACAAGGGCGGGGATTTTTCCTTCGCCTTCGACGAACTCGGCGACGAGCCCGCTGCATCCATCCAGCCTCCCGTGGAGGAGCCCCCTGTCGATCACTCCATCATCGCGTCGATGCATGATGCGGCGGCCGAGGCCGCGGAGCCTGAAGAGGGCGGGGAGGATCTGTTTGGTGGCGATGCGGCACTGGGTGACGGACAGGCCGATTCGTCCGCGAACGAGATCCCCCTGGCCGTATTTCCGCCACCGGACACCGAGGCCGCCGGATCGGAAATTCTCATCGGCACTGGGCGGTCGGGCATCATCTCCATGACCGAAGCGGCGGATGATCAGGCCGACGACGACTTTGCAGACGGTCATTTTGCCGACGATGATTTTGACGATAAGGACATCGCTCACGAGTTGGGACTGGCGGACGTGGAAGGCGAACCGCTCGCGGCAGAGACTCGCGAGCCGGGCGGTGACTTCGAGCAATCACCCGAGTTTGGCGAGCCGGCCGGCCATCCGTTCTCTGAGGATGTGTCGTTCGATGCTGCAATGACAGGCGGAGAATTTCCGTTTGCCGACAGCGAGCAGGTCGAACCATCTGCACACGACATCGAGTCGGGCACTGAGTCGGGACTCGAAACGGGGCAGGACGATCCTGCCTCGATTCCCCTCACCGCGGCCGTGGCGGCGGCCGGAGCAGCCGTGGCCGCCGCAAAGCCCGGTGCCAAGCCGTCATCGCCACGAAAGAAGGGGGGCGGTCTTGGTCAGATGGTCGGCGTGGTGCTGGGCGGTCTGATGGCCCTCCCGATCACGTACGCGATTCTGATCTGGGGATTTCATAAGGATCCGTTCAAGTTCGGCAAAAAAGCGCCTCCGCAGTTGGCGTTCCTGCTGCCGCAGAAGCTTCAGCCTGGCTACAAACCGCCCAGAAAGGCGGAGCCGGTTCCCCCCGGCCTGGAGGGTGCTCCGTCGCTCGACGATCTCCCGGCCGTTGATGAGGCAGCCGTTCAGGAAGCCGATCAGCCGGCGGAGACGGACGTTGCCGAACCGGCCACTGGCCAGCCGGCCGACGAAACAGCCGAAGAAACAGCCGAAGAGCCGATGGCCCTCGCAGACACTGCCACAGAGCCCGCGGAGGCTCTGAACCCCGTTGCCTCGACCGAACCAGCAGAACCAGCTGAGCCGGCCGAGTCAGGTGAGCCGGCAACTGAGGCTGCCAGTGAGTCCGTGGCTGACGCAGGCGCGTCATCGCCGGCGATGGCTTCCGCCCCCGGCCTTGGCGCGTTGCCGCCGTCCGACGCATTGCCCGGGCTGGATGCCTTGTTGATCGACGCCGATGCAACAGCCGTGCCCGCTCCTGCCGTGGCGGCGGCCGCTCTACCGCCGCTCGATCTCTCGGGAGTGGATGCGGCAGCGGAGCAGGCAGCACAGGCATTCGAAGCTTTGGAAGCGATTTCCGATCCTGCCGATCCAGCTCGAGATCGGCTGTTGGTCGGCTGGTATAAGCGGCTCGCGCAGCTCGGCGAGGAACTTGTCAGCCTCGAGACCATCGCGGCAGACTCCGGCCGGCCGCTTTCGCAAACGCCCGCCGCCGCGGCCGCCCTGTTCGAGCGGATCTGTGGCAGTGATACAGCCATGGCGGATCTCGACAGGCTCGGCAGGATGTGGCTCACCAAGCAGAAGCAGCGGGCGGATGGCGTTGCACTGCTGGCCACGCTCGACGGTTCACGGCAAGTCGGTCCCTACTGGAGCACACGGGCGTTCGTCTCCGGGGCAAACGCCGATGGCACCGACCGCAGTATCGCTATCATCTCGAGACTGCCTCCCCCTGCCGATGCCGGTGCCCGTGTCGTGGTTTCGGGCGTGATGTTCGACGGCGATGCCGTCTGGGCCGCCGACGTGCGGCCGGTCGAGCCGCAGCCTCAGGCCGATGTCGGACAGGAGTAGACACGCGGCGGCCTGTCCGCCGGCTGTGTCGCGGAAGGGAGGCCCGGTGGCTGCATCGGCGGTGAGTATCGCGGAGAGCGTGGCCGCCGGTCAGGCCAGGCCAACCGACGTGCTGGCGGAGCACGTCACACGTCATAGCGAGACGAACGCGACCTTGAACGCACTGGTGCAGCCGAGGCATGCGGCGGCACACGCGGAAGCGGAGCAACTGGAGCTGCAACTCCGCGAGGGCGAGTCCGCAGGGCCGCTCGCCGGGGTGCCGGTGAGCGTGAAGGAATGCTTCGCGGTGGCCGGCCTGGTGACCAGCCTCGGCATTCCCTTGCGGCGGCGTTCGATCGACAGCATGGATGCGCCGCTCGTCGCCCGACTGCGGGCGGCCGGCGCGACCATCGTCGGCAAGGCGAACGTGCCCCAGGCGATGTATCTCCACGAGACCGACAATCCAGTCTGGGGCCGCACAAACCACCCGTTCGACATGACGCGCGGCCCCGGTGGTTCCAGTGGCGGTGACGCGGCCTTGGTCGCCGCCGGCGTGGTGCCGCTGGCGGTAGGAACGGATCTGGCCGGCAGTATCCGGCAGCCGGCGCATGCGTGTGGCATTGCCGGATTCCTGCCACGGTCGGCCGTGATTGGCGACGGTGGTGCGTTCGATACGACGCCACATCTGGCAGTTGTCCGTCCTCGGGCGGGTTTCCTCGCCAGAGAGGTGAACGATCTGTCGTTGGCCTTGGACGTGCTGTGTGGCGGGCCTTCCCGCGATGCGCCGGTTCGAAACCGGTGGGCCGTTCCGGCCGGTGGCCTGCGGATCGCCTGGTGGGATGATGCCGGCCCGATCGAACCCTCCCCGGCCGTGCGACGGGCCGTGCACGAGGCGGTGAGTCGGCTCGCACGGGCGGGGGCCGAGACCGTCCGCCTGGATGGCCACCTGGCCGCGGAGGCTGCCTGGCTGCATCTGGCGGTGTTGTCCGCCGATGGCGGTGCCGACATTCGACGACTGTTTGCTGGCACGCGACCGATTCCGCCGGTGGCTCGGTTGCTGCGGTTGGCGGGGGCGCCGACGTGGCTGCGGCGGCTGCTCGCGTCGGCCTCGCAGGCTCTCGGCGGCAGCATCGAGGCCGAGGCTCTGCGGGTTACCGGGCCCAGACGGGAGGCTGGGTTCGTGAGCCTCTGCGGCCAGCGGATGGAGTTTGCAACGCGGTTCGCAAAACTGGTTGCCCCGTATGACGCCCTGATCTGCCCCGTCTCGGCCCTGCCGGCGCTCCGGCACGGCACGTCTGCCCGGCTCGTCTTGGCGGCGGCCCCCTGCATGCTGGCCAACCTGCTCGATCTGCCGGCGGGAACGGTGCCGGTCACGCGCGTGCGGTCGGATGAGGAAACGGACCGCGGCGGCAGCCGCGATCGGGTGGTGTTGGCTGCCGCTGCCGCCGATCGCGACAGCCGTGGCCTGCCCGTCGGCGTCCAGGTCGTGGGGGTTCCGGGCAGTGTCTCGGTCGCTGATCCCCTCCGACCAGAGCGGATCGTGCTCGAGGTGATGCGACTGATCGAACACGGCGAGAGCGGGCGGCATGCTGGTGGGGTAGACTAGCTCTGCAGAGGCCGTGGTGGATGGCCGTCTGAGCAACCGGGCTTCGGAAACAATGAGGCAGTTCATGGCGGAGGAATCTGACAATCAGCCTCAGGGCGGCCAGGAGTTGCCCCCGGTCGTCGAAGAGTTTCCGTCCGTTCATAGGATCGTGAAATGGGTGTCGGAGCCGGATGCTTTCGGCAGGGGAGGCGAGCCGACGTATGCTCCCGAAGACAGGCTCGATTTTCGGCCGAGCCTGCGGCCGCCGGTGCCCGTGCTGACCGTGCTCGATGACGGCTCGATGGAACAGGGCGAGGATCTGCGGCTGCGCCGCGAACACTTCTCGATCGGTCGGACCTCCGGCGATTTCCTGGTTCCCAACGACTCCTCGATTTCGGGCGCCCACGCCGAGATTTGCCGCACGCCGTGGAAGGGGGGCTTCCAATGGCATTTGCGCGACCTCGACAGCGTGAACGGCACTTTCGTGAGATGTGTCCGAGCGGTCTTGCACCAAAATGCGGTCCTCATCCTGGGTTCCAGGCGGTTTCGGTTGAGGAACCCGTTGAAGCCGAACGCGATGCCCGCGTCGGGCCGGGAGACCAATCTGATGGACGGCGTGCACATTCCAGAGGCCGTCTGGCCGGTGCTGACGGAAGCCTCGGCCAAGCCGGGGGCCCTGGAGTTTTCCCTGCGTTCCGACCGGCTCGTCATTGGACGGGCGGGCGGTGGTGCCGACATCGAACTCGACGATCCTCTGCTGGCCAACCGTCATGCCGAACTCAAGCGGATGCGCGATGGCACGTGGATGATCGTCGCGGAGACCACCCGGAATGGGATTTGGGTGTCGATTTCCGCCGTCGGCCTGACACCCAACTGCTTTTTTCGTTGCGGCGAGCAGCGGTTTCGGTTCGTGATTCCATGACGGCCTGCTCGATCGCCTCCGATCCCCGGCTCCTTGATCGGCGAGAGGAGTCGCTCAAACGAGCCCTGATGCGCTCGAGCGATTCAGCTGCGACATGATGGCCGTGGGCATCTGCTCGATGGCAAGCACCTCACAGGCGGCGCCCAGGTCGATGGCGGCCTTGGGCATGCTCCAGACGACACTGGTGGCCTCATTTTGGGCGATCGTGTGCCAGCCGCAGGAACGCAGTCTGGCCATTCCCCTCGCGCCGTCCCGGCCCATGCCCGTGAGCAGCAGGGCCGTGCCGGCCTGCGGCCAGTGGTCGGCCACGGTGTCGAAAAACACGTCGACACTCGGCCGAAAGAATACCTCCCGCGGTTCCTCGCGATATTCGAGCGTGCGGTTCTTCGACAGCACGAGATGGTCGTTGGTGCCGGCCAGCAGTACAGCGCCAGCCTGTGGTCTCTCGCCATGCTCGGCCACGCGGACCGCATGGCCGGTGCGTTCGCCCAGCCACTTGGCCAACCCCTGCGAAAAAGCGACGTCCACGTGCTGCACGACGACGATGGCGACATTCCAGTCGCGTGGCAGGGGCTGCAGCAGATCGGAGATCGCCTTCGGGCCGCCGGTCGATGCGCCGATGACCAGCATCTGGGGCAGGGACGTGGCGTCGACCCGCGCCGGCTGCCGGGCCGCTGCGGAACCGCCCACGAGTTTGGCGACGGTCGATATCTTGTCGACGAGCGCGCCGGCCCCCGTCACCTCGCCTGACGGGCCCAGCATGGGAGTGTCGACGGCGTCCAACGCACCGAAGCCCATGGCATCGTAGACGAGCGAGATATTTCCGCTCACGGTGGCGGTGACAATCAGGATCGCGCACGGGGTGCTGGCCATGATCTGTCGCGTGGCCTGCACGCCGTCCACGTGCGGCATGATCAGGTCCATCAGGATCAGGTCAGGGCGGTCTCGCTTCGCCATCGCGATCGCCTCCACGCCGTCGGCCGCCATCCAGGCCACGGAGTGGCCGGGAAGACTGCTCACCACGCGGCGCAGGGCCTCGCAGGCGGCCCGCACGTCGTTGACGATTCCGATTCTCACAGTCCCTCGGTTCGTTGGAACCACGCGGCAGCTTGCGTCGGTTCAGCCGGTCGGCTCGCCGATCAGGTCGATGATCGTATGGAGGAAGGTCTCGTCGTGGAAGCTCGCCTTGGTCAGATAGCGGTTCGCGCCGGCTTCGAGGCCGCGGAGCCGATCCTCCTCCCGGTCCTTGTACGACACGATCACGATCGGAATGTCCTTTCTCGCAGGGTCGGCCTTGATCAGGGAGACCAGTCCGATCCCATCCAGCCGGGGCATGTCGACGTCGCTCACCACCATGTCGTAGTGCCCGCTGCGGAAGGCATTCCAGCCGTCCATTCCATCGACTGCCACGTCGACGTCGAACCCCTTCGATTGCAGTAATTGACGCTCGAGTTCCCGCACGGTGATCGAATCATCGACCACGAGGATGCGTTTGCGCCGCCGGGCCTGTTCGGTGATCCGGGCAAACTCCACCCTTGTCAGTTGTCGTCCCAGCAGAAGGGCGTCGATTGAACGCACGAGATCCTCGACGTCGACGATAAGCACGGGGCTGCCGTCCTCGAGCAGCGAGGCACTGTTGATGTCGGGCACCTTGCCGAGCCGCGGGTCCAGCGGACGGACGTCGAGGTCGCGCTCGCCCAGAAAGGCGTCGACGATCATGCCAAACCGCTGGCCCCGTTCGCTGATCACGACCACTGGCAGTGGGTCGGCAGCCGCCGGGCTTGCCGTCAGCGCCAGGTTCAGAACCTGTGCGCCGAGCACGAGGCCGATCGGCATGCCGTTGTGATCGACATACTGCCGACCCTCGACTGTGCGGATGTCGGCGTGCCGGCAGGAGATGATGCGGTCAATGCGGGTGAGCGGGAAAGCGTAGGGTTCTCCGGCGATGTCCACCAGCAGCGCCCGAATCACCGACATCGTGATCGGCAGCTGCATGGTGAAGACCGTCTGCCTGCCCGGCTGCGTCGCCACCCGCACGCTGCCCCCGACTGCCTTCACCATGCTCTGCACCACGTCGAGCCCCACGCCGCGGCCGGAGATCTCCGTGACCACGTCCTTGGTTGAGAAGCCAGGCAGAAACAGGAACTCCAACAGCTCCATTTCCGACAGCCGGTCTGCGACCGTGCTGGCGACGAGTCCGCGGGCGACCGCCGTCGCCCGGAGTTGCCCGACGTCGATGCCCTCGCCGTCGTCGGTGATCGTGATATCGAGCGTGCCTGCGCGGTGCCGCGCCTCCAGCAGGATCGTGCCCGCCGGTGGCTTCCCGGCGGCTTCCCGGCGGTCCGGCGGCTCGAGTCCGTGGTCGATGGCGTTGCGGATGAGATGGGAGAGCGGTGCCTCCAGCTTCTCGAGAATGTCACGGTCGACGCCGGTGTGCTCGCCGCGAACCTCCAGCCGCACCTGCTTGCCGAGGGATCGGCCCAGATCGCGGACGAGCCGTGGAAAACCGCGGATACCGTCGGCGAACGGACGCATCCTGCTGACGATCACTTCGTGGTGCAGTCGGCTGGAGAGGTCTTCGTTGCGACGGGAGAAGCTCTCGAGGTCCTCGCACTGCTGCGCGAGCCGGGAGAGCACGGAGTCGGATTGCTCACGGAGGTTGTCCAGCATGGCGGCGCGTGGGGCGGGCTCCTGGAGATCGCCCCGCTGCAGTCGCTCGTCGAGCGTCGCGATCGTGTCGCAGAGTTTCACCTGGGCCCTGCGGAGCACAAGAAGCCTGTCGATGATGGGACGCAGTTGCCGCGTCTCGACCAGCGATTCGCCGGCGAGTCCGACCAGCCGGTTCAGGCTGTCGGACGATACCCGCACCACCCTGTCGACATGGTCGAAGGCCTGCGGCGCAGCCGATGCCGGAACGCTGGAGGGGACCGGCTCGGGCAGCATGGGCAGCCGTGGGGGCTGCGCCGCGGCGGTGGGCGACGGTGAGGTGACGGGCTGGGCGAGGACCGCAGCCAGTCTCGCGACCAGCAGGTTTGCCCGCTCCGGCCACGGACCCTCGGACGCCAACGCGTCGTCGTCGCGGGCGATCGACGAAAGGAAGTCGATGCCTGCCAGCAGCAGGTCGGCGTGTTCGGGCCGCACCTTGAAGAGGCCCTTGCCGGCCGTCACGAAGACCTCCTCCATGGCGTGGGCCACCCGCACAGCCGGCTCGAGCCCGATGATCCGTGCAGCCCCCTTGAGCGAGTGCGCCGCCCTCATCATCGATTCGATCGCAGCCGGCGAATGTTCCAGTTCCTCGATGGCCAGTACGGCGGCTGAAAGCGCGGCCGTCTGGGTATCCGCCTCCTGGCGGAACAGTTCCAGCATCGAGAATCCACTGAGGTCTTCCACCGCACCAGCTCCTGGCCGCCGTCGTCGTCCGTCCGTCACCCCGAGATCAGTCTGTGCAGGCCGTTCAGCAGTCTGGCCTCGTCGAGTAATCCGACCGTTCGTTCCTGCCAGGCAAAGATCGCGGCGGTCGCACGCCTGCCCGCATGGCTCACCGTTGAAGGCGGGGATTGCAGCAGCCGCCCCGGCACCCGGTGCACGCCTCCGACCTCGTCGACCCCGAACACCCAGCGTTCCAAACCGCGTTCGCCCGCGCGCTCGACGACCAGCAGTCGTGCCGTCGGTGACGTGGCGGTCACTTCCGCGGCCGGCTCTTCCAGGCCGAGGAGCCCTCCAAGCTGGACACACAGCTGCAGCTGGCCGTGGATGTTCACGATCCCTGCGAGAACTGGTCCCGAGCGGTGCGGCAGACGGTGCAACCGACGTGGCGTGGTGACTTCGACGAGCACGGCCGTGGGCAGCGCCAGCCATTCGTCACCGAGACGGAAGACGAGCACGCTTTTGGTGTCGGCATCGATGGACGCCTCGGGGCGCTCCAGGATTTCCTGCCATGATTCGAGATAGCCCGCGGGCGCGGGGCGGTCGAAAAAGCGGCGGGCGGCGGTCGCGATCACGGGGCAGTTGCGACAGTGGATGAAGGTAGCCAGTTCCGCACAGCTGCGATCCCCGCCGACGCCGATGCGGCGCCAGCAATGTTCCATCGGAGCCACCACGTGGCGGCCTTGGTCTGAGAAGGCAGTGCTCATGACGCTCCCTTGCGGGCGAGGACGCGGGCGGCCGACTGGCGGTATCTGTCGGCCATCCGGCTGTCTCCCCGCTGTGTTGCCAGCAGTGCGAGTGCCAGCAACGCTTCGTCATGGTTGGCGTCGAGGTAGAGCGTCTTGTGCAGGCAACTCTCGGCACGGTCGAGATCACCGGCCGCCTGGTGCAGCATGCCCATCAGGAAAAAGATTTTCGGACAGGGGGCGATCGTCTTCGCGTGTTGTTGGCACAGGGCCAGCGCTTCGGCACGACGGCCGGCGTCGGCCAGGTTTTCCGCGTCGCGCAGCAGGTCGGCCGCCGCGAGCGGCCTGGGGGCGAGCGGATCTTCCACGGGAGACCGGGGCGGATTGTTTGGCGAGGGAATGTCCGCGGATAGGTTGCCGGACATCATGCGGCCCAGGGATGCCGCGGTGGCGGGCCGCCTTGAGGGTGACGCGGTGGGGAAGTCGTTCGGGTTCGGGGTGCCGCGACGCAGCGTGAACATCGCGTTGCCGGCCGCGGGGACCCATGGCCCCTTCAGGATTGGCGGCTCGGCGGCGCCCAGGACGAGCAGGCCGTCTGGAACCAGCAGCCGGTCGAGCGTCTGCTCCACGCGGTTGCGGGCGTCGGCAGTCAGGTAGATGAGCAGGTTGCGGCAGAAGACGATGTCGTACGATTCCCTCTCAGCGGCGAATGATGTGTCGAGGAGATTGCCCCACGAGAAGTGCACCTGCTTCCGCACCGCGTCATCGAGCGTGGCGGCAGCCCCCTGGCAATGGAACCATCGGTCTCGGAAGCCGAAGTCGGCGGCGCGGAAGGCGTTGGGCGAGTACGTCGCTGCTGCCGCCCGCTCGAGCGCGGCGCGGCTCACGTCGGCCGCATCAATCCGGAATTGCTGGGCGGTGAGGCCGGCTTCGAAGAACGCCATGGCCACGGAATAGGGCTCCTCTCCGCCGGCGCAGGGCACGCACAGGATGCGGATCGGGGGCCGTCCCGGGGCCGCGGCAAAGGAGCTGGCAAACCCCCGGATGAAATCGAAGACCTGCGTGTCGCGGAAGAACCAGCTTTCCGGCACCACCACCTCGTCTATGAATCGGTCGTGCTCCTCGGCGTCGCGGGAGATGCGGGCGAGAAATGCCGCTTCGTCTGGCTCGCCCGATGCCTCGATCCGCACCCGCACAGCGCGTGCGATGGCGGCGCTGCCGATCGTCTGGTGGTCCAGTCCGATCGATTGCTGCAGGAATGCTTCGATGGGGCAGAGGGGGGAGTGATGGCTGGCGGCGGCAAGCATGGCTGAGGCGTCGTTATGAGGCGACATGAACGCGGGGCGATGCTGGGGGCGGAGCGACGAGGCTGGCGAGGAGTTCCTGTGGCATGAGGTGTTCAACAGCGATCATCTGGAGCGTGCGACCGTCGGCTCGCAGCAGGCGGCCCAGGTATGGGGCGACGGGCGTCGGCATGGTTGGCGTCGATGCGTCGGTATCGGGAATGGAGCAGAGCGACACGACGTTCTCCGCCACCACTCCCAGCCGGATAGCGGGAAGTTCGGGCCGGTCGCCGGCAGCTGAAAACTCCACCACGATCACCCTTGTGCTGAGCCTGTCGCGGAGCGGTTGATCGGCCAATCGCCACCCCAGATCGACCAAGGGTACCAGTTTGCCGCGATGCGTGAAGACGCCGCGCACATAGTTGGGCATGCGCGGGATCGGCCGTGCCGTTACGAGCGGCACCACCTCGATCACCCGGCGTGACTCGATCGCGTAATCCTCGTCCCCAACGGTGAAGGTGAGCAGTTGCATGACCGGGGCGCGGGATACGGCAGGCAACGGCAGGAACGGTCGCCGGCGTCAAATCGTGAACCGCGACACTTCCTCCTTGAGGTCTCCGACCGCGCCGCGCAAGTGAGCGGTGGCCTTGTTGAAGTCTTCGAGCGAAGACGCCGTCCGGGCCGCCCCCTCGGCGAGGCGGATCATGGCCTCGCGAATCTGCGAGGCTCCCTGCGACTGCGCCCGCATCCCCTCCGTGACCTGCCCAAACCGGCCATGGATGCCGTGTACGGCCGAGATGATCTCCCCGAGTTTCGTCGTGACGTCGCTGATCTCGCTGACGCTCGACCGCACTTGCCCGGCAAACTTGTCCATCTCCATCACACCGCTCGACACGCTGTGCTGCATCTCCTTGACCATCTGCTCGATGTCGAGCGACGCCACCGCCGTCTGGTCGGCCAGCCGGCGAATCTCGCGGGCGACGACCAGGAAACCCGCGCCGTATTCGCCCGCCTTCTCGGCTTCGATGGCGGCGTTGATGGAGAGCAGGTTCGTCTGGTCTGCCACCTTCGTGATCGTGGTCACCGCCAGATTGATCGTGGCGGCACGCTCGCTGATCAACGCCAGTTTGGAGCCGAACGACTGGGTACTCTCCGCGAGTTGCCGCATGGTGCCGTCCATCGTGTTCAGGTTCTTGCGGCCGTCGTTCGCCATGAATTCCGTATGGGCGGCCATGTCGTTGACCTCGGTCATCGTGCGCAGCAGTTCCTGGCTGGTGACCGAAATCTGCTTGACTGCGGCGACGGCCTCGCTGGTGGATGCGCCGTAGTCAGCGATCACCTGCTGCTGCTCGCTGGAGGTGGCCTGGATCGCAGTGGCGGTCGAGATCAGGGCGACCGATGATTTCTGGATCCTGCCGATCAATCCCCGCAGGTTGTCGGTCATCACCTGGATCGCGGTCAGCAGGGCGCCGGTCTCATCGTTCGCGGGCTTCTTGCCGGCGAGCATGCCCGCCGGCCGCAGGTCGCCCCCCGCCACCCTGCGGGCCACGTCCACGGCCATGCGTACGGGCGTGGAAAAGCTGCGTGCCAGGGCGAGCGCCGCCAGCGTGATGCCGAGAATGGTTGCCAGCAAGAGGCCGATGATCGCGGCCCGCTGCAACCGCACGGGGCCGTAGGCTTCGCTCGCGTCCTGCTTGACGCACAAGCCCCAGTTGAAGCTGTTCAGGAACCGCCAAGCGGCCACGACGTTCTGGCCCCGGTAATCGACCGCTGGGCCGTAGCCCTCCTCGCCCTTGGCGGCCCGCTGGGTCGCGGATCCCAGCGTCGACCCCAACGGGATGATCTTATGGAACGGCGCGTTCGCCTCGTGACGCAACGGCGCGGTGACCAGCACGTGGTCCCCCTGGCGTTCGCCTGTCACGATCTCACCGGTGTTTCCCAGGCCGCTGAGATCGGCGAGAATCTCCCAAATGCGTTGCGGTCCCAGCCCCAGCGCGAGGACGCCGACGACTTTGTCTCCATCGACGATCGGGCTCGTCACAAAGGCCACCGGCTGACCGGCCTTGCCGTGGGCCTGGAAGCCCCCGAGTTCGGTCTGGAACTGCGAGCGCGAACGATCAAAGCCTGTTGCGAGTGCCGACGTTGCCGGCCCGGCCGAGAGCACCGAGGAGCCGAGCGGAATCGAGTCATCCATCGCATATAAAATACGGCCGGTGGTGTCGATCAGGAGCAAGTGCGAGTAGCCATACGTAGTGGCGAAATGGTCGAGAAAGTCGGCCAAGCCGGCCGTCGACTGACTGAATCCCTTGCGCAGCGTCGCAGCCTCCTCGGTGCTGCCGGTGATCGCTCCCAGTTCGCGGGCGGCGCGGATCACACCCGGTTCGCGGGAGAGCGCTCTGCCATCGCGGATGCGTTCCGTCGCATAGGCCTCTAGTTCGTTGGCCTTGGATGCGGCGGTCCGGACAAGAATTTCACGAACGGAATACTCCAAGGCATTCGAGGCGATGCGGGCGGTGATCGCTGTGAGCAATGCGCAGGGAATGAGCGCGATGACGAGGAACCAGAACAGCAGCTTTCTGGCAATCGAACGATTTCGCATGACGGACGTGGATGACGGCGTGGAATCCGAAGGCAGCAGGCCGCCAAGCGTCACGTCCGCAGCGCGGGCGGGCGCGGTATCAGCGTTGCTCGGCCAGACCGGCGAAGGAGACTGCATAGCGACGTCGGCATTAGACGGGAGGAGAGCGACGGTCCGGCGTCGTGCCGGCCGCCCCCTGCAATCTTTGCCCATCTTTCGTGACGGGGCGATGCCTCGGCATCGGAAAGTCTTCTCGGAGCGTCAGGACCGGCACAACCGGTGCCATGCCACCAGGAAAGCCGGTGGCCAAATGTCCCCAAGAGAGGGGGCCGGTGGCGAACATGAGGGCCCCGGTGGCGAATCCGCTGCCCGCGGCGACGAATGTCAGCCGGCTTTGATGCGGATCGGGGCCTCGGCGTCGTCGTCGGGCACCCGCAGCCGTAGCGTTGCGGCCGGGGGAGCCCTCCGCTCCTGCACGAAGCCTCGTGTGCCGGTGGAGAGAAACTCCAGCAGCTGTTTCACCGGCGCGGTCGGCAGTTCGACGCGGAGCGTCTCCAGGACTTCCTTCCAGGGAAGGCCGCGGCGGTAGATGAGGCGATAGGCCGCCTTGAGCGAGGCGATGTCTTCCGCCGTATGACCGCTGCGTCGCAGACCGACGATATTGAGCCCGACGATGCAGCCACTCTGCCCGTCGAGAAGCATGAAAGGAGGAACATCCTGGACGACGCGGGCGTGGCCGCCCACCATCGCCAAACGGCCGACGCGACAGAACTGGTGCACGGCGACGGCCCCCGAGACAAAGGCGCGGTCCGCCACCGATACATGGCCGCCGAGCATCGCTCCGTTGGCGAAAATCGCGTTGTTTCCGACCGTGGAATCATGGCCGAAGTGCGCGCTGGCCATCACGTAGTTTCCATCGCCAACAGTCGTCGCGGTCTCGGGCTTGAGGGCCCGGTGAATCGTGACGTATTCACGAAACACGTTGTTGTCGCCGATCACGACTCGGCCGATGTGCTGGGGGCGGCCGGCGTGTTGCGGCGCTCCGCCGATGACGGCATGCTCACAGAATTCGTTTTGGCATCCGGCCTTCACGCCAGACTTCACCACCGCGCCCGATGCCACCACGCAGTGGTCCCCGAGTTCGACATCGGCCTCCACGCTGGCAAACGCCCCGATGCTTACGCCGACGCCCAGGTGGGCCTCGGGACTGACGTTGGCCAGCGGATGAATGCTCACGGGTTATTCCACGCCGGATTGGGGCCGCCGTTGCCGCGGATGTCGCGGTCGGGCCGGCGATAGCACCGGCTCACGCGGTTTATCGGCTTCAGTGGAGGATCGATTCAATGTCAGTTTGGCGGCAACAGCAGATTCCCCCCGGCCCGCCCTGGCTCGCCAGGTTACGGAAAGTCGCTACACTGCGGCCGCGAGGCACTTTCGCCCAAGGAGACTTCTAAGATGACGACCCGCGAAGACCAGTACGCAGCCGCTGAAGCCCTAAAAAATGACGGGAAACTTGCCGAAGCGGTGGCCGCCCTCGAGGGGCTGGTGGCGGAACAGCCCGACTTTACGTTGGCCCATTCGGCATTGGCGGCCTGGTGCACGCGGCTCGAACGGCACGACGAAGCCATCCGGCATGCCCGCCGCGCCTGTGAGCTCGAGCCGAACGATCCCTTCAGCTACACGGCGCTCAGCGTGGCGTGCATGCGCGGCGGTCGCATCGCCGAGGCCGAGGATGCCCTGGCCCGTTCACGGATGCTGCAGGGGGGCGGTCACTGACCAATTGCGGCTTCCAGGGCGTTCAGTCGCTGTCGATCCCCGGAGACGAGTCGTCGCTTTGAGAACCCCAGTTTCTTTGCCTCGGCGAGTGCCGTGCGGGCGGCCTCGAGTTGCTGCTGTGACGCCAATGCCTGGGCCAGGTGGAGGTATTTCGTGGCCGACGGCGCCAGTAGGGACTCTTTGAGTTCGGCAATCGATTCTTCGCCCTTTCCAGCCGCCAACAGCACGACCCCCCGCGTGTCGAGGACGTCGGGGTGGGGGCCCAGTTCGGCGAGGGCGCTATCGACCAATTTCAGTGCTTCGGCGGATGAGTCCGGCTCCGCGAGATGGAAGGCGAGATTGTTGGCCACCGTCGCGGCCTGTTGCGGAGCGATGTCCTTGCGGGCCAGCAGTTCACGGTAGATGCTCACGACCTTCTCTTCGTCGCCAGTCATGCTGACAAAGTCGGCGAACAGCAGCGCCAGACGCGGCGATTCTGGGTCCTGACGGCGGGCTTTCGCGAACCAGAGCCCGACCCGTTCCGACTGCAGTTTTGTCGCGTTGTCGCCCAGTGAATCCAGCACGGAAATCGCTATTCGCAGTGCTTTTTCCAGGGGGATGTCCTTCCAGGATTGTTCGAGCAGGTCGAGCGCCTCATCTCCTCTCTGCGCCCGACCGAGGAATCCCGTCCGGGCGATCACGCCGTCGGTGGATGACGCTGCCAACTGCGTGAACACCTTGTCAGCCGCCGCGTTGAAGCCGAGTTCTTCCAGCAGATCGGCAAGGGGGACCAGATTGTTGGCCAGTTCGGGAGCCGGCGCATCACCGGGCATCAGTTTGCGGATGGCAGCCACGGCGGCTGTCCGATCGTTTTGCGCCAGCGAGAGCTTGGCCTGCAGCGCCCATACGACCGGCGAGTCGGGAAGGCGATTGCTCAGCGTTTTCAGCCAGATCTGCGCGGAGTCGAGTTCCTTGTGACGCAGCAGCGTCTCGATCAGGAGCGTGTGAAACGCCGGCGGCGTATTCGACGCAGACGCGATCGACACGAGCTCGTTGCGGCATTCGTCCCAGCGGCCCAGTTGTTCGAGCAGTTTGGCTTTTTGGGTCCGCTGCGCGTTGGATAGCGGTTGCAGAGAGGCGAGCTTTTCAAGGTGACCGAGCGCCCGCCGCCAACTGCTCGGATCGGGCCGGGCGGCGAGAATCGCTGATTGCATGGCCAGATCTTCGGCCGCGAGGAGGCCGTTGCGGTCGGCGTTGTCGTCGAGCAGCTTCACCGCGCGTTCGATGTCCCGGTAGCCTCCGGCCTGAACCTCGATCTCCGCGAGCATTCGTCTCGCCCACATCTTTGTCCGCAGGGTGGTGGGATCATCATGATCCGCGGCGATGATCGCCTCCATTTCCTCTCGCGCCGCTTGCAGCCGTCCTTGTCGGACCAGAAAGGCGGCCAGGCTGCGCAACGCAACCTGGTCATCTGGGGCGGCGGCGACGGCCTCGCGGAAACTGCGTTCCGCATCATCGATTTGACCGAGCATTTCGAGGCACTGGGCCATGAACATCTGGCGCTCGGGAGGACCGAGGCTTTCCCCACCTCCTGCCATCGTCTGAAGGGCGGACTGCCGTCGGCCAGCCGCGAATTGGTTCGAGAAGAGCGCCATCCATCCCGACGGCTTGTGGGGATCCGCATCGACCGCCTGTTGCAGCGTCTCCTCCGCGCGATCGGTCTTGCCGGCGCGGGCGAGCAGTTGCCCGAACCAGAGCAGGTCAGCCGCTGTATTGCTTCGGGCGCCTCCCAGGCTTCGTTCCGCCAGTGCCACTGCATTGTCAAATTGGCCGGTCCTCATGTCGATTTCGGCGGAGATTTGCTCCAGACCGTCGAGGCCATCCGGGCCGACGAGCGCGAGGGCCTGTTGGGCCTCCTCAAGGCGATTGGAGAGGTAGAGCAGCGACACGAGTTGACGGATCAGTGACGGGTTCGGCGGTCCCAGCCGAGTCGCCTGCTGCAGCCGCTCGATGGCGGTTGGAATGTCGCCTTGAAGGCCTGCGATTTCGGCGAAAAGTTGCTGGATTTGAGCCCAGCCGGGACGGTCGTTTTCGGCTTCGATGAGCAGGTTTTTTGCGGCGGTGAGCTGCTCTTTCTGTTCGTCCGACAGGTCGAGCATTTCGGGCCTGTCGGCGCGACGATCGATCCCCGCGGCTTTTTCGGCCTGCTGCACACGCACGGCCAGCACCAGGGCGGCGGCGGTGGAGACGCGTCCCTGCGGGCTCGCCGGCCCGGACAGTCGCGCGATTTCGGTGGCGGCGGCCTCCGCCTTTTTGACATCGCCTTCCTCGCAGGCCAACTCAAACAGCGCGGCGCGGATGCCCAGATCGTCCGGACGTTTCTCGATTGCGGCGTTCCATACCCGCTCCGCCTGACGGCGTTCTCCCAGGCCGCGGTGGATCGAGGCGATAGCTGACAAGAGGCGAGCAGATTCATCGGCCGGCAAGGCGAGGACCTTCTCCTCCAGATTCTTCAAAGCCCTAGCCGATTCTTCTGCCGGCGCCCGCGCTGCCAGTTGGGCCCGGACCATCAGGATCAGCGGATCGTCGGCGATTTTTGCAGGGGCCATCGCCAGCAGGTCACTGGTCGCGGCGGGCCCCTGCTCCCGCAGTGTGAGTAACGCCAACGCTGCCAAGGGTTGCGGGCTGGACGGATTGGCCTCCACGGTCTTCTTCAAGAGAGCCAGGGCTGCCGCCGAATCGCCTTTGCGGACGAGAACGTCCGAACGCAGCAGTGACAGCTGCCCGTCCGTGATGAACGGTGACTGCTCGAGGATGTCGAGAAGTTGGTCCACTGACGACCAGTCGCGTTGGCCCAGAGGCAGTTTCATCTGGCGGGCAATGCGGAGTTGCAGAAGGGGAGACCATACCTGCGGCGATGCGGGGAGCTTGTCGGGCGGGAGCGAGGCCGCGACGGCTTCAAATTCCGTCAGCGCCGCCTCCGGCTTTCCGGACGCGGCCAGTGCCCCGGCCACGCCGATCCGCGCGGCCACCGACTCGTGGTTTTCGCTGAGCACTCGCTGATTGGCCGCCAGTTGCTCGTCGAATTGCCCAAGCATTTCGTAGCACTGCCCGAGGAGAAGATCGACTTGTGCGGTCAATTGCTCGGATTGGGCGACAAGCGGGCGGACGCTCTCGAGCTTTTGTTTGGCAGGCAGCCAGCGCTTCTGGGCGATCATCAGCCGCGACTCGAGCATGCCCACTGCCGGGCTCGTTGCCCCGTGTCGCGTCACGAACGTGCGAATCGTCTCCTCCATCTCCGCGAACCGCTTGTCCTGGAACTGCACGTCGGCCAGCATCAATAGGAGCGCAGGCTGCCCCGGCTGCGCCGCCAGCCCCTCTTTGAGGAAGGCGATCGCCTTCTCGGGATCACGCTGCTGCACGGCTACCGTAGCGAGTCCCCGGTAGCTGCGTTCGTCTTCGGGGAACAGGCTGTAGGCCTTCGTGGCCAGTTGTTCCGCGACCGCGAGCCGCTGCTCGGCCACGGCCAGTTCGAGATCGATGAACAGCACGTCGGGCTCGTCGGGGGCCAGCTTGACGGCTGTCCTGACCGCCTCCGCCGCCTTGGCAAGAGCCCCGTGCGACTGGTGCCATTGAGCTAGCGCCAGCCAGGCGCGGAACTCCTGAGAGTTCAATGCGGCAAGGTGTTCGAGCACCGCGGCTGCGGATTTCGGATCCTCCAGCCTGTCCTCGAGGAGGGAGGCCAGAGTGAGCGATGCACGCAACATGACATCGCTGTTTTTTTTCTTCGCTTCTTCCGAGGTGTTCGCCTCGTCCGGAGTGGAGGGCTGGCTCTCGCTGAACGCCTTCGCGTTCAGGTCGAATCCGACGATGGCGGCAGCCGAAGCAGCCGCGTCCCGATACTCCCCCATGCCGGCGAACGCCCTGGCCTGCAGCAGTTCGATGTCATCAGGAGTCACGGTTTCGGCGTCACTGGTCTGCTGCGGTGCCGCAGCGACCTGTTCGCGCAGGACGGCGAGTTCCGCAGCGGCATCCCCGAACCGGCCGTATCGCAGCATCCAGTCGGCAAGCTGCCTGCGGAGGAAAACGTCGTCGGGGTTCTTGCGGACGGCCGTTTCGATCGCGTTGTAGGCGTAGCCGCGTTCGTTCTTCGTCGCGTTGGGGCGTTCGGCCCGTTCGATGAGCAGTCGGGCAAACTCCGCCTGAGCCTCGGCGTCGTTGGGGCGGTAGGTGAGGTACCGCGCAAATAGCCCCGCTGCTTCGGCCGTCTTGCCCTCCGCGAGCTTGCTCCGCGCAAGGCGGGCCAAGCCACCAGCATTCCGAATAAGCTGAACGCGGTGGATGACGGTAACCCCGACCACCATGATGACGGCGACGGCCAGCATGACCAGCAGCACGCGGACATTGATGCGTTTTGACGCGAATTTCACAGGGTGCGGGGCCTGGGAGGTCGAGGGGGGACGGGGTGGCTGGTGGGCGAGCAACGGACAACGCCCACGTCTTCAGAGTCTATACCGGCGTTGTTTGCCCCGCTCGGACTTCGTTTCGGGGGGTGCCCCTTCCGCGGATTCTTTGAGGCCTCACGGGCACCAGAACCCCAAAAGATTCGGCGGTCGAATGGACGATGATCCGATTGCGCAAACTTTTCCGACTGGAGCGAGGCTGATGCCGCCGTGCAGGTGGTGAACCCATAGGTAAGGACGACTGGAATGGATGCGACCGTGCCCGAAAGGCTCTTCAACATCACGCTGCAACGTGCTTTGCGGCTGCTGTGCACGGGCACCCTTGTCGGACTCACGCTGGCGACGGCAGCCCATGCCGCCGAGCCGGCCCAGATGCTGCCCTCCCAGCAGACTGGCGTGCCGTTGATGGCAAGGCAGAGCCAGGCGGCTTCCGGTGCGCCGGAGGCGAACCGAGCCGACGAACGAACCGCTGGTCGCAGTCGGAAGATCGATCATGCCGTGACGCCGGCGGGCGGGGCCGCAGGCGGGCAGGCCAGATGCAGCCATTGCCAGCGAGCGGCCTGTCCCCATTGTCGTCTCGCCGCGGGCAACGACCACGGTCATAGGCAATGCCAGCACGGCCTTTGCCCTGCACACTGTCCGGTGCGTCCCGACGTCTTTGGTTTTTACGGCACGCATTGGCGGCGGTGGCCAGGGTCGGGGGTGGTTCAGGTCGCAAACAATGAGGCCGCCACACCAGCCCGGCCGCCGAAGTCGGAAGTGCCCGGACCCAAGGAGGAGTCGCTCGAAGCGGATACCAGCGACAAGAATCCGTCCGGTCCAACGGCCCCGGAGCGTCCAGCCGAACCCCAGCAGATTCCAGGGCTGGAAGCCGAGCAGCCGAGCCAACCGGCGGCGATCGATGCAGGGCCCGCCCTGCAGCCGTGAGCCGCATGGCCGAAAGAGATGCGAGAGGCGGGAGTCGAACCCGCACGCCTTGCGGCACTGGAACCTAAATCCAGCGCGTCTGCCAGTTTCGCCACTCTCGCGAGCGATCAGACACCCGAGTCTACCCCCGATCGGCGTGCCGACGCATGGTCGCCAGCATAGACTCTTCCCGATCCTTAGAGGGCCCGCTGTTTTCGGCCCTGGTTCCGTTTTGGATGACGTTTCTTGAACAACTCGCGGGTCGAAACTACAACATTCGCCGTCTGGTGATCGATCCCGGCTGCTCGCCGGCCGTTTCAGGAGAACCCCGAGCGATGCATGTTCCACTGGTGGTGCTGGGCGGCGGTCCGGGCGGCTATGCCGCAGCTTTCATGGCAGCCGACCTCGGCATGGCGGTGACGCTGGTGGAGCGTGACGAACGCCTGGGCGGCACCTGCCTGCTGCGGGGCTGCATTCCCTCGAAGGCACTCCTGCACGTGGGCCGTGTGCTGGCGGAGTCGCGGGAACTTGAGGAGTGGGGGGTCCACTTCCAACGCCCCACCGTGAACATCGATTCCCTGCGGGCCCGCAAAGACAAGGTCATCACCACGCTCACCGGCGGTCTCGGCCAGTTGGCCCGCCGCCGCAACGTGACCATCGTCCGCGGCAATGCCCGGTTTACGAGCCCCAACACGCTGGAAATCGCGGCGGTAACGCCCGGTGATGCGAGCCAGACGCTTACGTTCGACCATTGCATCCTCGCCAGCGGCTCGCGGCCGGCCCGCATTCCGGCCTTCGATATCGGCAGTTCGCGGGTGATGGATTCGACCGGTGCGTTGGAACTCGCCGACATCCCGGAATCGTTGTTGGTGGTCGGTGGCGGCTACATCGGGCTCGAGATGGGAACCGTCTATGCCGAACTCGGCACCCGGGTGTCGGTCGTTGAACTCACCGACACGCTCCTGCCCGGCGCGGACCGCGATCTGGTCAAACCGCTGCAGCAACGGCTGGAAAAACTGTTCGAAAAGATTCATCTGCGCACGAAGGTCGTGAAACTCGAGGATGCCGGCCAGTCGGTCCGCGTCCACTTCGATGGTCCTGAGGGGCCGAGCGTGCGGGAATTTTCGCGGGTGTTGGTGGCCGTGGGACGGCGGCCAAATTCCGACGGCATCGGCCTGGAAAGCACCGGCGTGAAGATCAACGCGAAAGGCTTCGTTGAGGTGAATGATCAGCAGCGGACCGCCGATCCGCACATCCTGGCCATTGGCGATGTCTGTGGCGAACCGATGCTGGCGCATCGTGCGAGTCATCAGGGCAAGGTGGCCGTGGAGGCACTGCACGGCGAGGCGGCGGTATTTGCGCCGCGCGCCATACCGGCGGTGGTATTTACTGATCCCGAGATTGCCTGGGCGGGGCTCACCGAAAACGAGGTGGCCGCGTCGGGCCGCACGGTCGAGATCAGCCGCTACCCCTGGGCCGCCAGCGGCCGGGCGCATGCTCTTGGCCGGACCGACGGCATGACGAAGGTGCTCGTCGATCCGGAGACCGACACGGTGCTCGGCGTGGGCATCGTGGGGCCCGGCGCCGGTGAACTCATCGCGGAGGGCGTTCTGGCGATCGAAATGGGCTGCTCGGCCCGGGACCTGATGGAGTCGATTCACCCCCATCCCACGCTCAGCGAGACGGTGGCCTTCTCGGCCGAAAACTACTTCGGTCTGGCAACTGAGATCTACCGCCCCCGTGCGGAAACGGCCAAGTAGGCGGGTATGGCGAATGGGCTTTACGCCCCTCGGAACCATCGGAATAATGGGCAAAGTTCGCCCACCTTTCCGGAGCACTCCATGGCCAGCCCCGACATCGACCAGACCGGCAGCGAAGTTATTGAGGAGGCGGGCGGGGCGAACGGGCGGTCCGAGGGCGGCGGGACGCTGCCCCGCGGTGCCCATGCCCCGATGTCGATCGGCCAGGTGAGCGATAGCACCAGCGGCCAGCCGGTGCGAGCTGATGGCGTTGCTGCGGTCGATACCGATCCGACCGAAACGACCGAATGGCTCGATTCCCTCCGGTATGTCATCAACAGCCGCGGGTCCGACCGGGCAGCGTATCTGTTGCACGCCATTGAGCAGGAGGCCTACCGGCTGGGCGTGCCGATCCCATTTTCCACCACGACCCCCTACATCAACACGATTCCAGCCGACAAGCAGCCGCCCTTCCCGGGCAATCGCGAACTCGAGCGACGGATCAAGAGCATCATCCGCTGGAATGCGATGGCGATGGTCGTGCGGGCCAATCGCGAGGACAAAAGCATCGGCGGCCATATCTCCACCTTCGCCTCCTCGGCGACGCTGGTGGAAGTGGCGATGAACCACTTCATCCGTGGCCGCGGGGACGACTACTCGGGAGACCAGGTCTACTTCCAGGGGCACGCCTCGCCGGGGATCTACTCCCGCGCGTTTCTCGAAGGCCGGCTCAGCGAGAAGAAGCTCGAGAATTTCCGCCGTGAATTGGCCGAAGGCGGCGGGCTGTCGAGCTACCCACATCCGTGGCTGATGCCGGAGTTCTGGGAGTTTCCCACGGTGTCGATGGGGCTCGGGCCGCTGATGGCCATCTACCAGGCCCGGTTCAACAAATATCTGCAGGATCGCGGCATCAAGGACACGAGCAAGCAGCATGTCTGGTCCTTCATCGGCGATGGCGAATGCGACGAGCCGGAGACGCTTGGCGCCATTTCGCTGGCGGCCCGCGAGAAGCTCGACAACCTCGTGTTCGTCATCAACTGCAACCTGCAGCGGCTCGACGGCCCAGTGCGTGGCAACGGCAAGATCATCCAGGAGCTGGAAGGCGTCTTCCGCGGTGCCGGCTGGAACGTGATCAAGGTGATCTGGGGCGACGAGTGGGATCCGCTGCTCGCCAAGGACGAGAAGGGCAAGCTCGTCAAGCGGATGAACGAGATCGTCGACGGCCAGTATCAGAAATATGTGGTCATGCCGGGCGGCTATATCCGCGAGCACTTCTTCGGGGGCGATCCGGAGTTGGCCGACATGGTGGCTCACCTCTCCGATGAGAAGCTCAAGAAGCTGCGTCGCGGCGGCCATGATCCCGAGAAGGTCTATGCGGCCTACGACGCGGCGATGAAGTGCCACGGCAAACCGACCGTCGTGATCGCCAAGACGATCAAGGGCTACGGCCTCGGCGAGGTGGGCGAGGGTCGCAACGTCACCCACCAGCAGAAAAAGCTCAACGAAGAGGAGCTGCGGGCTTTCCGCACCCGGTTCGGGATTCCGATCTCCGACGACGAGGTCGCCAAGGCGCCCTTCTACCGGCCGCCGGAAGATTCGCCCGAGATGAAGTATCTGCGGGAGCGGCGTGCGGCCCTCGGCGGCCCTGTGCCCACCCGGCCCAAGCAGGCTCCGCTGCTCAAAACGCCGTCGCTCGAGGAATACACCAGCTTCATCGAGAAGAGTGCCGGCCGCGAGGTCTCCACGACCACGGGCGTGGTCACGCTGATGGCATCGCTGCTGAAGGATAAGCACGTCGGCAAATACATCGTGCCGATCGTGCCCGACGAGTCGCGGACGTTCGGTATGGATCCGCTGTTCAAGCAGTGCGGCATCTATGCCCACAGCGGCCAGCTCTATGAGCCGGTCGACTCGGATCAGCTGCTCTACTACCGCGAGGCCAAGGACGGACAGATCCTCGAGGAGGGCATCACCGAGGCGGGCAGCATCTCGAGCTTCATCGCTGCCGGCACGGCCTATGCCAGCCATGGCGTGCCGATGATCCCGATGTTCATCTACTACTCGATGTTCGGCTTCCAGCGGATCGGTGACCAGATCTGGGCGGCCTGCGACTGCCGGGCCCGCGGCTTCCTGCTCGGCGGCACGGCCGGCCGGACGACGCTCGCCGGCGAGGGGCTGCAGCATCAGGATGGCAACAGCCAGCTGTTCGCCATTGCCTATCCGACCGTGAAGGTCTACGACCCGGCGTTCGTCTATGAGGCGACGGTCATCATGCTGGATGGCATGGACCGCATGTATGCGAAGGGTGAAGACTGGATCTACTACATCACGGTCTACAACGAAAATTACGAGATGCCGCCGATGCCGCCGGGCTGCCAGGAGGGCATTCTCAAGGGCATGTACAGGCTCCGCGAAGTGTCGGCGAAGGCGCCGGCGGCGGGCCCGCTGCCGCACGTGAACCTGCTCGGCTCGGGCGCCATCCTGCGGGAGGTGATTCGGGCGTCCGAGCTGCTGGCTGAGCACTGGGGTGTGGCCAGCACCGTGTGGAGCGTGACCAGCTGGAAGGAACTGCGTCGCGAGGCGCAGGAGTGCCGCCGCTGGAACATGCTGCATCCAGAGTCCACGCCGCGGCGGAGCTACCTGGAAGACCAGGTGGCCGGTGCGAAGGGCGTCTTTGTGGCGGCTAGCGACCATGTGCGGACGGTTCCCGAGCAGCTCGATCCCTGGATTCCTGGGGGGCTGTTCACGCTGGGCACCGACGGGTTTGGTCGCAGCGACACCCGCGGCCCGCTGCGTAGGCACTTCGAGGTCGACGCCGAGTGCATCGCCATCGGCACGCTGTCGCGGCTGGCGGCGGAAGGTGCCATCGGGACGCACGTGGTGGCCGAGGCCATCCGGCGGCTGGGCGTGAATCCCGACAAGGTCGATGCCGCATCGGCCTGAGACGGGCGGTGTGTCGTATGAGTTTCCTGAACAAAGTGTGTTTCTGACATCAGGCCAAGAAGCCAACCCCAAGAGTCAACAAGAGCAACGGAGTCCATGGCAATCGAATTCAAGCTGCCCGATCTGGGCGAAAACATCGCATCTGGCGATGTCGTGACTGTCTTCGTGTCGGAAGGCGATGTCGTGAAGCCCGGGCAGGCGCTCTTGGAGGTGGAGACCGACAAGGCTGTGATCGAAGTGCCGTGTCCGCCTGGCGGTCGCATCGCTCAGGTACTCGTCAAGAAGGGCGACACGGTCAAGGTGGGGCAGACCCTCGTGGTGCTCGATGCCGCCGGCGCCGCCGCGGCTCCCGCCAAGCCGGCTCCGCAGGCACCGGCACCAGCACCAGTACCGGCACCGGCTTCGAAGCCAGTCGCTGCTCAGGCTCCTGCTCCCGTTCAGCCGGCCCCGGCTGCTCCGGTCGCGGTGGCAAGCAGCCCGCGGGCTGCGGTGGTGGAGACAGAGGCGGCGGCCACGGCCGCTGTCGATCCTGCTGGCCCCGCGGTACGGCGGTTGGCGCGGGAGTTGGGTGTTGATCTGGGGCGGGTTCGGGGCAGTGGCCCGGCCGGTCGGATCGTGCGCGAGGACGTGATCACCGCCGTTCGGCAGGCCGGTGGGCAGGGCACGGCGACGCGGTCTCGGACGTCCGACACGGGCGCCACGGAGCGGGATGACTGGGGCCCGGTGCGTCGCGAGCAGTTGTCGCGGATGCGGAAGACGATCGCCGCCAACATGGTCCGCAGCGTGTCGACGATTCCGCACCTCACGAATTTTGATGATGCCGACGTGACGGAGTTGGAGCATCTTCGCAAGGCGAGCGCCCAGGAATACGCGAAGAGCAATGTCAAGCTGACCGCGCTGGGGTTCGTGATCAAGGCTGTGAGCCTGTCGCTGCGACAGCATCCAGTCGTGAACGCCTCCATCGACATGGAGAAGGGCGAACTCGTCTACAAGGACTACGTCAACATCGGCCTAGCGGTCGACACGGCCCGCGGTCTGGTCGTGCCCGTTCTCCGCAACTGCGACGAGATGTCGATCCCGCAGATCGCCCAGGCCGTCGCCGACACCGCCGAGAAGGCCAAGAACTCGCAGTACGGCATCGAGGACCTCCGCGGCGGCACGTTCACGATCAGCAACCTCGGGGCTATCGGCGGGACCTATTCCACGCCGATCATCAACTGGCCCGAGGTGGCGATCCTGCTAGTTGGCCGCTCGCGGAAGATTCCGGTCGTCCGCGACGACCGCATCGAGGCCCGGCTGATGATGCCGCTGTCGCTCTCCTATGACCATCGGGTCATCGACGGCGCCGCCGCCGCCCGGTTTCTCAAGGAGGTCATCGGGTATCTGGAGAGCCCGGGCCGCCTGCTTCTCGCGATGTGAGTGCTGGCGATGTGAACGTCAGGAACGCCGCTGCTCTCTGATATCGACGTGAATTCCGAACCCACGACCTGAACGCCACGACCTGCAGGGCCACCAGTGAGTACGACCGACAGTATCGATGCGGCGGGAACAGCAAACCTCGCCTTTCTCGAGGAACTCTTCGAGCAGTATCAGAACGACCCGGCCAGTGTGGATCCCGAATGGCGGACCTACTTCGACGCGCTGAGGTCGGGGGCCGTGACGCCGGCCCCCGTTGCGGCTGGAGCCAAAGCGCCGGCCGCGGCCGGCACGAATGGTGCGGCCCATGCGTCGGCGGCGATCCTGCCGGTCAAGAAACTGGTAGCCCCCGACGGCATTGCCACGGGGCATGCCGTGGCGATCGCCAATGGCGACGTGCGGCTGCCCAACGCGCCGGCAGGTGAGGCGATGCCGTTGCCGTTGCCGGTGGCGACGGGCACGGCGGGCGAGGAGCGGGTGGCGTTCCTGCAGGACCGCGTCGACCAGCTCGTGCGGGCCTACCGCGTGCGTGGCCACCTGATGGCCGAGATCGATCCGCTGGGCCGGCCGCGGCCGGGTCTGCCGGAGCTTGATCCGCAGTTCTACCACCTCACCGAAGCCGACATGGATCGGTCGTTCTCGACCGACACGATCGAAGGTCCGCAGTCGATGTCGCTGCGGCAGATCATCAAGCGGCTCCGCAACACCTACTGCCGGTCGATCGGCGTGCAGTTCATGCACATGGACGACCTGCGGGTGCGGCAGTGGCTCCAGGTGCGCATGGAGGGATGTGAAAACCGCATCCAGCTCGATCGCAAGCAGCAGTTGCGAATCTACCGCCAGATGACGACCGCGGCGGTGTTCGAGGAGTTCATCCAGAAGCGGTTCCTCGGCGCGAAGAGTTTCTCGCTGGAGGGGTCGGAGAGCCTGATCCCGCTGGTGGAAATGTCGATCGAGCGGGCGGCCTCGCAGGATATCGGCGACATCGTGCTGGCGATGGCGCATCGCGGCCGGCTCAACGTGCTTGCAAACATCATGGGGAAGAGCCCGCAGCGGATTTTCCGTGAGTTCGCCGACATGGATCCGGAACTTCACGTCGGCCGTGGCGACGTGAAGTATCACCTCGGCCACTCGACCGATTACGCCGCTGCCAACGGTCGGGGCGTGCACCTTACGCTCTGCTTCAACCCGAGCCATCTGGAGTTCGTGAATCCGGTGGCGATCGGCCGCATGCGTGCCCGGCAGGACCGATCCGCGGATCAGGCCCGCCAGAACGGCATGGTCATCCTCATTCACGGCGACGCGGCCTTCGCCGGCGAGGGCATCATCCAGGAGACTCTGAACCTCAGCGAGTTGGAGGCTTATCGCACGGGTGGCACGCTCCACGTGATCGTCAACAACCAGATCGGCTTCACGACCGGTCCACGGGAGTCGCGGTCGTGCATGTATGCGACCGACGTGGCGAAGATGCTGCAGATCCCGATCTTCCACGTCAACGGCGAGGATCCGGAGGCCGTAGCGCAGGTGGTGAACCTCGCCATGGATTTCCGCCGCGAGTACCAGCGCGACGTCGTCATCGACATGTACTGCTTCCGTCGCCGTGGCCACAACGAGGCCGACGAACCGGCGTTCACGCAACCGGCGCTGTATCGTGTGATCGAGCGGCGGCCGAGCGTGCACGAGAGCTACCTGGAAAAGCTCTTGAAGCTTGGCGAGATCACCCGCGAAGAGGCGATGCAGATCGCCGACGAGCACCGGGCCAGGCTCGATGCGGAACTGTCGGTCGCCAAGAGCGACGACTATGTGCATCGCAGCGACGTGGGGGGTGTCTGGGCCTTCTATGTCGGCGGTCGCGAGCGGGAGGCCGCCGACGTCGACACGGGCGTCCGCCGCGAGGTGCTCGAGCACCTGCTCGACCGCCTGATCGCCCTTCCGGAAGGATTCCAGCCGCACGCCAAGATTCAGAAGTTCCTCGAGGGACGCCAGCAGATGGCGCGGGGCGGTCAGCCGCTCGACTGGTCGGCCGCGGAGGCGCTGGCGCTGGCCAGCCTCGCCACGCAGGGCATGCGGGTGAGGCTCTCCGGTCAGGATAGCCAACGTGGCACGTTCAGCCATCGCCATGCCGTGATCCATGACGTGGTGACCGACGACACCTACTGCACGCTGGAGCACCTGTCGCCGGACCAGGCTCCGGTCGAGATCTACAACAGCCCGCTGTCGGAGATGGGCGTTCTCGGTTTTGAATACGGCTACAGCCTCGACTGCCCGGACGGTCTCGTGATGTGGGAGGCGCAGTTTGGCGACTTCGTGAACGTCGCGCAGGTCGTGATCGACCAGTTCATCGTGAGCGCCGAGGACAAGTGGAACCGGCTCTCGGGCATCGTGATGCTGCTGCCGCACGGCTTCGAGGGGCAGGGGCCCGAGCACTCGAGCGCCCGCCTCGAGCGGTTTCTGTCGTTGGCGGCCAAGGACAACATCCAGGTGGTGCAGCCGACGACTCCCGCGCAGATGTTCCACTGCCTCCGGCGGCAGGTGCTGCGGGTCTGGCGGAAGCCGCTGATCGTGATGACGCCCAAGAGCCTGCTGCGGAATCCGGCCTGCGTGTCGAACATGGACGATCTCGTGAAAGGTACGTTCCAGCGGGTGATCCCCGATGCTTCGGCCGTGCCGGCGCGGGATGTCCGCCGGATCTTGCTCTGTTCCGGCAAGGTCGCCTACGAGTTGGAGAAGCGGCGGCAGGAGTTGGGGCGTCGCGACGTGGCCATCGTGCGTGTCGAACAGCTCTATCCGCTGCCGAAGCGGGCGCTGGAGGCGGCGCTGGCCGATTACGCGGCGGGCACGCCGGCCGTCTGGGTCCAGGAAGAGCCGGAAAATATGGGCGCCTGGCGGTTCTTCCGCATCCACTTCGGCGAGAAGCTGCTCGATCGCTTTCCGTTTTCGGGTGTCTGCCGGCAGAGTGCCGCCAGTCCCGCCACGGGCTCCAAAAAGAGCCACGACCTGGAACAGAACGAGCTGCTTTCCGCCGCCTTCCACAGCTAGTGCATCCACAGCTATTCATGGCGGCATCAGCCCCTGCCAGACATTGAATTCACCCAGTCCTTTCCACCCCCTGCAACGCAACGGTCTCCCATGCCACTCGAACTCAAAGTCCCCGAAGTCGGTGAATCGATCACCGAGGTCATGATCGGCACCTGGAAGAAGCGGGAGGGAGACGCCGTCTCGCTCGACGAGTCGATCGTGGAGATCGAAAGCGACAAGGCGACGGTGGATCTGCCGGCCCCGGTGGCGGGAACGGTGACGAAGGTGCTCAAGGGCAGCGGCGAGAAGGCGAAGGTAGGCGAGGTGATCGGCTACCTGGAGCCAGCAGGGGCCGCTCAAGCCGCTCCGGCGCCGGCGTCGCCCGCGCAGCCGGTCGTCGATGTGAAGCGGACCGATGGGCGGACCGACATCGGTTCGGTGCAGCCGCCTCGCGTGATGCCGGCGGCGGCTCGCGTGCTCGGTGAGGCCGGTGTGCCAGCCTCGGCGGCGACTGGCACCGGGCCCGGTGGCCGTGTGACCAAGTCCGATGCCGCGGTTGCCGCGGCGAAGCCGGCCGCGCCAGCTCCCGCCGCCCGCCCGGCCGCGGTCGTGCCGGCCAAAACAGCAGGCGGCCTGGCCGCGGGGGGCAGCCGCGAGGAACGCTATGTGCTCATCAGCCCGATCCGTCAGCGGATCGCCGAGCGGTTGGTCGAGGCCCAGCAGCAGGCGGCGTTGCTCACGACGTTCAACGAGGTCGACATGTCGGCCGTGATGGCATTGCGGTCGAAGTTCAAGGATGTGTTCCAGGAGCGGCATGGCGTGAAGCTGGGCTTCATGTCTTTTTTCGTGCGGGCCGCCGTCGAGGCGCTCCGCGCGGTGCCGCAGGTCAATGCCGAGTATCGCGAGCCGCACATCGTCTATCGCGACTACTGCGACATCGGGATCGCTGTCGGCGGTGGCAAGGGGCTCGTCGTGCCGGTGCTCCGCAACGCCGAAACCATGTCGTTCGCCGGCATCGAGCTGGCGATCAATGACTTCGCCCGCCGTGCCGCCGACAACAAGCTCAAGCTGGACGAGCTCCAAGGGGGCACGTTCACGATCTCCAACGGCGGCGTCTATGGCTCGATGATGAGCACGCCGATCATCAACCCGCCGCAGAGCGGCATCCTCGGCCTGCATGCGATCCAGGATCGGCCGATGGCGGTGAATGGCCAGGTGGTGATCCGCCCGATGATGTATCTGGCGCTGACCTACGATCACCGGCTGGTCGACGGTCGCGAGGCGGTGACGTTCCTCAAGCGAATCAAGGACACGATCGAGGATCCGAGCCGGCTGATGCTCGAGGTGTGAAACAAGCAGAAAGCGGAACATGGCACAGCATGATCTGGTGGTGATTGGTGGCGGTCCGGGTGGCTATGTCGCGGCGATCAGGGCTGCGCAGTTGGGGATGACGGCCGCCGTCATCGAGAAGGAGGAGAAGCTCGGGGGCACCTGCCTGCGGGTCGGCTGCATTCCCTCGAAGGCGCTCCTCGAATCGAGCCACAAATATGAGGAGGCCGGTCACGAACTGGGGGTGCACGGCGTGAAGGT
>JBIIGJ010000199.1:0-4271 GCA_044236455.1 Pirellulales bacterium
CGGCTGCGGCTGCGCTGGCAGCGGCTGCTGCGGCGGCATGGCCCGGATCGTGATTCCGCCCGGTCGCGTCGGCAGGCCTGTGGGGCCCAGCCGCACGGTGGACCCGGGGCCGTTCTGCATGGCCCGCCGCCGGGCCCTGAGGCGATCGCTGCGGAGTGGAATCCCGGGATACGCCTCCACGGGCACCTCGAGATTGGGGAGGCCGATGCGGCTTCCGTCGCCGAAGTAGGTGAACATCTCGATGCCGCTGGCGGCCGTCGGGAGCAATGCGACGAAGGCGGCCAGAAGCAGAGCCGGCACGCACAGGGAGTCACGCACCCGTGCGGAGAGTTTGGATTTCATGGGAGGTGTCCGGGGTGAGGTCCGGCCGGCCAAGGCGGCTCTCTCGGAGGGATATCGGCGGCGCGACCGGCCGATGCCGCTGAATTCCTCCATCGCCGTGCGACCGTCACGACCCGTTCAGCACCGCCTGTTAGTCTGGACGGAATGCCTCTGCTCGCCGCCACCCTCCTACCCACCGCCGCCTGCGCTGCCGCCTGCCTGGCGGCCGTGATCGCGGCATGGGGAGTGTTTCTCGTCCGGGGCTCCACGGCCGTGCCGGCCGCCGTCTGGTCGGCGGCGGCATGTGTCGCGCTGGCGGCCGAGATGGGGGCCCGGGCCGCCGGTGGGCTTGCCGATCCCGCCGCGGCTGCCGCGGCCCGTCTGGCCGTCGTGGCGCTCTCGCTGTGCCCCGCGATGTCGCTCCTGGGCGCCAAGCGGCCGCAGCATGGCGTCTGGCAGTTGATCGTGGCCACGCTTGCCGTCGTGCTCGTGATGCCGGCCGCCTCCGCCCGGCTGATGCGTCCGGGCAGCCTGCCCGATCCCCATCTCATCGAACGGTGTTTCATGCCGCTGTTGGTGCTTGTTGGCTGGATGAATTTTGCCGGCACCCGGCGGGCGGTTGCGGCGACGTGCGTGGCCGTCGGCCAGATGCTCCTCCTGCGTGGATTTCTGCCCGGCGTGGCTATGGGGACGACTTCGACCGCCAACGCGGAGGCCACGGATGCGGCGGCTGCTGGGCTGGTTTTGATTGGCACCCTGCTGGCGGCAGTGCAGGCGTGCATGAGCCGATGGGGGCGCACCCGCGGCGGCACTCAGTCAGTCCGCCCCGATCTCAGGGTGGCCGCCGTCATCAATCCGTCCTTCCTGGCGTTGCGGGAGACGCTTGGCGCCGCCTGGATCCTGCGGATAGCGGAGCGATTCGATACGGTGGCGGCCGCCCGCGGCTGGCCCTGCCGGCTCAGGTTCGGCGGGCTGGAGATGACTGGCGACTCCGGCGATACCTCCTGGCATCGCGACGCCCTGCGGGCCTTCCGGGCGCTGGCACGACGGTTTGTCTCCGCTGCGTGGCTCGCCCGCCACGGCTGGCACAACACCGGTTCGTAAGCGTCTGAGCCGTTGTCCCGTCGCTGCCGCTCAGGGCTTGTATGCACGTTCCCATACAAGCCCCCGGCGCAAGCCGGGGGATCGAGCTTGGGGATCGGGGAGCGGCGATGGTTGCGGTGACCCTATCGATTTTCCGAGATGGAAGAGGGGTGTCTCAGGAAAACCAGACGTCTTCGAGTTTCAGCGTTGGCCCCCACGGGAGAAGGGCGGTAGACTACCCGGCCCCGACGGGCTCTACGGTCGCGCGGCCGCAGGGCTGTTCGTCGGTGTTTTCCACCATCCCTTTTGCTTGGAGCATTCCATGGCTGATGAATCCCGTTCCGCTGAATCGTTGCCTCAGCAGGTGCCCGTCGATGAGTCGCACATCGTTGCCACCTACGCGAACTTCTGCCGCGTCACCGGCACCCCCGAGGAGCTGATCGTCGACTTCGGTCTCAACAAGCAGGTCGCCGGCACCTCGCCCGACACCATCCAGCTCACGCAGCGGATCATCGTCAACTTCTTCACGGCGAAGCGGCTGGCGGCGGCCCTGGCGATGGCGGTCGCGCGGCACGAGCAGGCCTTCGGCGTGCTGGAGACCGACGTGCAGCGGCGGATCGTCCACCAGCCGAGTTCCAGGGCCTGAGCAGAGGGCCTGAAGGGCATGAGCCCGGAGCCGCTATGATCGTGGTCAAAGCACGAACGCGAACGGGGCCGAGCTGAATCCAGATGAGCATCGACGAATCGGTAGAAATCGAGCGGGCACGGAGCCAGATCAGGGCGCTCGTCGCCGAGATCGAGCAGCTCGCGCGAAGCGACTTGGCCGAGGCCGAGTTCTTCCGCGGGCTGCTCGAGCGGGTGCTCGTGGCGATGGAGGCGGTGGCCGGTCTCGTCTGGATCGTGGGCGAGGGCGGCCGCGTCGAACCAGTCTGCCATGCCGGGGTTGAACACACCGGCATCGCCGCCACTCCCGAGACGCAGGCGGCCCACGGGGCCCTCGTGCAGGCGCTCGTGCAGAACCCGACGGGGCTGCTCGTGCATCCGCACTCGGAGGTCGGCAGCGGCGGTGCTGCTGGCGGCACCGTCGCGGCCAACGATACAGGGCTGCTCGTGATCGCGGCGCCGATCGACCGGGCCGGCGTTCGCGCCGGCCTCATCGAGGTGTTTCACCAGCAGAATCTGCCGGACGTCGAGCGGGGATACCTGACGTTTCTCGAGCAGGTGTCGGCCGTGGCCGGCGACTATCTCGGCCGGCGGCAGCTCAAAACGCTCGACACCCAACAGACCGCGCTCACGCAGGTAGAGCGGTTCAGTCGGGCCGTGCACGAATCGCTCGATCCGGTGGCCACGGCCTTCGTGCTGGCCAACGAGGCGAGGCGGATCATCGGCTGCGACCGGGTGAGCGTGCTCGTGCGGCGGCGGCGGAAGCTGCGGCTGGAGGCGGTGAGTGGCCAGGAATCGGTGGAGCGGCGGGCCTCGGCCGTGCAGGCCATCGAGTCGCTGGTCCGGGTGGTGGCCACCGCGGGCGACCCCCTCTGGCACCCCGATCCTGCCAGGGAATTGCCGCCTCAGATCGAGGAGGAGCTGGAACATTACATCGACGAGTCGCACGCCGCGGCGCTGGCGATCATACCGCTCGAGAAGCCACGGCCCACGACGGTGGTCAAGCCGGGCGGCGTCGACGCCGTGGCGGTGGCCAAGGCGGAGGCGGCCCCCCAGACCGCGCCTGAGCCGATCGCGGCCCTCGTCGCCGAGTGGTTTTCGTCGAGCAGCTTCGACGAAGGCAAGCGGGCCCGCGTCGACCTGGTGGCCGAACATGGCAAGGTGGCGATCTCCAATGCTCTCACCCATACCAGTCTCCCGCTCTTCGGGCTGATCGACTTCCTCGGGAAATCGCGGGTGCTTACGACGGCCCGCAATCTGCCGCGGACGGTGCTGGCCGTGCTGTCCGCCCTAGCGGCCCTGCTCGCGCTCATCTTCATTCCGGCCGAACTGCGGCTGGAAGGAAAGGGAACGCTGGAGCCGGTTCACCGCCGCGACGTGTTCGCGGGCATCGACGGGGTGGTTGAAAAACTGGAGGCCCATCTCGAGCACGGAGCCAATGTCAAGCAGGGACAGCTGCTGGCCACGCTCCGCAACACCGACCTCGAGGTGGCGCTCACCGACGTGCTCGGCCGCAAGGCTTCGAGCGAGGAACAGCTCGTGTCCACGCGGCGTGCCCTTCTGGAAGACAAGAAGATTTCGGCCGACGAAAAGACGAGGCTCGCCGGCCGGGCGGCCCAGCTGCAGCGGGAGATCGAGAGCCTCGAGCAGCAGCGGAAGCTCTACGACACGAAGAAACACGACCTCGAGGTCCGCAGCCCGATCGACGGCGTGATCGTCACCTGGCAGGTCCGCGACCGGCTCACGCTTCGCCCGGTGGAGAAGGGACAATCGCTGATGAGCATCGCCGACAAGACCGGCCCGTGGGAGCTGGAAGTGCACATGCCCGACGACCGGCTCGGCCACATCAATCGGGCGGCCCTCGCCGCGAAGCAGGCCGGCCGCGAACTGACGGTCGACTACATCCTCGCCACCGATCCCGGCACCCGCCACTATGGCAACGTGAAGGAGATCCACGAACAGGCCGAGGTTCGCGGCGAGGCGGGCAACACGGTGCTGGTGCGGGTGACGATCGATCCCGAACGGCACGAGAAGGAGGAGCTGGGCGCTGGCGCCACGGTCACCGCCCGGATCGCCTGCGGCAAGCAGCCGTTGGGCTATGTCTGGTTTCACGACGTGCTGTCCTTCATCCAGTCGCAGATTTTGTTCCGACTCTGGTAGGGAGCCTTCATGGCAAGCGTTCGCTTGATGGTTGCGAAATGTGG
>JBIIGJ010000168.1:0-5866 GCA_044236455.1 Pirellulales bacterium
ACATTACTGTCCCTTTCGCCGCTGTCCCCGTATTGCTACGGTTCTCGCTCGACTTGCATGCCTAATCCACGCCGCCAACGTTCATTCTGAGCCAGAATCAAACCCTTCAATTGATTGGCTTGTCAGCTCGCACTTGCGTGCGAGTTGCCCACAGTTTCCTGCGAGCGGTTGATTTGCCGACTTGCAGGAGAACGTTCCTCGTGAAAGGCGATTTCTCCTGAAGGAATCTCTGGAAGAGATCTGATCTAACTTTATTTTCCTGCCGACAAAAACCACCAACAAACACAACTCCGAAGAGTGCGTTGAGGATGATCCTTGTCGGTGCCGGTCACGATCGCGTGCCGGCCGAAACCGAAAGAGATCAACTGCCGAATTGCCAATGAACAACCTGAGGCCGACAACCTTTCGACTGCCGTCCCAGGTTTTTGAAGTCTAGCAGGATCGCTGGGCAGGTCAATCGCCTGCTCAATATCCCGCAAAAAATTTTTTCGCCCACTCTTTTTCGGCGTTTCGGAGCGAGCACTCGCCTCCGCGTTCCAGCATCCCGGCAGGTCTACGGAACCGTGCCACACCGACGGACGCCCTATTTTTCTGCGTCGAGAATCACGGGCAGATCGAGGCGATGCCCCTCCCTTTCCACGGCGATCAGCACCTGATCGCCCGGGTTTTGCGACTCAATAGCCGACAGAAAATCATCCGCAGTCCGCACAGACTCGCCAGCCACTGCCACGATCAGATCCGCTCCCGAGCGATCAACCCGTTCAAATTCAGTGACAAAAGGCCCCTGGCGGCGGCGGTCGCGAACGACCCTGAAACCTCGCATGCCAGCCCGTTCGGCGGGCCCTTCAGGAGTCAAGGCGGCGACCAGCAGGCCTTTGTCGGTCTGATAGACCCTGGCAATCCCAGCGTCGGGACGAATCACTTTTCCCCGCTGAATAAGCTGCGGAACGATCCTGGCCAACGTGCCCACGGGGATCGCAAACCCCACGCCCGAACTCTGGCCCGTGCGACTGGCAATCGCCGTATTCATCGCGATCAGCCGGCTACCGCTATCGAGAAGAGGACCGCCGGAATTGCCGGGGTTGATGGCAGCATCGGTCTGGATGATCGATTTGATCGTACGGCCGGTTCGCGTCGGTAACGAACGATTGAGGCTGGAAATGATGCCTGTTGTCAGGGTCCGCTCAAGCCCGAAGGGATTGCCAATGGCGAAGACCCGCTGCCCGACGCGCAAATTGCTGGAACTCCCAAACACCGCTGGGACCAACACGTCGGCGGGAGCGTCGACCTTGAGAACGGCCACGTCGGTGGCCGGGTCGAAGCCGACCAGCTTTCCGCCGTGCGACGAGCCGTCGAACAGCAGCACCTGAATCTCCCGGGCCCCTTCGACCACGTGATAGTTGGTGAGCACGTGCCCCTGCTTATCCAGCACGATGCCCGAACCGGCGCCCTCGGAAGGCACTTCCAGCAAGAACAGCCCGCTGGGCACCGTGGCCTTGGTATTGATGTTTACGACGCTGCGATTGACTGCCTCATAGACAGCGATATTCGTCCGTTCCTCCGGCGTGAAGGTGCGGCCAGAGCCGTCCTCGACGATGGGCCGTAGATCGCCCCCCGCTTGCTGCGCTGCCGCTACGGCCGCCAGAAAGAGGAACAAGACCGGGACCATAGCCCCCCCCCTCGCGGCGTAGCGATTTGCCCGCCGAAACCCATTAATCACCTGCCGCACCGCTTCAGCAACCGACCAACGCATGCCCCAGACTCCTGTTGCCTTCGCGTGCTACCGATGCCGCCGACGCCGCCTCTGCCGCCGCGGCAATCTGCCCGTTGCCAAACTCGCTGGCAGGCAGCTTGCCGCCTCACACGAATCGATCGCACATTATCCGCGGCCGCCTCTCCACTCCAACCCAAAATCGTCGCCTGCTCCTCCGGCCAGCGGGCGGCTGGAGGCAAAGAACGCAAAAATTGCAGGAAATAGCGAGCAGAACGACGTTGGCGGCGGGCGCCCTTCCAAATATGCTCACAGGATGGGGCACACCTTTGCCCCAATGACGATGCCCTGCGAAAGTCCGGAGGATCCCATGGCAGCGAGTTCTTTCTCTTGGCGCCACTCGGGCGGAGGCTATGGCCTCACGCGTGGCCTGATGCTGAGCCTGACGATCCTTGCGGTCGTGGTGGCCAGCGGCACGCCAGCGATCTCATTCGCCGCCACCAGTGAGCAGCCCTCGGCAGCAGAGCGTCCCTCGCCGGTGCGAATTTCGTTCGCGGAGAGCTTCCGTCGTGACGAACACGCTGCCCCCGTGACGGCTATCGGCCTGCGCTGGACGCCGCCCGCCGGGCCGGCTCCTCCGGCTCGAGTGGTCGTGCTTGTCGACACGTCAGCCAGCCAGATGGGTGAATTTCGCCGCCGTGGCCAGGAGGCACTGGAGGGAATACTCGAGGCTGCGAGGCCCGCGGACCGCTATCTGCCCGCGGCTGCCGATGTGGCGTGCGTGCCGCTGGCCGATGGTTTCATGGCAGCCAACGCCCCCGCCCTGCAGGCAGCGATCGACACCCTCGACGCAAGAACGCCGCTGGGCTCCACCGATCTGATCGAGGTTCTCGATCGTACCGTCGAACTCTTCGGCGACACGCAGGCGGCCGGTCCGATGATCGGCCGATCGATCGTCTACGTGGGAGACGGTCCTGGCCTCGGAGGCATCGACCCTACTGATTTCCAGCGGATCATGGAGACACTGCGGGCAAAGCACATCACGTTCTCCTGTATCGGCATCGGTCCGCAGGTCAACTGGCCCTGCCTGGCAGCACTGGCGAGCGCCACGGGCGGCATGCTGCTCGTTCCCGACGATACCGTGGCCGCCAAGGACGCCGGTGCCCGCATGGCCGAACTGGCAGTTGCAGCCACGGCCTGGCCCGAGCAGATCGCGATCTCCAGCGATGCAGCCGACGCGCAGCTGCGGATGCTGCCCGCGCGAATGCCGCCGCTCCGCGGAGATCGCGACTCGGTCGTGCTGGTCGAAGGATCGCTCGAATCGGCCTCCATCGAGATGCAGCTCGACACCACCGCCACGGCTGCCCAGGCCGAGCCGCCCGTCGTGGTCGACCTGCCTGCCACGACTCCCCTGGAAGAAAACGCCTACCTCGACGAACTGGCCCGCAATGCCCGTGAAACAGCCGGTGCCTTCCTGCCCCTCCTCGGCAAGGAGGGGCTCGAACTGTCCCGCCGCGCCATTCGTGGCGAAGCAGCCACGCTTGCCGCTCTGTCGCGGCAGGCCGAGGCCGCGGGAGCCCATGACGCGGCCGTGCGATTGGCACAGGCCTCTCTCCGTCGCGATCCCGACAACACCGCTGCCGCCGTCATTCACTCGGCCGCCCAGCGGCTGCCCGCCCCGCAGGCCGAAGAGCTGCAGCCTGGCTTGCTGCCTCCGGCCGTCGCCGAATCCAACGAATTGGCAGAGTTGAATGCACTGCGAAAGGTGCGGGCACAGCAGCTCGAGCAGGAGACGGCCGTGCGGCTTCGCAACGCGCGGCACCTGATGATGACCGACCCTGACCAGGCCCGGACCAACCTCAAGGATCTGCAGCAGGCCGTGAACACCTCCGACGATCTCGATGCCGCCATGCGGGATCGCCTGTCGAGGCAGATCGAGATGAGCATTCGAGAGTCAGTCGTACGCTCCCGGGAGAAGGTGGAATGCGACATGGCTGCGGAGCGCAGGGCCTCCATCGGACGCGAACGGCAGCGTCTCGACGGCGAACTGCGGGCCAAAGAGGACCGCTTCAAGCAACTCGTCGATCGCTATGACGCGCTCATGACAAAGGGCATCGAGGAACGCTACCAGCGGCCACCCAGGCAGTACGGCCACCACCGGGAGCGGGATGAGTTCGTTGAGGCTGAGGAAATTGGCGTGGAAATGGGCGTGCAGGCGTCCAACATCTACGGCAACTACCCGATGCCGATGACTGCCCGGGAGGTCGCCCGCACGGCGCCCATCATGGCAAGGATTCTCCATTACGACACGCAAAACATGCGGTTTCGCCGCGAAATGCAACGCAATTTCATGGACGCCCTGCACCTGGTCGATGTGGCGGCGCTGCCGTTCGTCGATGAACCGCCCATTTACTATCCCAACGCCGACCGCTGGCGGGAAATCACGAAGGATCGCGAGAAATACAAGTCAGTCGATCTCGCCAACCCTGGCAGCGCCGAGAAAAAAATCTACGACGCCCTCGAACAGCCGGTGGACGATCTGGTGTTCCAGGAGACGCCCCTGCGGGACGTGATCAATCAGCTGAAGGACAAATACGACATTCCGATTCTGGCCGACAAGAAGGCGTTCGAGGACGCGGGGCTCGATCTCGACACGACCGTCGTCACGCAGAGCGTTTCGGGCATCTCGCTGCGGTCCGCGTTGCGGCTCATCCTGGGCGACATCGACCTCACCTACCTGATCAAGGACGAGGTGATGATGATCACGACCAAGGACAAGGCGGCAGAAAACCTGGTGATCAAGGTCTATCCCGTGGGCGACCTCGTCATGCCGCTCAATTCCGGTGGCGGCGTCAATCCGTTTCAGACCGGCGGCGGCATGGGTGGAGCCGGCGGCATCAACAGCGGACAGGGTGGCGGTATCCAGGCCGGCGGCATGGGCGGCAACGGCGCCGGTGGCATGTTCCAGATTTCCGACGCCCGGGCCCGGGTGGCCCGCCGCGAAAAGCCGAATCCGGCGGCATTGCCTCAAAACCCGCGTTCCAAGCCAGCAACAGCGTTGGCGCGCAACCCGCAATCCGGCCAGAAGGCGGGAGAGACCGTCGAATCGGACACAACCGCGGCAGATGCCAAGCCTCCGATCAACGACATCGGGTTGCCTCGGTCAGTGTTGGATTCCCGCGACATGCGGGCGGCCGTCGCGGCTTACCTGACCGCGGAGCCGACGCGGTCCGACACCACGGCCGCCGACGCTTCGATCCCCGATGAACGCGACATGGCGATTCGGATGGCGCGGTTGCGTGTCACCGCGGCCGAACTGGGTCGGCAGGGACGGTTCGATCGCGCGGTCGAACTGCTCTCGGCGGCCATTGCCTGCGGACGGGCCGAGCCCTGGATGTACGAGGCTCTGGCAGTGGCGATGGAAGCTGCCGGACGGCCACGTGAAGAGGTCGAACGGGCCCTGCTCTCGACGGCTGAATTCGCGTCGTCGCCCAGCGATCTGCTCGCCCTGGCCAATTACCTCGCGCGGTTCGGTTCACCGGGCCGGGCGATCCGGCTCTGTAAGCAGGTGACCAACCTCGACCCGGCGAATCGTGAGGCCTATGCCCTCGCCATGACGCTGGCGGCCCGTTCCGAGGATCTCGCCACGCTGCGGTGGGCCTGCCCTGGAGTGCTGTCTCACGAATGGCCCGCCGACCAGCGCGAGATTTTCACGCGGGCGGCCAGGCTTTCAAAAGCAACCTTCGACGCGTTGGAAAAAGCGAACCGCGCGGAGGATGCAGCCGACTTTCGGTCGCGTGTCGAGCGGGCGCTCATCCGCGACATCGAGTTGGAGCTTTCGTGGAACGGCGACGCCGACATCGACCTGATCGTGGAGGAACCGGCGGGCACGGTCTGCTCGCTCTCCTCACCGCGATCGAGTTCCGGCGGCACTCTGCTGGCCGACACAGACGCGGCTGCCGATCCGGCGAACGCCACGCACCGCGAGCGCTATGTTGCCGCCGAGGCGTTTCCCGGCACCTACCGCATCCTCGTCCGTCGGGCGTGGGGCAAGGTGGCGGCCGACACGGTGACGGCCACGGTCGTTCTCCACCGCGGCACCGACCGCGAGCAGTGGCAGCGGCGGCAAATCGCCGTCCGGGCTGACGACGCCTT
>JBIIGJ010000169.1:0-5860 GCA_044236455.1 Pirellulales bacterium
GCCGGCAGCAGCAGGCCGATGAGAATCCCGATAATGGCGACCACCACCAACAGCTCGACCAGCGTAAAGGCCGACCTGCTGCGTGATTGGACTCGCGGCAGATGCTGCATCGCTCGCATGAGTGTTCTCCCCATAAAAAGGCGCGTGGAGACCAACGTTCCCGCCTCACATTTACCGTCTTAAAAATGTAGCATCGCACGGCGTTCTCCGCCACTTCTGGACTGTACATTCTTTTCAAGTCTGTTCGATTCTTCATCGTCGCGACGCCGGCTCGAGCCCTCGGTCCACGCGATCGCGAAACTGCCCGGGCGTCATGCCTACGTGCTTCTTGAAGAACGTCGTCATGTATTGCGTCGAGCCGAAGCCGCACGCGGCGGCCACGTCGGCGAGCGGCCGCCACCGCTCCCCCAGCAGCCGCTTCAGCTCCGCCACCTTCACATGCACGATCTGCTCGTGGACCGTCCGGCCGAAGGCGCGGCGAAACCGCTCGTCGAGCCAGGCCCGCGAGAGGCCGACCCGCCGTGCCAAGGCCGCGGGCGTGAGGTCGTTGGCGAGGCTGCCGTGGAGCTGGTGAATGGCCTCGGCCACCTTGCCGTCGAGCACCACGAGGCCCGACGTCGACCGGCGACGCACGAGACCGATTGGGGCCAGCTTCAGCTGCCGCGGAAGCCGGCTGCGGCCGCCGATCGCGGCATGCAGAATGGCCGCTGCCGCGACTCCCAGCCGGCGGTGCCCGAGATCGACACTCGTGATCGTCGGCGTGGCCGCCTCGCAGACGAGATCGTCGTTGCCGATACCGACGATGAACATGTCGCCCGGCACACTCGCCCCCAGCCGTTGCACTCCATCGAGCAGCAATGCCGCCTGCCGATCGTGGCTCGCCACAATTCCCACGGGTCCGGCAAGCGAGCAGCACCAGGCAGCCGTTTTCGCAACCGCGGCCGCGGTCAACTCGGCGGCGGCGGCGACCTGGGCGTCGCGGCGGGCAGCGCGGGCATGCCGTTGAAAGGTTTTTGTCTGCGGATCGTCTGTCGAGGCTGGCACGTAGACGAGCGTCTTAACGCCGCAGGCCACGAGTTCACCGACCGCCAGGCCGATCGCGGCCGCGTGATCGCACCGCACCTCGGCCGTCACGCCCAGGCTCGTCGAGCCGGCCTCCCGCAGTCCGCAACTGATCGCCACGGCAGGCAGCCGCCCCTTCCTTACTGCTTCGACGAACCGCCGATCTGATGGCGTCCCAATGATGCCGGCGGTTTGGCGTTGAACCGCCGCAGCATCGGCGTCGAGCAGGATCGACCAGTCCGGCGAGCGGGAGGGTAGCCACGCCGGCGGCCGTTGCTGTTGATCGTCCTTGGAGGGGAACGCGGCGCGGCCTTCGCGGGCGTAGTCGATCACGCCGCGGGCGGCCTCACGATCGGCACCGACACCGTCACCCAAAAGCAGCGCGACGGTCGCTTCCTGCGGCCGCGATCCCCGCCGCGTGGTCGTTCGATTGAGCGATGCATCCATGGCCATCAACATCTTGGCATCCTCCATGTCACCCGAAGCCTGTCACTCGAACTCCGCCCTGCCCCAGCAGGCGGCCCGCTCGTGGGGCGACATGCGTGCCGGCTCTTCGAGGTTGCGGACCTCGATCAATTGATCCCGCCACAGGCGGCCCGACTCATCGGACCAAAACACCTGCCACACCGTCCCCAGCACGTCGCCCGACCGCGGCGGATCGTCGGCCGCGTTCAAGAGCCGCCAGGGGATCGCGTATTCGAGCGTGTAGCCGCGACCGTCGGCGTCGGCAGTGAAGGCCCCGTGGGCTCCGATCGGGTTGACGATCGGATCGGCATAGCGGGTGCCGTGGTTGATCGCGACGCAGGCTTTGCGGGTGGGCGCGTGGTGCCAGAGCGTGAGGTGCGAGAGCTTTTGATTCCGCGACTTCTCGCGTTCGGCCTCGTCGGGTGAGATCTGGCGGGCGAGATAGTATTCCGGTGAATTGGCATCGACCGGCCAGCCCATCCGACGGTCGGCGGAGAACCGCAACTGCAGACCGCCTCCCTGCCAGGCGATGTGCGGGTCGAGTTCGGGATCGTATTGGTTGCGAAGGGCCGCGGGATCGGCCACGTGGGCGGCGATGTAGAGATGCTCGGCGTCGTGCATCATGCGGCCCTGCACGCCGTGGGTCGCCTCGTCATGGCCCGGCAGCACCGACGCGAATCCCGACCTGAATCCCGACCTGAATCCCGACCTGAATCCCGACCTGAATCCCGACTTGAATCCCGACTTTGATCCAAGCGCGGGCCACTCGTCGAGCCGGCCGTCGATCGCCATGCCGGCTGGGGCACGGTGCACATCGATCGAGTCGAACCGCGGCCGGCCGTAGACCTGGAGCGCGCGTTCTTCGTCGTCGCGATACCGGTGATCCTCAATCGGCCGCGAGACCGACGTGTTGCGAATGAACCGGCCCTCGACGAATGGAATCGGCGACGGGTCGCGATCGGCCGCCGCGTCGAACCGCGCCGCCTTGCCGGCCTCGAGCCGCGTGGGAAAGCCACCGCCGGTGCGGTTCGCGATGACGGCGCCGTCGTAGACCTGCACGTCGGTGGCGCCGCCGTTGCCGGCCCGCACCGCGAACTCGGTGCCGAGATCGAGCACCTCGGTGGTGGCCGTATCGAGGCGGAAGCCCGACATCCCCTTGGGCACCTTCACGACCGCCGCCCCTTCGGAGAGGAACGCCCTGCCCTCGTCGATGAGATCGAGTGAGCCGGGGCCCTGCAGCGTGATGACGACGCCATTGCGGAGCGTGAACTGGAGCAGTCCGGCCGCGAGCCCCACCCTGCCGGCCTCGACCGGCTGGCCGAGCCGCGGGGTGGAGACGGCGCCACCAGTGAGCACGAACTGGGCGTCGGTGACGGTGGCGAGCGGGGCTGGCCCGACCGCGGCCGCGGGGGTTGGCCGCTGCGGGACGATGCCACGGGCTCCCGGCATCCACCGGCCGACGAACGCGGCAACGGCGACGAGACACGCGGTCGCGGCGAGGGCGACCGCGACCTGCCGGCCGCGACGGCGTGCGGCGGGCGAGACTATTGATGGAGCGGCGAATCGGGCAGCAGGTGCCCTCGCGCCGCTTGTTGCGGCGGCCGTGCGGGCGAGCCCCACGTCGATGTCATTACGGAGGAACCAGACGGCCCGGGCCTGCGGGTCATCGGCGAGCCGGCTGGAGAGTTCCTGAAACTCCGCGTCGGAAAGTGTGCCGTCGCCCAGCCCGCTGATGAGCCGATGGAGCCGGTCGTCGCCAGTTGTTGGAGGCAGGCCGGAGGGCCGTGGGACCTCTTCTCGTGACATGCGGGGCACTTCCGAAGACGGACGGGCAACCCGGCGATCGCTCCTGCGACCGCCCGAAAACCGGCTGCCACAAGAAGAATGTCTCGGCCCCCGGACGATTTACCGACGGGGATTTTCCTGGGCGAAAATTGCCCTGCTGTCAGAAGGACCGCTTCGGTGCGGTTCGGGGCTGACCGAACCCCGTCGCCGGACGTTCACTACGGCCATCCTGGCCTTCGCTCACTCGATGCTGACTGCGCTCCGGCATCCTGCCTGCGCTTGTCAGCAACGCCGGCTCTCGGGGCCCGGCCAGCCCCTCACGGATTCTGCATTCGAAACAGTCAACTCCAACGTGCTCGGGGTAGTCCATGCAAATGTTTATGCTCAGCGTCAACACAAAGGCTGCAGCGGCCGCACATCAGTCCGCAGTAGCACGGACCAGATCGATGAGGTCGGGGAGGTCGTAGTCTTCAAGCACGCCGTGGATGAGGCTCGCCAGTGGCAGCGGCCCCGGAGCCAGCGGGCCCTCCTCCGCGTATGACGACCATGACCGCGGCAAGTCTTCGAGCCGCGTGGCCGCAAAACGCTGCGGGTGCACGGCCGCTGCATGCAGGGCCGGAATCACGGCGAGCCCCGTGGCGACGAGATCGACCTGCCGCGGCGTGTCGCCCGCCGTCGCCTTCGCATCGCGGTCGGCGAGCCAGCGGCCGCAGGCCACGATGTCGTCGGCCTGCATGCCCACGAGCGACCGGCCGAGCAAGTAAGCCAGATACGCATCCTGGCCGTTTGCCCCGTGCCGCGCGATGTCGAAATAGTTTTGCTGTGGCGGGGCTGTTTCTCCCATGCCGCGGAGATCGACGGCGAGCACGCGGTGGCCCGCCGCCACGAGTCCGCGGATCGACTCCACGGCCGCTGCCCGGCCCGTGCCGCTTGCATACAGAACGTCGCGAACTCCTGCCTCACCGCGTCCGGCCACGGGCGTCCAGAGTTCGGCCGGCAGCACGATGCCCTTCTCCGTTTCGAGTGACAGCCGCTCGATCCGCACGCCATCCTCGCTGCGGGCATCGTGGATGGTTCCGCGAGCCGTGGATGCGTCCGTCGATCGCATGCCGCTGCGGCTACGGGCGTGGTCGCGCAGCGCGGCGGCATCGAGTGGTCCGTGGGCCTTTCGCGAGGCTGCCAGCCGCCGCGACTCATCGGCGGCGAGATCGGCAAACGTGCGGGCCCCCGGCAGGGTGAGCACCGAGCCCGTCGGCTTGCAGGCGATCTCGGCGGCCGAGAGCACGGTGAGCGAGGCCGGCTCGGCCACCTGCTCGCTGCGGTCGGCGAGCCAGCGGAGCATGAATCGGCAGGCGGCCTCGCGCAGCGGCTGGGAGAAGCCGTGCTCGGCGTCGGCCTCGGCGAGGGCGAGCCCGTCATCGCTGCCCAAGAGCCCGTAGATCCGCTTCGCGTCGGCTACGGCTTGCCGGGTGTCGCCGATGTCGAAGAAGTCGCGGGTGGCGGCGCAGACGAGCGTCGGCCGCGGGGCCCGCATGAGCAGATAATCGGCGTGATCCATGCCGAAGGCGAGTTGGCCGAAGATGTTCTGCTCGGCATCCTGGGGCCCGAGCGTGCGTGGGAGCTTTCCGAAGAGGCTCGTGACGTAACAGGAGACCGCCGCGGCGACGACGCGGTCGTCGAGCGTGGCGATGTAGCTCGTCTGCGTGCCGCCGCCGCTGTTGCCCATGCAGCCGAGCCGATCGCCGCGGATGTCGGGCCGCGAGCTGAGATAGTCGAGGCCGCGGATGCCGTCCCAGATCATCCACGAGGCGAGGTTGCGGCCGAGCGGAATGCAGACCGCGCCCACGGCATTGTGCTCGCCGAGACAGCCGCCGCAGGTCGATTTTCCATGGGCATCGCAGAACTGCCGCCGTTCCCCCTGGCCGATCGGATCGAAGAGCAGCGCGGCGATGCCGTGCGTGGCGAGAAGGGCGGCGGCACGCTGGTAGGCATCGTGGGCCTTGCCGATATCGGCATGGCCGCAGGCCACGAGCACGCCCGGCCACGGCTTTGGAAACGCTCGTTCGTCGGGCAGGAAAAGCGCGGCGGTCACGAAGATGCCGGGCTGGCTCGTGAAGATGATCTTCTCGACCGTGCAGCCCGGCTTCTCCACGCGGCCGGTCACCTGCGGATCGAGAGGCGTTCGTTTCGGAAACGGGCCGATCGCCGCGCGGAAGGCGTCGCGGAGCTTCTGCTGCCGCGCGGCGATGTCAGCCGGCGTGGCGAGCGCTGCCCACTGCTCGCGGTGTGTCTCGGCCGCGTGGTCAAGGGCGTCGAGCAGGTGCCGCTGCACCATGCCCGGCTCGGGCGGTACGGCTGGATCGGCGGCGGAGGCCGTCGAGACCATCACTGCCACGACGACCGCGGCCAAGGCGGGCAGGATGCATCGAAGTGCCATGATGAGGTGCTCTGCTGACTGAGACCGAGCTCGCAGACGCCATTGTGCGCTAGCCCGCTGCGACTCGCAAAAACGCACCGGCTTTGAAAAAACGTACCGCGGGCCGTGGTA